>PLEM01000122.1 GCA_003137035.1 Bryobacterales bacterium | reverse complement strand
CCACGACCCTACGCTCTTCGACGTTCGCTCGCGCGCGCGCGGCCCGCAAGGCGCGCTGCCCATCACCCCCGAGATGCTGCTCCACCGTCCCTCCGGCGAGCTCTTCGGCTTGTCCCAGGATGCCGGCATGGGTTGGGACCCCGCCGCGCTGGGCGGGACCGCCAAGGAGTTTCTCATCCTCAGCACCCACGGCGGCATACGCGCGGCCGACGGCACGCCCGTCGCCCTGGGCTATCACACCGGTCACTGGGAAGTCGGCCTGCTCATGGACGCCGCGGCCAAGGAACTCAAGTCGCTCGGCGCCACCCCCTTCGCCGCTTACTGCACCGATCCCTGCGACGGCCGCACGCAGGGAACCACCGGCATGTTCGATTCCCTGCCCTTCCGCAACGACGCCGCCATCGTGTTCCGCCGCCTCATCCGCTCGCTACCGACCCGCCGCGGCGTGATCGGAGTGGCCACCTGCGACAAGGGAGTGCCCAGCATGATGATGGCGCTCGCCGGCACTCCGGACCTGCCGTGCGTGCTCGTGCCGGGCGGCGTCACGCTGTTGCCCGAGCAGGGCGAAGACGCTGGGGCGGTGCAGTCCCTCGGAGCGCGCTACGCTCACGGCAAAATCACCCTCGAGCAGGCCGCCGAAGCCGGTTGCCGCGCCTGCGCTTCTCCCGGCGGCGGCTGTCAGTTCCTGGGAACGGCGGCGACCTCGCAGGTGGTCGCCGAGGCGCTCGGCCTCACGCTGACTCATGCGGCGCTCGCTCCCTCGGGCCACCCAATCTGGCTGGATATGGCGCGGCGCTCGGCGCGCGCGGTCCTGGCGCAGGAAGAATGCGGCCTCACCAGTCGCCACATCCTCACCGACGCGGCGCTGCACAATGCGATGGTGACCCACGCGGCATTCGGCGGATCGACCAATCTCCTGATGCACCTGCCCGCGGTGGCGCACGCGGCCGGCTTGCGCCGCCCCGCGGTCGACGACTGGGTCGCCATTAACCGGCAAGTCCCGCGCCTGGTGGACGCGCTGCCCAACGGCCCGCGCAACCATCCCACCGTCGTAGTGTTCCTGGCGGGCGGTGTGCCCGAGGTGATGCTGCATTTGCGCCGGGCTGGACTGCTGGAACTGGACGCGCTCACCGCCTCCGGAGCGAGCCTGGGCGAAATGCTGGATTGGTGGGAGCAATCCGAGCGACGGGCGCGTCTGCGCGCGCGGCTCAAAGAACGCGAGGGAGTGGACCCCGCCAACGTCATCATGGATCCGGATTCCGCGCGCCGTCGCGGGCTTACCTCGACCGTCACATTCCCGAAGGGGAACCTGGCGCCCGGCGGCTCGGTCGTGAAGAGCACGGCCATCGATCCCAGCGTGGTGGACCCCGACGGCGTATACCGAAATGTGGGGACTGCCCGCGTGTTCACCACCGAGCTCGCCGCCATCGCAGCGATCAAGAACGGGAGCATACAGCCCGGCGACGTGCTCGTGCTGATGGGTCGCGGCCCCATGGGCGCGGGGATGGAGGAGATCTATCAGATCACCGCGGCGCTCAAATACCTGGAGTTCGGCAAGCACGTGGCCGTGCTCACGGACGCGCGGTTCAGCGGCGTCTCCACGGGCGCCTGCATCGGGCACGTATCGCCGGAAGCCCTGGCCGGCGGGCCGCTCGGCAGACTCCAGGACGGCGACCGCATCGAAATCCTCATCGACCGCAATCGCCTCGAAGGCTCGGTGAATCTGGTGGGAGCAAACGGCGCCCTCTTCGGGGCCGAGGAAGGCGCGCGCATACTGGCCTCGCGTCCCCCGCATCCCGCCCTCGCGCCCGACCCCGCGCTCCCCTCCGACACCCGCCTCTGGGCCGCGCTCCAGGAAGCCAGCGGAGGCTCCTGGGGCGGCTGCGTCTTCGACACCGAAGCGATCCTACGAGCACTCGAGGCCGGCAAGAAGGCCCTGGCCGGCTGAGTTGAAAGGAGCAATCATGAACCATCTGCGGAGATTCAACGTTATGGACTCATTCACCAAGGCAGCCGCCGGTTGTCTGCTGCTCGTGTTGGCGCTAGCCGGGGCCTGTGGCCCCTCCCGGCAGCAAAAGGTACAGGCGGTTTTCGAGCGTCACAAGGAAGCCTTCGTCGAGTGTGAGAAGCTTACCGCCGAGGCCCACGAGAAGTTGACGGACGTCAGCAAGCGATACCTGGCAGGGGAAGCCTCCAGCGCTTCGGTTCAGGACTTCCAGCATGGGGTGGAGAGGTCGGTGGGCTGTACGGAGGATCTGCGCAAGGCCATCCAGAGCGAGCTCCAATCCCAGGGTCTTGCGGAAGCGCCGGAAGTAAACCAACTGTGGAGCCAGTACACCGAACGCGCCGAGCAAAGTGTGTCCCACGCTCAGCCAGCCAAGTGAGCCCGGCGAGAGGGAGATCGATTAGTCACGGGTGCCCTCCCCCGCGCCACGTATAATGGGGTATTCCCTAAATGCAGCCGAACAGCGTCGAACTCAAGAAGACCGTCAACCTGCCGCGCACGGACTTCCCCATGAAGGCCAACTTGCCGGTGAACGAGCCCAAGATACTGGCCCGATGGGACGAGGAGCGGCTCTACCACCGCATCCGCGAGCAGAGCGCCGGCCGGCCGTTATACGTCCTGCACGATGGGCCGCCCTTCGCCAATAACCGCATTCACTCCGGCACGGCGTTCAACAAGGTCCTCAAGGATTTCATCGTGAAGTCCAAGAACATGGCCGGCTTCGACGCCCCCTACGTGCCCGGATGGGACTGCCACGGCCTGCCCATCGAAATCCGCGTGGACAACGAGCTGGGCGCGCGCAAGGCCCGCATGAGCGTCTCCGAGATCCGCGCCGAGTGCCGCAAGTATGCGCTGAAGTGGGTCGATATCCAGCGCCAGGATTTTCGCCGCCTGGGCGTGCTGGGCCGCTGGGAAAAGCCCTATCTGACCATGACCGCCGATTACGAGGCGGCCATCGCGCGCGCCTTTGTCGAGTTTCTGGACCGCGGTTACGTCTACAAAGGCCTCAAACCGGTGAACTGGTGCATCCACTGCCGCACCGCGCTGGCCGAAGCCGAAGTCGAATACGAGAACCACACCAGCCCCTCGGTCTGGGTACGATTCGCGCTGGTAACCGATCCGGCCAAACTGGATCCCGCGCTCGCCGGCCGCCGCGTCTCCGCCCTGATCTGGACCACCACCCCCTGGACCATCCCGGCCAACATGGCCATCGCCTTCCATCCCAACTTCGAGTACGTGGCGGCGGAAGTGGACGGCGAGGTCTACATCGTGGCGGCGGATCTGCTGGAGCAGACCGCGCGCAAGTGCGGATGGAACACTCCGCAGGCGCTCGCGCGCATGTCCGGAAAGCAGCTCGAAGGGGCAATCTTCCGCCATCCGTTCCTCGAGCGCGACTCGGTGGGCGTGCTTGCGGACTACGTCACACTGGATCAGGGCACCGGCGCCGTCCATACCGCACCCGGCCACGGCCAGGAGGATCACCTCACCGGCCTGCGCTACGGCATCGCGACCTACTGCCCGGTGGACGCGGCCGGGCGCTTCTTTCACGCCGAAGGCGCCGCCGGGCGCCTGCCCGAAGGAATCATCGGCAAGACGGTGTGGGACGCCAACCCGGTGGTGGTCGAGATCCTGCGGAGCAGCGGCGCGCTCCCTGCCCAGGAGGCTTTCGAACACAGTTACCCGCACTGCTGGCGCTGCCACCACCCCACCATCTTCCGCGCCACCGAGCAGTGGTTCATCGGCATGGATCGCAACGAGCTGCGAAAGCGCGCGCTGGAGGCCATCAAGGAAGTGAAGTGGCTGCCGGCCTGGGGCCAGGAGCGCATCTCCAACATGATCGCCAACCGGCCCGATTGGTGCATCTCGCGCCAGNNCCCATCATCGTCTTCTATTGCGAGAAGTGCGGCGAGCCGCTCACCGACCGCAAGATTCTGGACGGCGTGGTGGCGCTGTTCGAGCGGGAAACCGCCGACGCCTGGTACGATCGCACGGCCGCGGAGCTGGCCGGACCCGATGCGAAGTGCGGCCGCTGCGGGGCCACGGAGTTTCGCAAGGAGACCGACATCATCGACGTGTGGTTCGAATCCGGTTCCAGCCACCTGGCGGTGCTGACCGAAGCCAACGCCCTGCCCTGGCCGGCCGATCTCTACGTCGAGGGCGGCGACCAGTACCGGGGCTGGTTCCATAGCTCGCTGCTGGTCGGCGTGGGCATCCGGGGCCGCGCCCCGTACCGCCACTGCGCCACGCACGGCTGGACGCTGGATGAGCAGGGCCGCGCGCTCTCCAAGTCGCTGGGCAACTTCATCGAGCCGCAGGAGCTCATCAAACAGTACGGCGCCGACGTGGTGCGCCTGTGGGTGACGTCGGTCGAGTTCACCGACGATATCGTGATCTCGCCCACCATCCTGACGCGCCTATCCGAGGCCTACCGCAAACTGCGCAACACCTTCCGCTACGCGCTCGGCAATCTGGGGGATTTCGACCCCGCCGCCGACGCCGTCCCCGCCGCCGAGCTGCCCGAACTGGATCAGTGGATTCTGTTCCGGACCGAGCAACTGGTTCGGGACTGCCGGCGCTGGTACGAAGAACTGGCCTTCCACCGCGTCTACCACGCCATCTACGATTTCGCCACTACCGAGCTCAGCGCGATCTACTTCGACGTGCTGAAGGACCGTTTGTACACCACCGCGCCGCGCTCGCGTGCGCGCCGCAGCGCGCAAACCGCGCTCTACCGCATCAACTACGCGCTGGTCCGTCTGGCCGCCCCGCTGCTGAGCTACACTGCCGAGGAGGTGTGGCAGCACATGCGGAAGCCAGCCGGCGCGCCCTCTAGCGTCCATCTCGCGCAGTTCCCGGAGCCCGAGGAACTCGCCGCCGGGCTTGGCGAGACCGAGCGGCAACGCAGCCAGAACTGGGAGCGTCTCATGAGTGTGCGCGAAAGCGTGCTGAAGAGTCTGGAGACCGCCCGCCAGGAGAAGTCTATCGGAGCGCCGCTGGAAGCCCGGGTTCGCCTGCGCGCCGCACCGGACCTTTATCCGCTGCTCGAGGAATACGCCGCGGAGCTGCCCGCGCTATTCATCGTGTCCCAGGTGGCCGTCGAAAGGCAGCCCGAAGGGGCGCTATCGGTGGAGATCGGCCGCGCCGCGGGCGTAAAGTGCGAGCGCTGCTGGAAGTATTTGACCGATGTGGGCGCGAATCCAGCTTGGCCCACCATCTGCCCGCCCTGTGCGGCAGCCGTCGAGGAGAACCTGAAAGCCTAAATGGACCGTCCCCGTTCCGCCGCGGCCTGCCGGGCTATCGCCTACGGCCTCGCCGGGTTGGTGTTTCTGCTGGATCGCCTCACCAAGTACCTGATCCAGCAGCAGTTGCTGCCGGGAGAAAGCAACACCGTGATTCCCGGGTTCTTAAGCATCGTCCACAGCGAGAACCCGGGGGCGGCATTCAGCCTGTTCGCGGGCGCGCAAACCGAGTGGCGCAGCTTTTTCCTGGTGGGGCTCACCGCCGGGGCCGGGATTTTGATTGCCGTGTTGTTGTGGCACCCCGGCGGGCGCGAGGGCGAAAGCCGCCGGATGCACCTGGGCCTCGCGCTGATCCTGGGCGGAGCGTTAGGGAACGTGTACGACCGCATTGTCACCGGCACGGTGACGGATTTCCTGGACCTCTACCTGGGCAGCTTCCATTGGCCCGCATTTAACCTGGCCGACAGCGCCATAACCGTTGGCTCCGCGCTGCTGATCGTCGACCTGATACGCTCGCGGCGGCGCGCCCCCAGGACCTGAATGCTCCCCAACCTCTTCCATATCGGGAACTTCTTCCTGCCCACTTACGGGTTGCTGGTGACCCTGGGCTTTCTGACCGCGCTGTGGATGGCCGCCCGTCTGGGCCGGCGTTCCGGGCTCGATACGGAGACCGTGATCAATCTCGGGATCTACGCCGGGATGGCCGCTCTGATAGGCGCCAAGCTGCTGCTGATCGCGCTGGACGCCGGGTACTATCTACGGTATCCCTCCGAGCTCTTCACCATGGCGACGCTGCGTGCCGGTGGCATCTTCTACGGCGGTCTGCTGGCCGCGCTGGCGACAGCGTTCCTTTACATGCGGCGCAAGAAGTTGCCCGGCCTGGTGACCGCCGACGCCTTTGCGCCCGGCCTGGCGCTGGGACACTCCATCGGGCGGCTGGGCTGTTTCGCCGCCGGCTGCTGCTGGGGCGCGCCCACGCATCTGCCTTGGGCGGTGACCTTCAGCAACCCGCTCTCCCAGGAGCGGGTCGGAGTGCCCCTCGGTGTGCCGCTACATCCGACGCAGCTCTACGAGGTGCTGGCCGAGGCGCTGATCTTCTTGATTCTCTACTGGCGCTTCGGCCGGCCGCACCGGCCCGGCGCCATCATCGGCCTCTACCTGGCGCTGTACTCGAGCGCGCGCTTCCTGGTGGAGTTCGTGCGCGCTCACGACCAGATGAACGCCTACTACGGCCCGCTGGTCACCGAGCAATGGATCGCGCTGGCGCTGGTCGCGCTGGGGGTGTGGCTGATGGCCCGGCGTGGCCAGGCTACGAGTCGGGGGTGAAGCGCGGGCCAATCCCGAGCAGCCTTCCCAGCGCCATCCAGCGCGAGTTGTAAGCCGTCCGGAGCTGCTTTCGCAGGTTCTCCAAGAGGGGAGCTTGCTGAGACAACTGGATCTCCAGGGACTGCCCCCACCGGCTCCGCTCCTCCACTTCCGCCTGCAACTCGTCGATCCGGCGCCGGACCTCGGCGATTTCACCGTCGAGCCGTTGCGCCCACTCCGAGCGTTCCTTGGCAGTGCGCTCCGCCGCGTGCACCCGTTCGCGAAAACCATCGAGCCAATGGATCTGCCGGATCATCTCCGCCACCCAGGTCCGTGTGTGGGACATCGGCTCCTTGCGCGCCACCACCGGCAATCCCCACTGCTCGCGGAACACGATGCCGTGAGCCGGGTTGCTCCGCGAGCAGAACTCCACCTCGCGAAAACCGGCGGCCAGAAGCATTTCCTTCAGCGAGGAATCGCTGAATACGCGCATCTCCAGCGCGGAACCCGGTCCGCCGTGGAACACCAGGTGGTCGAATACCTCCAGCCGGCCCTCGCGGGTGCGGTTCACCAGGATCGCCGAGCCGTCCAGTTCCGCTAGGGTGTAATCGTTGAGTTCTGGAAAGTGCTCGCGTGTGGTGGCCTCCAGCGAGTAGGGCGCCGTCAGAATCAGCACGCCATGCGGCTTGAGCAACTGGCAGGCTTCGTGGAACGCGCGCTCCACGGGCGGCTCGACGTGTTCGAACACCTCCGCCGAAATGATGAAATCGTACTGGCCTTGGTTTGCCGGGCTGGGCATGCCGATGTCGAACCGCGGTTCCTGGGTCAGAAAGGTGTTGGTGTAATCGAACTTCTCCGCCAGCACATCGGCGTAACCGGCCCAGTCGCTGAGGCCCAGCCCCCGGATGGACTTCAGAGGCGGAAACTGTTCCAGCGGAAGGTCCAGGCCGAACAGCTCGACCGAAAGCAGGTGCATCAGCGCCCGAAAGCGCACCGTCGAGCCGCAGCCGGAGCAGGTGGCGCCCTCGCGTTCGAACAGTTCCTCGGAGCACTCTTCGGACTTGCTGCAAACGTTGCACGTGAAACGGATCATGTCGGCTCGATGTCCGTAGATCAATGTAGCGGATCGGTGTTCACGCGGCAACTGCGAGCCGCATTCCCAGGTCCGCTCCCTTGCGGTCGCGGCTCGGATGCGGCTCCAACTGAGCCGCGACCGCCAGGGAGCGGTTGCACCCGGCCGGTACGCGGCTGCAAATGACGGACGGATTGCGGACCGGCCCTATTCGGTTCGCAGCGCAATGGTCGGCGAGACCCGCGTGGCCCGTCCCGCCGGCACGCAGCTCGCGGCTACTGTGACCGCGAACAGGATTGCCGCCACCGCCAGAAACGTGAGCGGATCCGCCGGTTTCACGCCGAACAACATTCCGGCCAGGAGCCGCGTGAGCCCCAGAGCCACCGCCGAGCCGATGACTACGCCCAGCCCGCCCAGCACCAGCGCCTTGCCGATCACCATACGCACCACGTTCGACTGCCCCGCGCCGAGCGCCATCCTGATCCCGATTTCGTGACGGCGCCGGTTCACCGTATACGCCATCACGCCGTAGATCCCCACCGCGGCCAGCAGCAGCGCCAAGGCCGCGAAGATGCCCAGCAACTGCATGTTAAGGCGCCGCGGACCCACCGCGTCGGAAACGATGCTCTCCACGGTGGCTACATCGGATACGATGGCGGCCCGGTCCAGCGCGGCCACGGCGCCTCGCACGGCGGACACCATGGAGGCTGGATCGCCGCCGCGCGTCTGCACCACCAGCGTCGCGGCCCGCTGCGGAGAGTGGTAGCCCGACCAGTAGAAGGTTGGCTGTACTTCGCTCTCCGGCCCGTAGTCGCGCACATCCCCCACCACGCCCACGATCTTGGCCGGTTGGAAGCCCATTTCCGGGAAGCCCGGCCGGAAGGTCTTGCCAACCGGGTCCTCTTTCGGCCAGAAGCGCTTCGCCATGGTCTCGTTGATCAGAATGGAAAAGCGGTTCTTCCTGGCCCAGTCCAGCACCTCCTCGTTGCGGAAGTTGGTGATGCGGCCGTCGGCCGCGGTAAACAGCCGCCCGCTCACGAGCGGTATGCCCATGGTGGCGAAGTACTCGGGCGAAGCCACGCGTTGCTCGGCGTCGGGCAGCTTGCCGCGTTCCGGAACCGGCCGGTCGTCCCGGAACCAGACCATCGAGGAGAAGAAGCCCCGCAGCGGCATGTGGCTGATGGTGCCCGCCGAACGCACCCCCGGAATGGCCCGAACCTGGGCCACTAGCGCCTCGAAGAACGCGGCATTGCGCTCGAAGTTGTATCCCTTGGAATCGGGCAGGCTGACGCGGGCGCTCAGGAGGCGCTCGCTCGGGAAGCCCAACGGCACATTCATGAGGTTGTTCAAGGTGCGCAGCAGCAGGCCCGCGCCAACCAGCAGGATCAGCGCCAGCGCCACCTCGACAACCACCAGCGCGTCGCGCAGACGAGCGGTCGCGGCGCCGCTGGTAGTTCGTCCGCCATCGCGCAGAGCGGTGGTCAGGTTCAACCGCCAGGTGTCGAAGGCCGGCGCGAGGCCGAACAGCACGCCGGTGAGCATCGATACCAGCAGCGTGTATCCAAGCACCCGCAGGTCCACGCCCAGACCTCCGGCGTCAATCGAGGCCGGAACCAGCCGCGACAGCGCGGCGAAGCTCCAGGAAGACAGAAGCACCCCCAACGCGCCGCCAGCCAGCGCCAGCAGAACGCTCTCCAGCAGCAGTTGCCGCAGCACGTCCCATCGCGAGGCGCCCAGCGCGACTCGCACGGCCATCTCCTTCCGGCGGTCGGCGGCCCGCGCCAGCAGCAGGTTAGCCACATTCACGCAGGCGATCAGCAGGACCAGGGAGACCGCCGCCAGCAGCATCGTCACCGGCTGCCGGGCCCGGCCCGAGATGCGTTCCCGCAGCCCCTCCACCTTCGCACCGACTCCGGTGTTGTCAGCGGGATAAGCGCTCTGGAGGCGGCTCGCGATGGTGTTCATCTGAGCCTGCGCCTGCTCCAGCGTGGTTCCCGGTTTGAGCCGCGCAATGGCCTCGAGGCCGCCGTGGTTCTGGCGCATCCAGAGAAACTCGCGCGTGAGCGCGTCGCTGATCGGAACGAACACATTCGCCGGGCGATAGAAACGGAACCCGGGCGCGAGCACGCCGATGACCGTGTACTGGCGCCGGTCCAGGCTGACGGTGCTGCCCAGAATGGCCGGATCCGATCCGAAATTAGTCTGCCAGATGCGGTGCGACAGAATGGCGACCGGAGGCGCCCCTTGCGCATCGTCCTCGGGGCGGAAATCGCGTCCCAGCAGGGGGCGAGTTCGCAGAATCGAGAAGAAATCCGAGGACACATAGGTGACCGGCAGGCGCTCGTCGGGCGCGCGGCTCTCCAGGGTCGCTTCGAACGGCCCGCTGACGGCGATCCCATCGAAGGCGGTGGCCTGCCGCCGCCAATCCACGAAGTTGGGGTAGGAGACGGACATGGTGTTGCCGCCGGTGGTTTCGGAGATCGCCACCAGCCGGCCCGCTTCCCCGTAGGGTAGGGGGCGCAGAAACACCGCGTTCACCACACTGAAGACGGCGGTGTTCGCCCCGATTCCGAGCGCCAGCGCCAGCACCGCCACCACCGTGACCCCGCCGCTCCTGCGCAACGTCCTGAGAGTCTGCTTCAGCATACAGATGGCCCGCTTTCCACCTGCCTGCAATGCAACTCACGGACCGCAAACTTCCGCTGTTTTTCAGACTTTGTGGGAGTTTCCTGTCCGAATCTGGGAAAGTAGTGTGCGTAATCGGAACCTGGAACTTGGGTTCCGGGTCAGACGCGGTGCTCGGGGCGCACAATCTTCCTGGCTCCAGCGTGCCAGGCGGAGCGCCAGTCCTTGGGCGGAACGATCGCCTCCAGGCGATCAAGCTGGTCGATGTTCTTCAGGCGCGTGTAAATGAGCTGCCAGGCGCAGGGGCGGCCGTCGCCTACTTCGCATTCCTTCTCTTTGGAGCCACCGCAGGGGCCGTTCAGCAGGCGCTTGGCGCAGCGGGTCACCGGGCAGATGCCGCCGAACTGCGCTAACATGCAGTCGCCGCAGCCCAGGCACTTCTCGGTCCAGACCGCCTGCTCCTCCAAAATGCCCAGGAACTGTGTGTTGAGCCCGGCATAGACCGGCTTGTTGGGGAACCGCTCGGCGATCGCCTGCACGCCGGCGCCGCAGCCGAACGAGACGATGGCGTCGGCCTTGGCCGCCGGCTCCGCCAGGTCCTTGATGAACTCGTTCTCGCACTGNNCGCCGGCCAGGCACACCGTGACACAGGTCCCGCAGCCCACAAACAGGACCTTTCCGTGGCGCGCGATCAGGCTCTTCAGTTCGGTAATAGGTTTGGGGGAAGCGACGATCATACCTTTACACTCTCTCTAAGCGGATTCGGGCCCAGGGCCCGAACGGTCTCGACGATCTCTTTCACGCGCTCGACAAAGGTCGGCGCCATGGCGGCCGAGAAGTTCACCATCTTGAGCCGCTCGCGGCCTACGCCGATCTCGTCGAGCATCTCGCGGATGCGGTCGGTGCGCTTGCGGGCCCGCAGATTTCCCTCCAGGAAATGGCAGCCGCCTTCCAGGCACCCGGCCACCAGAATCCCGTCGATGCCCTTCTCGAAGGCCTCCAGGATGTGCTCCATTTCAATCTTGCCGGTGCAGGGCGTATGGATGATGCGCACGTTGACGGGATACTGCATGCGCTTGGAGCCGGCCAGGTCCGCCGCCGCGTAGGCGCAGTAATTACAGCAGAAGGCGATGATCTCGGGTTCCCATTGGTTGGACTCAATCATGCGGTTACTCCCCCGGCGAGCAGCTCGTCGAGCATGGCTGTGAGCGCCTCGTCTTCCTGGTGCCGGAGGGTGATGGTGCGGGCCGGACAGGCGGCCGCGCAACTCCCACAGCCCATGCACTTGGCACCCTGGATCTCCGCCTTCTTCAGGTCGTTGATCAGCGGCGCCCCGTACGGGCAGACCTTCACGCAGGTGGCGCAGGCCACGCA
>PLEM01000488.1 GCA_003137035.1 Bryobacterales bacterium | reverse complement strand
CCTCGGGCAAGATCCTGGGCGGCCTGGCCATCCTGGAAGACGCTCATCACAACACCGGCAAATTGGAGGCCGTGCCGGTGGAGTCCATGGAGCAGCGGGAAGAGGAACTGCTCGAGCTGGTGAAGTCCTGGGCGGGACGCATCCCGGTCGAGGAAGTGGACGTCCTCATCGTGGACGAGATCGGCAAAAACATCAGCGGCGCCGGGATGGATACAAAGGTCATCAACCGCTCCATCCACATCGAATACAATCCCTGGCCGAACGCGCCGCGTATTCAGCGCATTTTCGCCCGCGACCTCAGCGCCCTCTCTTACAACAACGCAGTGGGGCTGGGCATGGCCGACGTGGTGGCCGACCGCCTGGTGAATCGGGTCGATTGGAACGCTACCTGCATCAACTCGCTGACCGCCTCGACTCCCGAGGCCAGCCGCACGCCGATCCACTTCCCCACCGACCGCGAATGCCTCGATCGCATCTCGGCCACGGTGGGTAAGTTCGACCCTGCGGAGGTTACTATCGGCTGGATCCGGAACACCATGGAGCTGTCCCTGCTGGCGCTAAGCGAGAATCTGCTGCCCGAGGTTCGGAGAAACCCCAGCCTGGAAGTTCTCGGCGAGCCGCGCGAGCTGGACTACGACGCCGAAGGCAACCTGCTGAGCCCCCTGGTCGAGGCGTTGGCCTCCGCGCACTGAGAAACCGGGGAGCAAAGGTGTAGGGCGACAGAACTGCTGCTGCTGTCGCCCTTCGCGAGGAGCCTACGTTCCTGCCGCATTTGCCAGCAGGGACTGGATCTTGCTGAAGACTGTGCTGATGCTGTTCGACACATTCGGCATCAGAGCCCCGGCGGCCACGGCAACAAAGCCGGCCATCAAGGCATACTCGATCAGGTCCTGGCCCCGATCGTCCGTCAAGAAACGAGTAAGGTGCTTCACTATTTCTCCTTCTCGTCCCAACGGTGGCTTGGTGATTCCAGCGTAACCGGGATCGGCGGAAGCTGAAATCGGCGGAACAGCTTAGAAGCGCCGTCAATCTCATTTACAGGCGATGGTTCCTACGGGGGGATGGAGTCAGTTCGCGAGAATGCCGGTTTTCTTGGCCACCCGGCTCAGGATTTCGAGCGCGCGGTCGATATGCTCGCGAGTGTGCGTGGCGGTCATGATGGTGCGCACGCGCGCCTTGCCTTCCGGTACGGTCGGGAATCCGATGCCGGTGGCGAAAACGCCTTCCTCGAACAGCGCGCGCGAAAACGCGTGGGCGGTCTTGGCTTCGCCCACCAGGATGGGGGTGATGGGCGTCTCGCTCGCGCCGGTGCGGAACCCCGCCTCGCCCAGCGCAGCCTTGAAGTAGCGCGTGTTCTTCCACAGGTTTTCGATGCGCTCGGGCTCCTCCTCGAGCACCTCGAAAGCCGCCAGGCAGGAGGCCGCCACCGCGGGCGGGTGCGAGGTCGAGAACAGGAACGGCCGCGCGCGATGATACAGATACTCGATCAGCTCGCGGCTCCCGCAAACGTAGCCGCCCAGCGCCCCGATGGCCTTCGAGAGCGTGCCCACCTGGATGTCCACCTGGCCGTGCAACCCGAAGTGATCCACCGTGCCGCGGCCGTTGCGGCCCAGCACGCCCGAGGAATGCGCGTCGTCGATCATCATGATTGCCCCGTGCCGGCGCGCAGCCGCGACGAGCGCGGGCAGCGGCGCGATGTCGCCATCCATCGAGAAGACGCCGTCGGTNNCCGTCGATGATGCTGGCGTGGTTCAACTCGTCCGAGACGATGTGGTCCTCGGGCGTGAGGATGGCGGCCACCGTGCCGGCGTTGGCGGCGAATCCGGATTGAAACACCACGCACGCCTCGACCTGCTTGAACGCGGCGATGCGCCGCTCCAGCTCCAGGTGGATGCTCATGGTGCCGGCGATGGTGCGCACCGCGCCCGAGCCGACGCCATACTTGCGCGTAGCCTCCAGCGCCGCCGCGATCAGTTTGGGATGATCGGTCAGCCCGAGGTAGTTGTTGGAAGCCAGGTTGATGACTTCCCGGCCGTCGAACCGGCACACCGGCGCGCAAGCGCTCTGGAGTTCCCGGAGCGTCTGGTAAGCCCCCGCCCGCTTCCACGTCTCGATCTGCTCGCCAAGCCAAGCCAACGGATTGTCCATGCTGCCCCCTGTTCCGATTGTAGATCGGAGGGCGGGCTTGAGCCCGCGCGGGGCTTCAGCCCCGCAGGTTTCCTGGGATCAGTCCATCGCGCGTACCGCCGCGACCTCTGCCCTGCTGCACCTGAAGGCGCCACTCAGGCCGTAGATACCGCAGATCTCCACGAGGAGGTCGCCTTCCTCCATCCTGCTGCAAGTAAGCGTCTGCAAGACATTCTGCTCGTTGAAATCCTGCAGCGACAGCTCCCGCAAACCATAGAACCGGAGCGTAACGATGCTCGGGTTGGCGCGCCTGAAGTATCCTGCAGAATCCACTTCGTCGGTGCACGCAAAAACCTACACATCCATCGAGAGCACGACGTCGTGGTCACGCGAGAGTTCCCCCCGAAGCACTTCTGCGTCGTGGAAGGATGGCCAGCCACCGAAGCGGGTCTCCAGGAGCGTGGCGTTCGCAAACAGGCGAATAGTCTCTGTGTTCATTTCCCAATCGTGGACCTTCGGATCACACGCACCGCGATCGTGCCGTGAGTCCATGTCCCGCGTTTCATTCACGGGCTCACGGGGCCTGATTTGTCTACACCCAACCGCCACCCGACGTGACCCGTGATCCCTGGAAGTCGACCTTCAACGAGGCGCCGAAGGAGAAATGTGCAACCGCAAACGCCGAAGGCTTGAATCCGGAGAGACCTTTCCCGCGGAGCAACTCGTTCAGGCGCAAATGCCGGCTGTGGCAGGGCGCACTTCCGCCACTACCTGCAATGCAGCGTGAACCCGATCCGGTTTGCGACGGGGTTGGGAGACTCGATATTCAGCTCCACCCAGCCGCTGTAGTCGGCAAACTGCGGCGTGTTGGCTCCCAGGCGCCAATGGTCCAGGATGGGCACGGATCGATGCCCCTGGGGCAGGCCCATCGTAAGTGGTTTCGATGAATGGCCCCCATCGCTCCTGGTGAATGAATAAACCACCGGAGTGGCCTCCGTGCCAATTACGCCCCAGTCGAACGTGAGGTCCACGGGACACGCGCCCGCGTACTGATGATCCCGGGCAATCTGCCCGTTCACCGAGAAGGCCGATCCACCCACGCGGACGCTGGCCGAGTTCCCGCAGTGAACGGTGAACCCGATGCGGTTCGAGACGGGGCTGGGAGACTCGATAATCAACTCCACCCAGCCGCTGAAGTCGGCAAACTGCGGCGTGTTGGCGCCCAGATGCCATTCTTCCAGAATGGGCACGGATCGATTGGCCGGCAGAGTGACGGAACGCGCATGGGATGAGTGGCCCCCGTCGCTTCTGGCAAAGGAATACGTGACCGTCGCCGGAGAGCTGCTAATCACACCCCAATCGAACTTGAGATCCACAGGGCAGGAACCCGAGTACTGATGGTCCCGGGCGAGCTGTCCATTGACGAAGAAAGCCGATCCGCCCACACGGACGGAAGCGCTCGCTACACCCGCGGTGGCGATCAGGGCTGCGAGAACGAGTATAGACACACAGTGGGTTCTCTTTGAGTTCACGACGATCTCCTTATCCCGTTGAATCGGTCCCAAACACCGGCCGCGTTATAGAGTATATCTCAAACGCCGTCTTAGAGCCCCTTCAGCGGCACTGTGAGCGACCCGATCATTCCGGATCCCGCGTCGCGCACCACGATTCTGAGTGTCTCGGCGCGCGCCGACAGCGTCAGAGTTTTCCGCAGGGGCAACCCGGCCGTGGTGAATTTCCGGTACGTTTCGCCGAGCATCTTGAGTTCGATCGTGTCGAGGGGCGCGTCGATCTCGTTGCCCCGGGCATCGCGCTGGACGATCAACATATCGAGACGGCCGATGTAGCGGTCGCCCTCCTGCTTCAACTGCACACCGTCCGGTTGAACGGTCACGAGCAGGTCGAGAGTCGGCGCGGCAGCCCGGGCAGCGTGCACGGTCAGGCCGAGTTCCGTCGCATCGAGCGGGCTCCACAGCGCATCGTGCAATTGCAGCGAGCGCTGCCGTTCGTCCGGCGAAGCGCGCGGGACGTCGAGGTAGCCGCTGCGGTAGTGCAGGCTCACGCGCCGTCGCGGAGCTTCGATCTTGATCTTATGGAATTCGCGGTCGCTCTTCTCATCCGCCGGATAGAATCCGATCGTGTAAGTCAACGTGGAATCCGCGACCGCTTCATGAATCGCCCGCGCGAGGTCGTTGGTGTTGTAGTAGGCGTGGCCGCCCGTGCGATGCGCGAGATCGTCCATAGTCGCGTGAGCGGCGATCTGTCCACGGCCAGCGCCGCCCGTCCGGGGCGCGGCGACGGTCCTGCCGGGCGTCCCTCGAGCGCCGCCCGGCGGCATCGGGGGGCTGCTCCTCGAAGCGCTACTGGCATTGAAGCCGGGCGGGGGTGTCAGGCCGCGCGCATCGATCGGATACACGGCAACGTTCGCCTGACTCAGCGCGCGCACCGTGGCGTCTACCTCGTCGATGTAGCTCTCGCCCATGTTGTCCATGTTCTGGTAGCCGAAGATCGCCGGGAACGCGCCCGACATCCAGATCAGGTTCTTCCTTCCCGGCACGCGTTCCAGGTGATTCGCTATGAACTTGAACACCGCGAGCGTGCCCAGGACCCGGTTCCGCATGTAGAACTGGCGCTCCTGCGGTGTGCCTCCCCGGCCCGAGATGGCCGCGTCGAATTCGCCCTGTTCCCGATCCAGGGCGCCGGGAGTCTCCGTGCCACCGACGCCGATGAGCCGGTCTTTCGCCTCGGCGAGTTTTTTCTGAAAGACCGACATATCCGCCGTGTAGTCGTGCAACACGCGCAACCGGCCGCCGAAGACGTAAACGCCGATCCGATCCTGCGGCTGGATCTCTCCGAGGTATTTGATGAGTTGCTGCCGCGCAAACATCCGATCGGCCATGCGCGTATTCACCAGATCGAGCAGGACCACGGTGATCCCATTAATCGCCTGTCCGCGCGCCGCTAAAATGTTTGTGAATGTGTTGGGCGGGAGCGGCGCGCTCGTGACGGATGACACCCCGGTGGATTCCATCGAGAAGAAGCTGATCTTCTGCGGCCGTCCATCCACCAGGACGCGAAAGTCCTCCGCCTTCAGGCCGGCGGCAGGCGCGCCGCCCTTCTCCTTGGCGATCACGCTGACCTGCACCAGCCGCGTGGAGGCCGTGATGACGGGTGGCGCCGTCTGCGAATGCCCAGCTCCGGCCGCGATGGCCAGGGCGAAGAGTACGCGAGCCGACCGAGCGGAACGATCCATGACTTGC
>PLEM01000520.1:5254-5635 GCA_003137035.1 Bryobacterales bacterium | reverse complement strand
GTGGGCCTACCCGCCCCAACCTCAAAGCCATCCCAATTGGCCGAAGCATGCCGGCTTATCGTTCCCGATCGTGAGGCCGATGCGCAGACGGGGCAATGGGGCAAGGCTATATGTGCGGCCGTACCAAAATCGTCAATGGACAACGACGCTGGGCCGTGCAGCGGAAGGCCGCCACGGCATTAGCATCGGAACCTCTGCCTGGTAGCGTCGGTATGCGTCACCGTATTGGACGATCAAGTCCCGCTCCTCCCAGCGCGCACCGAGAACGATCCAAATGGTGAACAAAGCGTTCAAGAGCAGCCGGTCGCCGGAGATCACCGGTGAAGCCCAGAGCATCACCACGACCAGGAAATAGAACGGATGACGAACCCATCGGTAGGG
>PLEM01000520.1:0-5242 GCA_003137035.1 Bryobacterales bacterium | reverse complement strand
TCCACCGGTTGCCACAGCACGCACATCAGCGCCAGCGCGAAGGCCGACGCGAATGTGTACAACGCCCGGCTCAGCCACCTCGGGATCCACTGCTCGGACCATGTGCGAAACGAACGGCGCACCATCCCGCTGTGCTGGATGAAGAAGATCAGGCAGAGCGCCACATCGAAAAGCGCCGCCGCCAACGGGCTCAACCCGAACTGGAAGATGCCCAGGCCCATACCGCCAAGGAACCTGCCGAAGACGACGAAAGAACCCACACCGGTGAGGACGGTCAGGCTGACAAAAGCATAAACCAGAACCTCGGAGAACTTGTCATTCCGCATGGTTGCTACCTCGCCCGTGAAGACGGGAGTCGAGCCGGAATCGATACACCTGTTCGGACCTGTGTATCCTTTTCCGACCACCTTCCGTCTTCACGGCAGGAGTCAAAAAAGTGTCAAGCGAACCAGTCATCGATCCCAAGATCAAGGTATTGATCGCGCTCGGGGCCTCCGTTGCCGCCGGGTGCCAGCCCTGCACGGAATTTCAGGTCAAAGCCGCGCGCGAATCCGGCGCCTGTGACAAAGGCATCCAGTTTGCCGTGGAGGCGGCCCTCGCCGTGAGGCAGGCAGCCACCCGCGGCATCGATCACTGGAGCGAACGCTGTCAGGGCGCCCGGCCGGAACTCGATGCTGCCTTTCGGGCCAATAAACAGCTATTGGCGGAACTCATATCGGTCGCGTCGGCCATCTGCGTTCAATCCGTCTCGGACTTGGTCTTGCACCTTGCTGAGGCCCGCCGCTTGGGGGCACCACCGGAGACGTTACGGGCTACGGTAGGAATCGCCAAATCCGTCCACAACGCGGCCATGGAGCAGATCGAAGCGGTGCTGGCGGGCGAGAACGCCAACTTCGCCTGCACACCGAATGGCGACACTCTCTGTGGACCTGCCCAGGCATGCGGCTGCAGATGACGGTCGCGGAAACCGGGCCTTGCGTCCTGGCGATGGAGGCGGGAAGATCGCTTCAGAGCATCATCAAGGAGAGCGGAATCATGTCCTCGATCGGCCCGGACACACACGGCGTTGATTTCAATACCGTGTACTCCGATTTCTATCCTAAAATCCTTCGATACCTCGCGCGGCTGGTTGGTCCCGATGAAGCCGAAGACGTCTCGCAGGAAGTTTTCATCAAGATCAGCCGCTCTCTCGGCGACTATCGCGGTGAAGGGATTTCTTCGTGGGTATATCGCATCGCCACGAACGCCGCGATGGACAGAAGGCGGCGCGCCAGTCCGATCGCGATTCCGGCGGAAGAGGAGTCGATAGCGCCCGATTCCGCCGAGACTGCGGAACAGCATCTGATACGCGGCGAGATGAGCGAGTGCGTTCGCGGCCTCATCGATGCACTGCCGGACACGTATCGCGCCGTCCTGATCCTGAGCGAGATCGAAGGGCTTGCCGATGCCGAGATAGCGAGTGTCGTAGGAGCGACGCTCGAAACGGTCAAGATCAGGCTGCACCGCGCCCGGCGCCGGCTTCGCGAGGCGCTCGTCGACCGCTGCAGCCTGTATCACGACGGCGACGACCGGCTGCTATGCGACCGGAAAGCGCCGGCGGCGGATTGAAGCCCTAACTGGCGAGAACAGCCCTTGCGCCCAACAACCGGATCGTTCCAGGTAAACGCCGTACCTGAAAAGGGCAGCTGTGGGCCCGGTCGCGACCGACGCAACGTCGAACACGGCGCTAGTCGTCTTCCACCAGCCGCTCCGGACGGCGATAATACGGATTGCACCCAACATCTTACCCTTGCGCCTGGCACGGCTCTGTTGACGACTTCCTCCGCATGGACGAACGCGAACGGTGATTCCGAAGGGAACGCGAACGGCATTCCGCGCCGAAGCCGAACAGTCCTCGGAGCGCAGCGACGCTGGCACCTTGATTGTGGAACAAGTGTTCGGCTTCGTCAAAGAAAACCTGTCCGGAGCGGAGCGGAGGCAGGCTGGCACAAGCGAGGAAAGGGGTATGGGGAAGCGGGCGCAGTTCCTTTTCCCGCCTCATCACGGTAGAGACCCAGCCTGTGAGTCAGCGGGGAACGGAGCAGGTTCGGAGGGACGTTTGCCGATTGGCCTGGTTGTCCGCCAATTCTCGGGCGCTGCCACAGGGACCTCGACCACTCTCGCTCAACACGGCGAACATGGACAGAAGCCTACTTCGCTGCGCGAACGTAAGGGCGGCTGATAAAGCCCATTGAATCAGTCACTTCCAGGCGAAAAGCGGCCGATAGATGAAGCAAAGCCGACCAGGCAGGGGCTTAACGAGGACAATCTGTTGACCGGCAAGCAGTTATCTGATTCTGGAAGCTCGCCTTGCCCGCCGTTGCTGTACAATTGATTGATCCACACAGCAGACGAGAAGGTCCGATTCTGCGGCCCGGATGGCGGTCATGGTTGGCAAGAGCATCTCGCACTACGAAGTCCTCGAGAAACTCGGCGAGGGCGGGATGGGGGTGGTCTACAAGGCCCGCGACATCCACCTGGACCGCTTCGTGGCCATCAAGGTCCTGCCTGAGGATGTGTCTGCCGATGCGGTGCGGTTGGCTCGTTTTGACCGCGAGGCACGGACGCTGGCTGCGCTTTCGCACCCCAACATCCTGGCCATCTATGACGTCGGAACTGAAGGGGGCCTGGCCTATCTCGTTACCGAACTGCTCGAGGGTGAGCCCCTGCGCCAGCGGCTCACCCGTGAGCGGCTGCCATGGCGCAGGTCCATCGAAATCGCCGCCTCGGTTGCGGATGGGTTGGCGGCCGCCCACGGCAAGGGGATCATTCACCGGGATATCAAGCCGGAGAATGTGTTCCTGACTGTCGACGGCCGGGCAAAGGTGCTCGATTTCGGCTTGGCCCGGCTGGAAGCACCGCGTGCGGCGACTGCCGTGACGGCGACCATGTCAGACCCGGCCACGGCGGCGGGTACCGTGCTGGGAACGGTTGGGTACATGGCACCGGAGCAGGTGCGGGGACAGGCGACGGACGCCCGCAGCGACACCTTCACGCTGGGCTGCCTGCTCTACGAAATGCTGGCCGGGAAACGCCTGTTCGCCCGCGACACCGCGGCCGAGACCATGGATGCCATCCTGAAGGACCCGGTGCCGGAGGTAACCGTGTCCGGCGTAGAGGTCTCGCCGGAGCTAAACCGCATCGTCGCCCACTGCCTGGAGAAGAATCCCGGCGAGCGCTTTCAATCCGCCAGTGACCTGGCGTTTCAAATGAAGAGCCTGCTCTCCGGTCACGCTGCCGAGCGTCCCCGGCCGGGAAGGCTCGAGGCGGAAGGTCCGTCGGGCGTGCGGCCCATTGCCGTGCTGCCTTTCGCCAACCTCAGCCCGGATCCCGAGCAGGAGTACTTCTGCGACGGCATGACCGAGGAGATCATCACGGCTCTCTCGCGGATCCGTGGGCTGCGGGTGATCTCCCGCAACTCTGTCATGAAGCTGAAAGAGACGCCCAAGACCACGCGAGAAATCAGTGAACTGCTGAGTGTGGAATACGTCCTCGAGGGAAGCGTCCGGAAGGCCGGCAACAACCTACGGATCGCTGCGAAGCTGATTGACGCTACCACCGATGGGTATCTCTGGGCCGAACGCTATGCTGGCACGCTCGACGACGTGTTCGACATCCAGGAGAAGGTGGCGCGGGCCATAACGGACGCGCTGCAAGTGGAACTCAGCCCTAACGAGCAGCAGTGCCTGGCCGAGCGCCCGGTTGGCGATGCGCGAGTGTTCGAGTGCTACTACCAGGCGTGGCATTTGGGGGCCTTCGGCACCCGAAATTCCTTCGAAAGAGCCGTTCGGCTTCTTCAACATGGTCTGGATGCGCTTGGAGAACACCCCCTTCTGTACGTAGGGCTGGCACAAGCCCACTACTTCGCCGTCGAATGGGCTTTTGAGCCTCGAGAAGAAGCCCTCAGGAAAGCAGCGGAGTTCACACGCTGCCTGGAGGGCTCCGAGCCACGATACGCCCATGCTCTCCTTGCCCTACATGAGAGATACACCGGCAGTCTGTTGCAGGCTATCCGCCATCTTGAGGACGCGGTAGCCGCAAATCCCGGGGACGTCGAGTCGCTTTGGTACCTCGGCTGGAGCTACAGTTTTCACGCCGGCAAGCCTGCGGCCGGCACTGCCGTTGCCAACCGGCTCATCAGCATCGATCCGCTCACGGTGGCAAGTCTCCTTCCGCGCGCAGGCTCTCTCATGTACGGGGACTTTGCCCAGGCACTTGCCGTGTTTGATGAAATGCATCGGCGCGAGCCCGGCCTCCGGTGGGTCAATCTCAACCGAATGGAGATGCTCACCAGGCTCGGGCGGATCACGGATGCGTGCAGCGTGGCCGAGGAGACCATCGCCGAAGACGCGCAGGATAGATTCGCGCAACATGCCACGGTCTTCAAGCACGCCGTGCTCGGCGAGCGGGAGCCTATGCTCGCGCTAGTGACCGGAGAGTTTGCGTCTTATTGCTGGAACAACCCTGAAGCCCCCGGGGTCTTGGCTGGCTGGTTTGCACTTGTGAACGAGCGTGAGCGGGCCCTCGACTGGCTCGAGCACTGGGTCGATCGCGGTTCGATCAATTACCCCATGCTGGCCCGCCTCGATCCGCTGCTCCAACCCCTGCGCGGCGAGCCTCGTTTCCAGCGCCTGCTTGAACGCGTCCGCCCCGAATGGGAACGATTTGTCCCTCGGTTCCAACTCGGCGCTTGATGCACTCATGTTTCCCTAAGGCCTAAGGCATAGGTACCAGACGACGATCCTCCTTCGGGCCGGATAACTCCCGATAACGCCCGTTCTCGATCAGTTGACCGCGCGTAAGCCTCGGAGGATAGCTGGCGAGAACAGCCCTTGGCACCAGGAAATTGGGCACGCGGGCTAGAAATGGCGTTCTGGGAGATCACCCCCGTAGGACCTGAAGCGGTGGTGGGCTCAGGCCTTCCCTCCAGCCGCCAGGCGTCACCCCGGCGTCCCTGAGCGCGCTTGCGCCTCCCACCACGGGGATGCTACGCTGCACCTTCCGGACCGGACTCGCCCACCGCAATCCGATGCCTGCTCCCGATAGCATCCACGCCCTGCTCCGAGCCGCTGCCGAGACCCTCCCAGACTGCCCCGCCATCCTCGGTCTCGAGCGCGATCCGCTCACCCGCGGGGACCTCGTCCTCCACGTCGAAACCATCGTCAAGGAACTGAACGCTCTCGGAATCGGCTGCGGCGACCGC
>PLEM01000406.1 GCA_003137035.1 Bryobacterales bacterium | reverse complement strand
TTCTTGGATTGGAATATGCTGGCGGCAGGTGAGTTGCAAAGAGGTCCGCTCCCTCCCGGTCGCGGTTCGTTGCTGCCACGCGACGACCGGCCGCGCCACGGACGCATCTCGCGGCGGGCCGGCGGAGTGCGCGGTGTATGATGTTATTCTGCTTATGCGCGAGACCAGCGCCGTTCAGGAAACTCCAAGTTCGCCGGCCGAGGCCGGGGCCCGGACCAGGCCGCTGGTGCTGATTCCCGTATACCGGCCCGGAGAGGCGCTGCTGCGGCTGGTCGAGGATTTGACGGGCATCGAGGAGATCGGCGCCGTCATCGTGGTGGACGACGGAAGCGAACCCGAGTACCGGGAGGTACTGCGTCCACTGGCCCTGAGAGAAAACGTCCGGCTGCTGCGCCACGTGGTGAATCTGGGCAAAGGCGCCGCCTTAAAGACCGGCCTGAATTTCGCGGCCTGCGAATATCCGGAGAGCGTGGGCGTGGTGACGGCGGACGCGGACGGCCAGCACCACGCGCAGGACATCCTGCGGGTTGCCGCGGCGCTGGAAGCCAGTCCCCGGCACCTGGTTCTGGGGGTCCGGAGCTTTGGCGCGGGCGTGCCCTTCCGCAGCCGCTTCGGCAACGCACTGACCCGCTACATCATGCGCGCGGTCACCGGGCAGAAGCTGTCCGACACGCAGACGGGCCTGCGCGGCATCCCCATGGGGTGGATCCCGGAGGTCTTGAAACTGCGGGCCACCGGCTACGATTTTGAGCTGGACATGCTGGTGAGTTGCCGGGGGGCGACTCCACCGGTGCGCGAGGTGGCCATCTCGACGATCTACGTCGACAACAACCGCAGCTCGCACTTCAATCCGCTGCGCGACTCGATGCGCATCTACTTCGTTTTCGTCCGGTTCCTGGCCGCGTCTCTTACCACCGCGGGAATCGACAATCTGGTGTTTATCCTGGCGCTGAGCTTCTGGCCCAGCGCGCTGGTCTGCCAGATCGCCAGCCGGCTGGTGGCGGGGACCTTTCAGTTCACGGCCGGCAAGTACGGCGTGTTTCGCTCCAAGGCCCACACCTCCGTGGCGCTGCCCAAGTACTGGCTGTCGGTGGCGGCTTTCGGGACCCTGAGCTACATGCTGATTCAGAGCATCGTGGCGTTCACGGCGATCGGCATCGTAACCGCCAAGCTGTGCGCCGAGACGGCTCTGTTCTTCCTGAGCTTCGTGGTTCAGCGGGATTTCGTGTTCGCGCGACGACCGGACAGCGCCGAGTGAGCGCCGTCCGGACGGGAGCTATTTCGATCCGCCGGCCTTGTTCTTCTGCGCCGTTGCGAATTCCAGGTTGTTGCGCGCGAACTGGAAATCCGGCTTGATGCGGAGGGCCTCGCCGGCCGCCCAAATGGTCTGGTCCCATTGGCCCAGGGAGGCGTACGCAGCGGCCATGTTGTTGTAGGCTTCGGCGAAGTTCGGGCGCAGGCGAAGCGCGTTCTTGGCCGCCGCGATGCAATCCTGATAGCGTCCCACCTGATGGTACAGCGTGGACAACTCCAGCCATTTCTGGGCCGTTGGCTGGCTGCGGGTTTGCACCTCCAGGTCCACCGCCTGTTTCTCCAGTCGCCGTTCCATGTTCAGGTAATTGAGGACGGTGGGGTCGTCCGGAGCCAGTTTCAGGCACTCTTCCCCAAAGGATTTGAGCAGAGACCACAGCCCGTGGTCCGCGTAGACCTGCAAGAGCAGGTATCGGGCGTCCATGTAGGTCGGGTTCAGGGAGAGGGCGAGGTTCAGGGCTCCCACCGCTTCGCTGGCGCGGGCCACGGCATTCAGCCAGCGGGCGTAGTAAAGATACAACTCGCCTTGTTTCGGATCGAGTTCGATGGCGCGCTGGAAATGCCGCTCGGCCTCGGCGGGGCGATTCAGATTGCCGTTCACCACGCCGAGATTGACCTCGATCCGTGGATCGCTGGGCCGGAGCGCCGAGGCCCGCTCGAAATAGGGAAGGGCGGCCGCGGAGTCCCCGTTGTCCATCAGGCTGGTTCCGTAGGCCATGAACGCGCGCCCGTTGCCGGGGCTCTTGGCAATGACGTCGCGCCACAGACTCTCGTCGGTGCGCCAGACCTCGTTGCGGGCGCGAGTTCCCAGAGCGCACAGCAGCAACAGGAGCGCCAAGCCGGCCCCGGCGGCCCAGCGGAGCTTGCCCCGCAACGGCCGGCGCAGCGCTACCAGGCTCCCCGCCCAGGCGACCGCCAGCATCAAGCCGACGAAGGGAAAGAACATGCGGTGGTCGTTCTCCACTTCGCTCAAGGGGTAGAGCGCGGTGGGCGCCAGCGCCACCAGGAACCACACCAGGCCGAACGAGATCGGGCGAGTGTGCGGTCGCCGGACCGTGGCCCGGATGGCCCAAAGCAGGGCGGCCAGGAACAGGAATCCGGCGAGGGCGTCCAGGCGGAGCAGGGAGCTGAACGGCTGCAGATCCGTATCCGCGCTCAACCAGGCGGGCAGGAAGAACGAGCGGAAGTAGCGCAAGGCCACGTAGGGCTGGGTGATGAGGTAGTCGTAGGTGGGGTAAATCGTCGGCGCGAAGCTCTTGGGCGTCATGGCGCTGGACAGGAAGGCCAGGAACAGGGCCAGCGTGGTGGCGGGTGCCGACTTCCGGGCCGCCGCCCAGAAGCCCCGGACCGAACGAGGCTCCTCGAACAGGAACACGTAAGCCAGCAGCAACAGGGGGAAGACCAGGGCGGGAGCCTTCGAGAGCACTCCCAGAACGAAAGGAATGAGGTACCAGCCGAACTTGCGCTGCTGGGGGAAGCGGACGTAGAGAACGAAAGCGGCCACCACGCCCAGGGTGGACAGCAGGTCGGCGCGCTGGATGATGTAGTTGACGGTTTCGGCCATGGCGGGGTGCAGGCCGAACCAGGCCACGGCGAACCAGGCGACCCAGGGGTTGGAGGCATTGGGCAAGGCGCGCTGGAAGAGGGAGACGTAGAGCGGATACAGCAACAGAAGCAGCACCAGGAACCACAGGAAGGTGGACAGGTGGAAGTAGAAGGTGGGCTGCAGGCCCCCTCCCATCCAGTAATCGATGGCCAACGAGGTGGTCACCAGCGGGCGCCAGGCGCGGTTCGCGGCGTGCACCGACTGGGTTGTCGCGTCGGTGAAGAACTTGGGGATGTTACCGAGGTAGCGGATGGCGACGTTGTCTTTGACGGTGTGCGAGTCGTCGAACTGGAGCGAGTTCTGGAAGTGGTTGGAATAAGTGAGCGTGACCGCGCACAGAATCAGGGCGGCGATCAGAGCGGTAGTGCGACTGGGCACGAGGGTATCCTAAGGGCGCATTGTAGCAAGGGGGCCAGGCCGGCAGACACTGCGCTGTTCCAGGGCATGGCCATCCAAGGGCTACTTCGCTCCGCCGGCAGCCTTGTTCTTCTGCGCTTGTGCGAACTCCAGGTTGTTGCGCGCGAACTGGAAATCCGGCTTGATGCGGAGGGCTTCGCCGGCCGCCCGGATGGTGTCGTCCCACTGTCCCAGGGAGGCGTATGCGGCGGCCATGTTGTTGTACGCCTCGGCGAAGTTCGGGCGCAGGCGAAGCGCCTCCTGGGCGGCCGCGATGCATTCCTTATAGCGCCCTACCTGGTGGTACAGGATGGACAGCTCGAGGAAGTTTTCGGGCGACGGCCGGCTTCGTGCCTGGGCCTCCGCGTAGGCAACCCGATCGGCCACTTCCTGCTCCATGCGCAGGTAGGAAAGCACGCCGGGATCGTTTGGAGCCAGCTTCAGGGACTCATCCGCCAGCGACTTCAGCGGACCCCAGAGCGAGTGCTCCGAGTAGATTTGGAGGAGCAGGTAGCGGGTCCCGATGAACGCCGGGTTTAGGGAGAGCGCGGCGTTCAGGGCTGCGACGGCCTCCACCGATCGGCCTTTGGAGTTCAGCCAGCGTCCGTAAAAGATGTATTGCTCGGCATGTTTCGGATCGAGCCGGATGGCGCGGCGGAAATGCCGCTCGGCCTCGGCATCGCGATTCAAGTTGCCGTAGGCGATGCCGAGATTGATCTCGAGCGTGGCGTAGTTTGGCGCGAGGCTTTCGGCCCGTTCGAGGTAGGGCAGGGCGGTGGCGGGATCTCCTTTCTCGATCAGGGCGATTCCGTAGTACATGAGCGCCCGCGAATTGCCGGGGCTCTTGACGATTGCGTCGCGCCAAAGGCTCTCCTGGGTGTGCCAGACCTCGTTCCGGGTGCGAGTTCCCAGCGCGCACAGCAGCAGCAGGAGCGCCAGGCCGGCCACGGCTACCCGGCGGAGCTTGCCCCGCAGCGGACGGCGCAGCAGCACCAGACTACCTGCCCAGGTGACCGCCAGCATCAAGCCGACGAAGGGAAAGAACATCCGGTGGTCGTTCTCCACCTCGCCCAAGGGGTAGAGCGAGGTTGGCGCCAGCGCCACCAGGAACCAAACCAGGCCAAAGGCGATCGGGCGGGCTTGCGGGCGCCGCGCGGTGGCCCAGATGGCCCACAACAAGGCGGCCAGGAACAGGAACCCGGTCAGCGCCTCGGGGTGCAGCAAGGAGGGGAAGGCGTGCAATTCCGTATCCGCGCTCAACTGGGTGGGCAGGAAGAACGAGCGGAAGTAGCGCAGGGCCACGTAGGGCTGGGTGATGCGGTATCCGTAGCCGGGCTGGAGGGTGGGCACGAAGCTCTTGGGCGTCATGGCGCTGGAGAGCAAGGCCAGCAACAGTGCCAGCGCGGTGGCGGGGGCCGACCTCCCGGCCGCCGCCCAGAACCCACGAATCGAAAGTGGCCCCTCGAACAGGAAGACGTAAGCCAGCAGCAACAGGGGGAAAACCAGGGCGGGCGCCTTAGCCAGCACTGCCAGAACGAAGGGGATGAGGTACAGGCAGGTGCTGCGCCGCTGGGGGAAGCGGACATAGAGGACTAGCGCGGCCACCACGCCCAGGGTGGACAGCAGGTCGGCGCGCTGGATGATGTAGTTGACGGTTTCGGCCATGGCGGGGTGCAGGCCGAACCAGGCCACGGCGAACCAGGCGAGCCAGGCGTTGGAGGGATTGGGCTGGGCGCGCTGGAAGAGGGAGTCGTAAAGCAGGTACAGCAACAGGAGCAGCGCCAGGAACCACAGGAAGGTGGACAGGTGGAAATAGAAGGTGGACTGCAAGCCCCCTCCCATCCAGTAATCGATGGCCAA
>PLEM01000385.1 GCA_003137035.1 Bryobacterales bacterium | reverse complement strand
CACCAAACAGTTGTTCGACTGGTCTACAATTCCCCCGCCTTCTCGTGGGCCGGGAAGGCGCTCGCCAGAGGCGTCTACGCCTGGCCGATCCCGGGCGGCCGGTTGTTGCTGCCCTCGGTCCCGTTGTTTTCGCCGGAGTACTACTCAGCCTCTCATCCGGACGTCGGGAAAGAGTCGAATCTGTGGGCGCATTATATCGGATTTGGGGCCGATGAGGGAAGGAATCCTCACCCGCTGTTTGACACGAGGTTCTATCTCGCGACGAATCGGGACGTGGCCTTGAGCGGGCTGAACCCTCTCATACACTACTGGACATATGGAGCCGCGGAAGGACGGCGCCCGCACCCCGATTTCGACCCCTGTTCCTATCTGGCGCGACGGCCCGATGTCCGCCAGAGCGGCGTGAATCCGCTGCTGCATTACTGGGAGCACGGGCGGCATGAGACTCCTGACACACGCAGGGCGGATGAGGATTCGCCGCCCCCGGCTGTCTTCGGACTGTTGGCCTTCCCGGCCGCGGTCGAGCAGGGGCAACCGTGCCATGGGCCGCTCGTTTCCCTGCTTCTCCCCACCTTCAATACGCCTCCCAATCTGCTTCGGCAGGCCATCGATTCGGTGCGCCGCCAAACCCGCCCGGGGTGGCAGCTCTGCATTCAAGACGACGGATCTTCCCGCCAGGACACGCTCACTACGCTCAAGCAATACGAGGCCCTGAAGGACCCGCGGATTGTCATTCGGTACGGAACCGCGAATCGGGGAATCTCGGGAGCGTCCAACGCCGCTCTCGCCCTGGCCCAGGGCGATTACATCGGCATGCTCGATCATGACGATGAGTTAGAGCCCGAAGCGTTGGCTGAGGTCGTCAAGCTCCTGGAAGAGAACCCCTCGCTGGATGTGGTCTACACGGACCAGGATTACATCGACGTCGACGGGCGCCGGACCGGGACCCTCCTGAAGCCGGACTGGTCGCCGGAGATGTTTCGAGGCGTGATGTTCGTGAACCACCTGCTCGTGTTGCGCGCCACGCTCATGCGGCGCGTCGGCGCATTCGATCCCGCCTTCAACCGGATTCAGGATTTCGAATTCATGCTGCGGGTTTCCGAGGCGACAGCCGGAATCGGCCACGTGCCCCGAATCCTGTACCATTGGCGTTGCGCACCGGGGAGCGTCGCCTCCAACGCCAATTCCAAGGGGCTCTTGGAGCCGCTTCAGGCCGCTGCCGTAAACGCCCATCTGGCGCGCTGCGGTATCCGGGCCGTCGCCGCCCCTCATCCATCGCTCTCTCATCGGCTGACGCTCCAGCCCGCGGAGCGATCCACGTTCCCGCGGGTGACGGTTGCGCTGCGAAACGCGGAGGCGGCCTCAGCCCGACGCGCGGCCCTGTCGATTCTCGAACGATCGACGTACCCCAACCTGATCGTCGCCGCGCCGCGGGCGATGTCTCGCGACCTGCCTCGAGACCGCCGCCTGGTCGTGCGCGAACTCGATGAGGTCCAGACGCGCCTCGCGCCAGAAGACTTTCTGGTGTGGATGGACGCCGATATCGAGGTCGCCACTCCGAATTGGATCGAGATCCTGTTGATGTACTGCGAGCAGCCGGACGTCGCTTGTTGCGCGCCTCTGATCCTACATCAAGGGACGGTCTGGTGCGCCGGACTGGTCCTGGGAATGGACGGCGGAATCGGCCGTGTCATGAGGGGATGGCCCCAGGATTCCGACGGTTGCGCCGGTTCGCTCTCGTGTTCGCGCGAGGTGAGCGCGGTTTCCGGGGAGTGCATGATGATCTCCGGTTCCATGTTCGCGCGTCTGGGAGGCGGCTGCCGGTACTACGCAACGTCGACCTTCGACGGAGCGGATCTGGCATTGCGCGGCTTCACAATCAGGCTCCGAAACATCGTCACTCCGCGCGCCGTGGTCGACAAAACGGGCGCGCCGGCGCCGCCGGCCGAGGCGCGGCTGGACGAGCAGCTTTTTGCCGATCGCTGGAAGGACTTGATTCGCCAGGGCGATCCATTCTACAACCGGAACTTCTTGCCCACAGCCCCGGGGTACTCCCTGGAGCAGGCAGTTGCAGGATCCCGCCCATGAACGTCGTTTTTGTCAGTCACTGCGATTTCCAGGGCAACAGTGCGATGCATATCTACAGCATCGCGAACGTCTTGGCGGACCTCGGAGTGCGTTGCGCCGTATGCGTGCCGAACGATGCGTCGACAATCGCGGTCCATGGAACCCCGAAATTTACCGTCGTGCCCTACGCCAACGCCTACACTGGACCGGTGTTTCCCGACGGTGCGGCGCCGGACATCATCCACGCATGGACGCCTCGCGAGTTGGTGAGGAAGCTGACCGAGAGACTGGCGGATGTTCATCGGCGCCCCTATGTCGTCCACCTCGAGGACAACGAAGAGACCATTCTCGAAAACGAACTGGACGGGATCGCCTATGGCGACCTTTGCCGTCTTCCGCAGGATGCCATCGACCGCATGGTCCCGGAGCACCGATCGCATCCCGTGCGATACAAGGAATTCCTTGCCAAGGCGGCCGGCGTCACGGCGCTGATGGACCGATTGCTGGAATTCAAACCGCCTGAATCGCCGGGCCTGGTCTTCTGGCCGGGGTTCGACGAGGATTTCCTTCGGCCTCCCGCGTCGCTAGCCGAACTGCGTCGCGGATTCGGCGTCTCCGACGGAGACACTGTCCTGGTTTACTGCGGCAACGTACACCAAACCAACGCCGCCGAGGTTCGGAGTCTCTTCCTGGCCGCGCAGGCGTTGCGCCGATCCGGCCGCGCGGTCACCATTCTCAAGACTGGCTGGAACCACATCGCGGACCAGAGCTGGATTCAGGAGGCCGTCGCATCGGGCGCGGTCAGGGATCTCGGGTTCCTGCCCAGAGCGGAGCTGCGGTCTGCGCTCGCTGTCGCCGACATTCTGGTTCAGCCGGGGAGATCGGACCGGTTCAACGACTACCGGTTTCCGTCGAAGCTTCCGGAATTCTTCGCGTCGGGCAAACCCGTGATCCTTCCGCGAACCAACCTGGGGCTGTCCGTCCGCGACGGCGTCGAAGCCTTGCTGCTCGAGTACGGCAATGCCGTCGAGATCGCCGAGAAGATCGAGTCGCTCATCGCCGATCCGGAGCGGGCCGCGCGCATCGGCGAGGCGGGCAGGCAGTTCGCCATGCGCCGGCTGAGGTGGTCAAAGAACGTTCCGCCTCTGAAGGACTTTTACGCTCAAACTATCGCGCGGTCCGCCCGGCCGTCCGAAACGCGCGGCGATCCGGAGTCGATGGGCGCCGCCACTCCGGCCAAGTTGATCGCTTTCTATCTGCCCCAGTTTCATCCGATCCAGGAGAATGACGAGGCATGGGGGAAGGGATTCACGGAGTGGACGAATGTAGCTCGGGCGAAGCCCAACTTCGAAGACCACTATCAACCGCAGCTACCCGCGGATTTGGGCTTCTACGACCTGCGAGCGCCCGAGGTTCTGGAAGAACAGGCTCAGCTCGCCAGACGGTATGGGATCTACGGCTTCTGCCTCTACTACTATTGGTTCGCCGGACGGCGGCTGCTGGATCGCCCGCTCAACAACATGCTGCAGTCGGGCCGGCCGGATTTTCCTTTCTGCGTCTGCTGGGCGAATGAGAACTGGACGCGAAACTGGGA
>PLEM01000544.1 GCA_003137035.1 Bryobacterales bacterium | reverse complement strand
ACGCGTTCGCTGTCGCCTGGGCCCTGCCGGACTCGCCCCCCTCGGCCACACCCGCGCCTCCGTCTCTGATCCTGGTGGTGACCGGCGGCCTGGCCCTCCTCGGTCGGCGATTGTGGCGGCGCCGGAGAGCGTGAACGCGCCACCCCCTTTACCCGACCCACCCGGTGTAGGCATACAGCGCGGTGATCAGGCCGATCAGCGAGGCCAGGATGATGCTGTGACGTAGCGTGAAGCGGAACAGCCTGGATTCGTCCCGGCTGGGCAGGCCGCTTGCGGCGGCGGCGACGGCGATGCTTTGCAGGCTGATCATCTTGCCCATGACGCCGCCGGCCGAGTTGGCGGCCGCCATCAGAACCGGGCTGAGGTGCAGATGGCCGGCCGTGACCACTTGCAGGTTCCCGAACAACGCGTTGGCCGAAGTGTCCGAGCCGGTGAGGAACACGCCGAGCCATCCCACCAGCGCGCTGAAGAACGGGAACAGGACGCCCGTCGCAGCGAACGCCAGGCCCATCGTGGCGGTGGCTCCGGAGTAGTTCATGAGGTAGGCCAGCGCCATGACGGCCGCGAAGGTCAGCTCGGGCACCAGCAGTTGTTTCGCGGTCTGCCACAGCACGCGCGCGAACCGCCGCGGCGACATGCCCAGAAACGCCGCCGACGAGATCGCGGCCAGGAAGCAAGCGCTGCCGGGCGTCGAAAGCCAGTTGAAAATGTAGCGCGCGGGATAGGGCGCGGGCGCCGGCACGACCGGCGGCACGCGCTGAATTACGTTGTGTAGCCCCGGCCACGAGAATTCCAGGCTGCAGCGTTCCAGCAGGCCGCGGACGGGTGGCAAGCCCCACAGGAGCACGCAAACCACCAACAGTCCGTAGGGCATCCAGGCAACTGCCAGCTCTCTGGGGGAATGCCGCCGGACTGCGGCCGGCGCGCTCGCCTCCCCTTCGAAGTGGAATTCGTCTTTCGGCTTCCAAACCAGCAACAGCCCGACCAGCGCGGCGATCGCCGCGAGCGAGCTGAGCATGGCGACGAGTTGCGGCCCGATGAGATTGGAAGCCAGGAACTGCACGCCGGCAAACGAGACGCCGCAGACCGCCGTGCCCAGCAAAACGCCGCGCAGGCCCTTTCGGCCGCACATCATCAGAATCAGGTAGGTGGGGACGATCAGTGCGACCGGCGCGGAGATGCTCCCCACCGCCGCGCCGAGGCGGTCCATGGGGAGATCGGTTACCTTGTGCAGCATGAGGATGGGAAGGCCGATCGAGCCGAAGGCCACCGGAGCGGTGTTGGCCAGCAGGCAGATACCGGCGGCATAGAACGGCGAGAAGCCCAGGCCGACCAGCATCGCCGCGGACACCGCCACCGGCGCGCCGAATCCCGTCGCGCCCTCGATGAAGGCGCCGAAAGCGAAGGCGATGAGCAGCCCCTGGAGGCGGCGGTCGGGGGTGAGGCTGCCAATCGAGTCCTTGAGGATTTCGAACTTGCCCGTATCCACGGTGATGCGGTAGAGCAGGATGGCCGGGAAGACCACCCAGCCGAGCGGGAACAGGCCCGTCGCGGCTCCGCAGCCGATGGCGCTCAGCATGGTGACGGGCGGCATGCGGTAGCAGAGCAAAGCCACAACGATCGCGGCGGCGAGGCCGGCCAGCGAGGCCATCCACGCCGGCTTGCGCTTAACCCCCAGCAGGTACAGCAGTGCAAACACCGGCAGTGCAGCGACCAGCGCGGAGACGGCGAGGCTTCCCCCGACCGGCGTGTAGTGTTGGGGCCACATGGTTAGAACACTCATACCACACCCGCGCGCCGCCGCGCCGACACCGGCGGCAAGACCGCCGGCGCTACCCGACCCAGCCGGTGTAGGCGTACAGGGCGACGATCAATCCGATCAGCGTGGCCAGGATGATGCTGTGACGCAGGGTGAAGCGGAACAGCCTGGATTCCTCCCGGCTGGCCAGGCCGGTGGCGGCTACGGCGACCGCGATGCTCTGCAGGCTGATCATCTTGCCCATGACGCCGCCGCCCGAGTTGGCGGCCGCCATCAGAACCGGGCTGAGGTGCAAGCGTCCGGCCGTGACCACCTGCAAGTTCCCGAACAAGGCGTTGGCCGAAGTGTCCGAGCCGGTGAGGAAGACTCCCATCCATCCCAGCAGCGGGCTGAAGAACGGGAACAGGACGCCCGTCGCGGCGAACGCCAGGCCCAGCGTGGCGGCGGCCCCGGAGTAATTCATGAGGAAGGCCAGCGCCAGCACGGCCATGATGGTCAACTCGGGCGCCAGAAGTTGTTTCGCGGTCTTCCACAGCGCGCCGGCGAACCGCCGAGGTGACATCCCGAGCAGTGCCGCCGATAAGAATGCGGCGAAGAAACAGGCGCTGCCAGACGCCGAGAGCCAGTTGAAGTTGTAGGACGCGGGATAGGGCGTGGGTGCGGGCGCCACCGGCGGCATGCGCTGGATCGCCTGGTGCAGTGCCGGCCAGGAGAATTCCAGGCTGCGGCGCTCCAGCAGGACGCGCATGGGTGTCCAGCCCCACAGGAGCACGAAAACCACTAGTAAGCCGTACGGCATCCAGGCCAGCGCCAACTCCCTCGCCGAATGCCGGCGGGGTTGAACCGGAGCGCTCGCATCCCCTTGAAAGTGGAAATCGTCTTTCGGCTTCCAGACCAGCAACAGCACGACCAGCGAGGCCATCGCCGCGAGCGAGCTGAGGATGTCGGTGAGCTGCGGCCCAACGAAGCTCGAGACCAGGAACTGCACCGACGCGAAAGACACGCCGCAAACCGCCGTGCCCAGCAGCACGCCGCGCAGGCCCCTCCATCCACACATCACCAGCATCAGGTACGCGGGGATGATCAGCGAGACCGGCGCGCAGATGCGCCCCACCGCCGCGCTCAGCCGCTCCATGGGGAGACCGGTTACCGTGTGTAGCATGAGGATGGGAACGCCGATCGAGCCGAAGGCCACCGGAGCGGTGTTGGCGAGCAGGCAGATGCCGGCGGCGTAGTAGGGCGAGAAGCCCAGGCCCGTCAGCATGGCCGCGGCCACCGCCACCGGCGTGCCGAATCCCGCCGCGCCCTCGATGAACGCTCCAAACGCGAACGCGATGAGCAGCGCCTGGAGGCGGCGGTCGGGCGTGAGGCTGCCAATCGAGTCCTTGAGGATTTCGAACTTGCCCGTCTCCACCGTGATGCGATAGAGCAGGATGGCGGAGAACACCACCCATCCGATGGGGAGCAGGCCCGTCGCGGCGCCGTACCCGATGGCGCTCAGCATGGTGACGGGCGGCATGCGGTAACCGAACAACGCCACGGCGATTGCCGCGGCGAGGCCGGCCACCGAAGCCATCCAAGCCGGCTTGCGCTTCACCCCCAGCAGGTACAGCAGCACAAACACGGGTAGTGCAGCCACCAGCGCGGAAGCGCCGAGGCTTCCTCCGACCGGCGTGTAGTGTTGTGGCCACATGGTTGGAATACTCATACCACCTGAAACGCTATCATAACGTTTATGCCCAACTGGACCAGGCGTGATCTGTTGAAGACTGGCATGGCCGCCTCGGTGGGCGTGCCGAGGCTCGCCGAGGCCGGCCAGGACGTGCCCGCGGTGTCCGCTCAGCCCGCGCCCTCGCGCGAGCGCCTGCTGCTCGATTTCGGCTGGCGCTTTCAACTCGGCCACGCCGACGACCCCGAGCGCGATTTCGGATTCGGCCGCGGCAGCGAGTTCTCGAAGTCCGGCGGGATGCTGATCCCCTCGCGGCTGAACTTCGACGACAGCCCGTGGCAGGCTATCGACCTGCCTCACGACTGGGCGGTGGCGCTGCCCTTCGAGAAGTCCGCCAACGGCAGCGTCACCAGCCACGGATCGAAGCCGCTGGGCCGCAGCTTTCCCGCCACCAGCATCGGCTGGTACCGCAAACTGTTCGACGTGCCCGCCTCCGATCTGGGCCGCCGCATCTGGCTCGAATTCGACGGCGTGTACCGCGACGCGATGATCGTCTTCAACGGCCACTTCATCGGCCGCCACATGAGCGGCTACGCCCCCTTCCGTTACGATGTCACCGACTGGGTCAGCTACGGCGCCAAGAATGTGATCGTGGTGCGCGTCGACGCCACCCAGAACGATGGCTGGTTCTACGAGGGCGCCGGCATTTACCGCCACGTCTGGCTGCTGAAGACCCACCCCGTGCATGTCGCCCACGGTGGCACGCTGGTGGTTTCCGAAGTGCGGCCGGGTTCGTCCACCCTGGCTGTGACAACCGAAGTCGAGAACCACAGCGACAGGAGTCAGGCGGGCCGCGTGGTCTCCACCGTGCTCGATCCCGCGGGGAAGGTGGTGGCCTCCGCTACCGCCGTGCCGGTCGCCATTGCCCCGTGGAGCGGTAACGAATTCAAGCAGCAGCTCAGCGTGGACAAACCCGCCCTCTGGTCGCTCGAGAACCCCAACCTCTATCGCCTGCTCACCAAAGTGGAAGTAGCCGGCGCCGTGGTCGACCAGTATGAAACGACGTTCGGCATCCGCAGCATTCGTTTCGACGCGGACCAGGGGTTCTTCCTGAACGGAGCCTCCGTGCGGCTCCTGGGCACGTGCAACCATCAGGACCACGCCGGCGTCGGCTCGGCCCTGCCCGACCGCATTCAGGCTTTCCGCATCGAGAAGCTCAAGGAAATGGGCTCGAACGCCTACCGCAGTTCGCACAACCATCCCACCGCCGAACTAATGGACGCCTGCGACCGCCTGGGCATGTTGGTCATGGACGAAACCCGCACCATGGACTCTTCCCCGCAGGCGCTCGAAGAGTTGGAAGCTCTGGTGCGCCGCGACCGCAACCGCCCTTCGGTGGTCCTTTGGTCGCTCGGCAACGAGGAGCGCGAGCAGGGAAGTGAGCGGGGCGCGCGCATCGTAGCCACCATGAAGCGCCTGGTGCGCCGCCTGGATCCCTCCCGCCCGGTTACCGTGGCCCAGAATGGCGGATATGCCGGCGTCGGCGTTTCCACGGTCGTCGATGTTATGGGCTTCAACTACAACGAGCCCCAGATCGACGGCTATCGCCAGAAACACCCCAAGCAGCCGCTCGTCGGAAGCGAAACCGCGAGCACCGTATCGACGCGCGGCATCTACGCCAACGACAAGGACAAGGGCTACGTCAGCGCCTACGACCTCAACGCACCACGCTGGGGCGCGACTGCCGAGAAGTGGTGGAAGTTTTACGCGGAGCGCCCCTTCCTCGCCGGCGGTTTCGTCTGGACCGGCTTCGATTATCGCGGCGAGCCTACGCCCTACGGCTGGCCCTGCATCAACTCCCACTTCGGCCTGATGGACGTCTGTGGATTTCCCAAGGACCTTTACTACTACTACCAGGCCTGGTGGAGCGGCAAGCCCGTGCTGCGCTTGTTCCCGCACTGGAACTGGACCGAGGGCGGGGAAGTCGACGTCTGGTGCCACAGCAATCTCGACCGCGTCGAGCTGTTCCTCAATGGGCAGAGCCTGGGGGCCAAGGACGTCGCGCGTAACACGCACGTCGAATGGAAAGTGAAGTACGCGCCCGGTGTGCTCGAAGCCGTGGGCTACAAGGACGGCAAGCGGGCGCTGGCGGCCAAGCGGGAGACCACCGGCAGCCCAGCCAGAATCGACCTGCGGGCCGACCGGCCCAGGATCTCCGCCGACGGCGAGGATGTCGCTATGGTCGAGGTCTCAGTGGTCGACGAGCAGGGCCGCGTGGTTCCCACCGCCTCCAACGAAATCGTCTTCGAGGTCGCCGGCCCCGGCCGCATTATCGGCGTCGGCAACGGCGATCCCAGCAGCCACGAGCCCGACAAGGCGTCCCGGCGCAGCGCATTTAATGGTCTGTGCATGGCCATCGTACAGGCGCTCAAGCAGGACGGCGAGATCCGCCTCACCGCAAAGTCAACCGGCCTCGCGCCCGCAACCCTGGTCCTCCAGTGCGAGAAAGCAACGCCGCGCCCGGCGGCGTAACCCGGCCATGGACATCTTCGCACATGGTCTGTGGACTGCCGCCGCCGCTCGCGGTGTGAACCGAAAAGCGCCCCGCCGCCTCCGGCTCCCCTGGGTCGTCTTCTTCGGGGTCTTCCCCGACCTGTTTGCCTTCTCCGTGCCCGTCACGCTGGCGCTGTGGTTACGCGTGACCGGCGGCGTCGCCGCGCTGCCCCCAGGTCACCACATGCCGTTCCGGGAACTTGCCTGGAGCCTCTACCGCTACAGCCATAGCCTCATCATCTTCACCGCCGCGTTCGGGATTGTATGGCTCATCGCGCGCCGTCCCGTGATCGAGATGCTCGGCTGGGCGCTGCACATCCTCATCGATATCCCCACTCACTCCCTGCGCTTCTTCGCGACCCCGTTCCTGTGGCCGCTCTCCGACTACCGCTTCAACGGGATCTCCTGGGGCAACCGCTGGTTCATGCTTGCCAACTACACCGCGCTCGCGATCGTGTATATCCTGCTGTGGAGAACTAGCAGGCGCGCCTAATATCGGCGTAGCCCCGGGTCCACCGACGCGGCCCAGCGGTCGATTCCGCCCTGCATGCTCTGGCAGGCGGGCAGTCCCCTCTGCCTTAGCCACGCGACCACTTGCAGACTCCGCGGCCCGTGATGGCAGTAGAACACCAGCGCCCCTTCTTCAGCTTTCATCTTCAGCGCCGCCAGTTCCTTCGGAATCGACCGCATTGGAACGAGCTCCGCTCTATGGATCCGGCACATCGCGAACTCGTGCGGCTCCCGCACGTCGATCAGCCGCACCGCCTCGCCGGCATCCAGCCTTCGCTTCACTTCAAGCACGCTGATCTCCGCTGGCAGCTCCAGCATCTCGCCTCCTGCCTCCATTATCCACCGCACCGTAGGCAAACCAACCCAGAGAAGGCAGGCAGCCGCAACGCGCATGCATCCTGACACCCTGTCGGCAGTGGCGCCCGGTGAAGCACGAGCCGGTCGCCCCGACCCACTTGCGTTTTGTCGATTGACGGCAGGGGGGGGATCGGAGTAGAATTCTAAGCCAAGGAGTGTTCATGCGAACGTTCACCACCCTGATTCTGTGCACGGCGTTTTGCATTTGCCTGCAAGCGGCCCAATTGCCCGTAGTCCTCGGCCCGAATGTCGTCAATTACGCTGTTCTGGCCGCCTCCACTGTGACCAACACCGGCCCTAGTGTCATATATGGGGACGTAGGACTGAGCCCGGGCTCCGCTGTGACCGGGTTTCCGCCAGGACAAATCGCCGCCGGATGGGCGTTACACGTGGCTGACACTGCCGCTGCGAACGCCCAAGTCGCCTTGACTGCTGCGTATAACGATGCAGCGGATCCATTACGAACGCCGGTCATTACCGTGTCCGGCACCCTCGGCGGCGGACCAGCCCTGGCGCCTGGCCTGTACAGATCCACATCTACGCTGGGCATAACCGGCGTTCTCACGCTCGACGGCGGCGGCGACGTGAATAGCGTCTTTATCTTTCAGGTTGCGAGTGCACTCACCACGGCTACCGGCAGTCAGGTGAGGCTCATAGGCGGTGCGCAGGCAGCCAACATCTTTTGGCAGGTCGGTAGTTCGGCGACTCTCGGAACGTATTCTA
>PLEM01000243.1:19764-19890 GCA_003137035.1 Bryobacterales bacterium | reverse complement strand
GACGCGCAGCAGCTTGGCCTGAGTCTCCAGGCCGATGGTACCCACCTCGTCGAAGAAGATCGTGCCGCGGTTGGCGATCTCGAAGTAGCCCTTGCGGGAAGCGATGGCGCCGGTGAAGGAGCCCTT
>PLEM01000243.1:0-19655 GCA_003137035.1 Bryobacterales bacterium | reverse complement strand
GATGTTGGGGAAGCTGTAGCGCTGCTTGAGGGTGCGCTTGAGCTGGGTGTTCTCGCGCTCCAGGCGATGCCGGGCGATGATCCGTTCGATCTCCAGCAGCAGCTTGTCGTTCTCCCAGGGCTTCTGGAAGTAATCGGTGGCGCCGGCCTTGAGCGCGTCCACGGCCACTTGAGTCGATCCGTAGGCGGTGATCAGGAAGATGGGCAGTTCGACGTCGCGTTGCCGGATCTCGCGGAGCACCTCCATGCCCGAGCGGTCGGGCATCATCAGATCGAGCAGCACCAGGTCGTAGTCGCGATCCAGGGCCGCCCGGATGCCCTCGCCGCCGTTGACGGCCAGGTCGACGGCATAGCCCTCCAGGCTCAGGAGCGCCTCCAGGCTCTCGCGGATGTCGGCTTCGTCGTCTACAACCAGAATCTTCCCTTTGGGAAGAACCGGGGGGGCGCCTTGGATCTCAGGCATGCACTGCTTTCCTCGCCAACGGGAACTCCAAATGGAACCGCGTCCCTTCCCCGGGCTGGCTTTCGACCTCGATCACGCCATTGTGCTCGCGCACGATGCCATAGGTGACCGAAAGTCCCAGCCCGGTTCCCTTACGGCCTGCCTTGGTCGTAAAGAACGGGTCGAAGATGCGATTGAGGTTCTCCGGTTCGATGCCGTGCCCGGTATCGATTACGTCGATGCCGACGGAATCGGCGGCCTGGCGGGTCCGTACAATCAAGGAGCCGCCGGCCCCCATCGCATCCCGCGCATTCAAGAATAGGTTCAAGAAGACCTGCTGGAGCTTTCCGGCATTGCCTTTAATCGACGGAATATGCTCTTCAAGGTCTAATTGTACCGTGATTCCAGCCTTCTCCATCTGGTGCTCGATCAGGACCAGGCTTTCCTGAATGACGCGGTTCAAGTTAAGTTCATCGAACGTCGTTGGTGAGGTGCGGGAAAAGTTGAGCAGCGAATTGACAATCTCGCTGGCGCGGAAGGTTTGCTTGGCGATCTTCTCCAGGAGCCGGGTTTTGGGATCGTCGCCCGAAACCTGTTTGGCGAGCATCTGGGCGTAGGTGGAGATCACCGCCAGGGGCGTATTGACTTCATGCGCCACTCCGGCGGCCAGCAGCCCGATCGAGCTGAGCTTATCGGCCTGCACCAGCCGGCGCTCCAGTTCGTCGCGCTCGGTGATGTCGTCGAAGATAATCAGCCGGCCGATCTGCTTGAGGTCCTTGGAGACCAGCGGCGCCACGGCGATGTTCACGATGGTCTGCCGCGGTCCAGGCTCCTCAGCAGGCGCCTCCGCGTCACCGTTCCCGTTCCCGGGCCGGGGCATTTCGATCACCTTGGGATCCGGGCCGGGCTGGAGCTCGAACCGGTAGATGTGGTGGATGCCCTCCTGCCCACGGGTCGAGGTGAACTGCTGAACCAGATCGGCCGCGAACAACTCTTCGAGCTTGCGGCCCACCGCCTGATCTCTGGCGATGCCGGTGAGTTGCTCGATCTGCGAGTTCCAGCTCTCCACGCGGTCTTCCAGGTCCACCGCCAGGATGCCGACGTTGATCGACTCGACGATGTTCTCGCTGTACTCCTTGAGCCGCTCGTAGGCCTCCATCTTGCGCTCCAGCGAGCGGTACAGCCGGGCGTTCTCGATGGCGATGCCGATGTAGCCGGAAACGGCCACCAGCAGCTCGATGTCGTCGCTGGTGAGGAAGTCCCCCTTATCGTTGCGGCTGATGCCCAGGTAGGCGATGGTGCGGCCGCGCACCGTGCAGGGCACGTAATACGTCAGGTCCAGATCCGCGATGGTTTGCCGCACCGGCTGCGTCCAGGTCTTGGCGGCTACGTCCAGGGGGCGCCGCGTGCGTTCGAAGAAGAAGTACGGAGTGGGGGCCTCCGGCGTCAGGAAGCTGAGGTCCAGCGCGGTTTCGCCCCGATGGGCGGGCCGGAGGTCGGCTCCAAAGGCCGCGATCAGCTCGAACCGCGTCTCGCTTTCGTCGCTCAGAAAGAACGCCAACCGCTGAATCGAGAGGGTGCGGATCAGCCGGTCGGCGGCGGAGCGGAACATGGCGTCCAGGTCGGTCTCCGAACTCAACTCGCGCGCGAACGCGATCAGCGTGAGACGGTAATCGTAACGGTCCTTGTAGAAGACGTAGCGGTCCAGCAACTCGCGAATCCAGTTCCGGATGGGCTGGAAGATGAACGCCGCGATCAGGATGAGGACGCCCGCGGCGGTCGGCCCGAGGTCTCCGAACTTGCCCAGGGAGAAAATCAGGCCATAGAACACACTGAGCACGCAGATGGTGGCTAGCGTGTAGACGTAACCCTGCTGGAAGATGATGTCGACGTCCATCAGGCGGTAGCGCAGAACCGCGTAGGACCAGGCCACCGGAACCAGCAGCAGAGAGAGCACCGCCAGGTCCATCAAGGTGGTGGGCACCGCGCCGAGCAGGTAGGGAACTACGTAGAACACCGCAAACGGAACCACCCCAAACACCGCCCCGTTGCGCAGCCATTTCACCTGATTGCGCACGATCGGGTCCTCGGCGCTCCGGCAGGCCCGGGTCAGTACAACGCCGCCCAGCAGGTACATCCCGGTCAGGAAGCCCAGCCACACCCGGTCCAGCAGCCAGTTCAGCTCGACGGATGGGATCGAGATCAGCACCCGGCCGGAGGTGACGCCCAAGTAAACGGCCAGAAGCAGGACCGCCGGCAGGTACACCAGGACGACCTTCAGGCGCCGGCCGAGCGAGCTTCCCCGCTCGGGGAAGGCCAGGCAGAAGTGCAGGAAAACGGTGGGCGCGAACACCCCGGCCACCAGATTCCCGAAGTACATCACCGTGTCGAAGGGGTTCAGTTTGCCGGTGTAATGGAACGAGAAAAGCACAAACGACGCCAGGCAGAGCACATAGAAGTGCAGCGCCATTGGGGCGTGCCCACGGCGGAAGAACACGAACAGGCCGATTCCCAGGTAAGCCAGGCCAACCAGGTACTGGAAATACAGCGCGGCGAAGTCGCGGGGGACTTGAGAGACGATCAGGGTGGTCTCGAAATCCACACCGCGACGGACCTGGTAAGTGGCCTTGCTCCAGGCGCCCAGTCTCAGCAGGACGCTGGCAACGTCGGTGGCCTTCGCAATCGGCACCCCTGCGATCTTCAGGACAACGTCTCCGGTGCGGATCCCGACGTTGCCCGCCGGGCCGCCCGAGACTACGTGCAGCGCGGTGACGCCGCCGGGGCGCTCCGACCAGAGCACTCCATCGTCGGGGAGGCGAAACCGGCTTTGCTGCTGGAAGTTGATGAGGGCGGAAACCACCGCGGCCACTGTAAGGATCAGCAGCAGCGCGTTCAGGAGCTGGAACCTGAGTCCACTCATCGGCTAACCTCTACTTACCGCACACCCCAAGCTGTACACGTTCCCACGATTCTTGCCAGCACGTTCAGTGCCAGCGTGACGCCAGAAGGCTTAGTTCCAAGAATACCCGGTTTTTCGCGGATTTACAACGCTAACGGACCCCGGGAAATCCAGTTTTCCGGAACGCTTCCCTATGACGAAATGTAGGAAACGGACTCGCACGTCCGAATGCGAGACGCGCGGGAGGCGCCCATCGGCAACGCCGCGGCCAAGCCTGTCTGCGGAGGATCCCATACAATAGTCCCAGGCGGCCTAGTACTCCCCCCAGTTACTCCTATTGATACCCGAATATTGTCGTTCAAACGCCCTACATCCGGCACTATACTACTGGAAGCCGTGGGTACCCCCAGCCTCGATCCAGCTCGACGCCAAGTCCTGACTCCGGTGGTGGTTGCCAATTCCAGGCTTTGGAATTGGAAGGGCCTCCGGCGTTGCTTCTCACAGCGAGACGGTTTCATCCTGGTGGAAGGCTACGAATCCCCCGAGCAGTGGTTGCCGCAGTGCCAGCGGATGGCGCCCTGCGTGGCGATCGCCGATCAGGCCCTCCTGGAGCGGTTCGATCCGGCTGAATTCGCCGGCATGGTCGATTTTGGCCGCTCCGTCCAGGTGTTAGTGTACGGACCGGCGCTGGACGAACGCGTGGTGCAAAACCTGGTGCGCATGGGCTGCATGGGCTTTGTCGCCGAGGGCACACCGCCCTCCATCCTGAAGAAAGCCGCACACGCGCTGGCCCGTGGCGAGATGTGGTTCCAGCGGCGGCTGCTTACCCGTGTGCTTCAGCAACTGCTCTTCGCCGACCGCTCTCCCAAACTCACGCCGCGGGAGAAGGACATCCTGAAGCTGATCGCGCGCGGCTACAAGAATCGGGCCATCGCCGAGAAGCTGTGCATCAGCCATGAGACTGTACGCTGGCACATCCGCGGGCTGCATTCCAAGCTGGGCCTCCAGGACCGCCTGGGCACCGCCATGTACGCCCAGCAATACCTGGACGACGATACGCCGTTCCAGGACGCCTCCTGACAGATAGCGCCGGGGCTCTTGCCGCCCGTGCCGGGAATGGACTACCGGAGGGTTGGGTCGATCCCCCCGGGGTGGGAACGGGGGAGCCAAATACACCCCTTTGCGGGTCTCGGTATTCCCGGTAACCTCATCGGTAGAGGAGGTTTCCTCCGGTGCTCGCAACCAAGACGGAAGGCATGACGCTCACCATCAAGTGCGCCTCGCACTCCTCGAAGGCCTTCACCGACCAGCGGCGTCACTGCCGCTTCCTGGCTGGCTTGGTGGATGCGCGGGCAGCCGCGGTCGAGATCCGGCCGCTGGATGTACTGGTGCGCCCCTGCGCCCTCTCGAACCTGTCGTACAGCGGCATGTGCTTCTCTACCGACGCGCCCCTGGTGCAGGGCGCCGAGCACCACTTCCTGATCCACCTGCCGGCGCCCTTCGGCAACCTGGTCCTGGTCCGGGCACGCTTGGTATGGACTGGAATCGACGAGGCCGGCCGCCAGCAGGCCGGCGCGGAGTTCCTGGAGAGCAGCAAGGGCTGGCTGGGGCCGGACGAGGGGTAACGGTTTCCGCGGCACGCACCGTCAGCACGACGAATCTGTGAGCCTGGCGGTGCTGCGACCGTCTGGGACTGCGAGAGAATCGCCGGGCAAGCTGAAGCATGCCCCACGATTCTTTCACAGTCCCCTAAGGGAGCGGTCCTATCTGGCCAGCGGGACTATCGCGGTAGGGTTCCCGCGGCGAAGAAGGGCTGCCAGTCGCCGCCGCCCGAGCGGCGTCCCCCGGCGCCCCCGGTATTCCGCATGACCTTCAGGGCCACGGGATCACCGGGCTTGAGTTCGGCGGCGATGCGCTTCAGGTCGGCGGCGGAAGCCACCGGTTGCCGATTCATCTCCACAATGACGTCACCCTCGCGGATGCCGAGGTCCTCGGCAAAAGCGCCATCCTCGACGCTGGTCACCAGTACGCCTCCCTTCTCCTGAAAGTTCATCGAGTCGCGCTCTCCGGCGCCCAGGCCGCGGACCGACAGGCCCAGCTTCACGGGCGTGCCTTCCTCCGATGCGCCTTCTCCCGAGCCCCGCCCGAGGCGGCGAGAGTCGCCCGCGACGATTTCGGCGCGGTCGCCGATGTCGATGGTGAGATTCAGGGTTTTGCCGTCGCGCAGCAAGGTCACCGGCGCCTTCGCGCCGACCGGAGTCTGTGAGACCATGCCCACCAGCTCCTCGCCATCCTTCACCGGCTTCCCGTTGAATGCCGTGATGATGTCGCCTTCGCGAATGCCGGCGCGATCGGCCGGCTTGTTGGGGCTCACCTGCGTCACAAAAACCCCCGTCGCGCCGCCATAGGCCTTCAGCAGCTCGGGCTTCTGGTTGCGGTCGAACAGGATGCCGATGGCGCCCCGCGACACCTTGCCGCTCTTGATGATCTGGTTGTACGAGTTGACCGCCAGGTTGATGGGCAGCGCGAAGCCGACGCCCTGATAAGCTCCGGTGTTGGTCACGATCATGGTGTTGACGCCGACCACCTCCCCGTTGATGTTCAGCAGCGGCCCGCCGCTGTTGCCGGGATTGATGGCGGCGTCGGTCTGCAGGAAGCGCTGGAGCTGGTGGTCGCGGTCACCGATGGCGCGGCCTTTGGCGCTGATGATCCCCGCGGTCACCGTGGCCTCCAGGCCGAACGGCGATCCGATCGCCACGGCCCAGTCGCCCACCTGGACGCCATCGGAGTTGCCGACGCGAACCGGGACCAGAGGCCGGCCGGCGTCGATCTTGATCACCGCCAGGTCCAGTTCCGGGTCCGCGCCCACCACTTTGGCGGTGTATTCGGTTTGGTTATCATGCAACTGGACCTTCACCCGCGTGGCGCCGTCCACCACGTGGTTGTTGGTCAGGATGTAACCGTTCTGGTCCACGACAAAGCCCGAGCCCGTGCCCTCGGCGCGGCGCGGCTGCTGCGGGACGTCGCCGAACGGATCCCCGCCGAAGAAGCGGCGGAACATGTCCGGCCCATCCTCGCCGAAGGGATTGGGAGTGCCGCGGCCCCGGGACCGAACCTGCTTCTCTTCGATGGTGCTGGTCACTTGGACCACCGAAGGTTCGAGCTGCTTGGCAAGCCGCGAGAATGCGTTGGAAAGCTGCACCGGGTCTGGAACGGTCAGTTGCGCGGCGTCCTGGGCCGGGCTGGCCGCGGCACTCGCGGCTCTGACGCCGGAATTGAGAAAGGTCCCCAGTAGCAGCCCCACGGCCAATGCCAGGGCCACCCCGGTCTTGCGATTCTTCAGAATGTCCATAGTGTCTCTCCTCTATCAGGTCCGGCCCGCAGGCGTTCGTACGGGCTCGGGATGGGTCCACAGAATGGTCACCCATTGGACCTGTGCTCCTTCTCTGAAATAGACCACGTAGGTCCACTGCTGGACCACAATGCCGCGCGCATTTTCCTGGCGCGCTTTCGCCACGCGTCGCACCGCGGGCCGCTTCACAGCCGGTTTGACGTACGCGGCCTGGATCACCGGAATCTGTCTGGCTGCGCTGGGCAGCGTGGCAATGACCGGTTGCGCCACCGCAATCGGCGCGGCGTGCGCCGCCAGGATCGCCAGCGTCGCCAGCGCGCCCGACGCCGCCAGCAGGCCCAGCTTCGAGAACCGTGTACCCGCAGCGGCACTGCGGCTCACCAGCGACTCGATCCGGTGCGATACCTGCCTCTTCCGGGCCACCGCGCCGGGCGCCAACTGCGCGCCGCGCGAGAATGTCCTGAGTTCCACCAGCTTGGTCAGGCACACCGCATACGGGCGCGCCGCGCCGGTCATCGAAACCACCCAGTCGTCACAAGCGATCTCGCGCTCCAGTTCCAGCCGCCGCGCAATCCAAAGGACCGCCGGGTGAAAGAAGAACAACGCTTCCACCACTTTCTGGGCCAGGTTCGTCCAATCGTCCCAGCGCCGGATATGCGCCAGCTCGTGAACCAGCACCTGCCGGAACTCCTCCGCGGACAACTGCCTGGGTAGCGACTCCGGAATCAGGATCACTGGATTGAACAGTCCGGCGGCCATCGGAACGCCGATCTCGGGAGTTGCGCAGACTCGGACGCGGCGCCCCACGGAGGCGTACAACGAGGGATCGAGTTCCAGCGGCTGGGCGCGGCGTTTCAGCCTGCGCATCGAGGCGTAGGCCCAAGCCAGCCGCGTCAGCAGCGCGAAGCTAACGATGGCCCAGGCGGCCAGAATCCAGAGAACCCATTCACCGGGAGCAGGCACGGTTATGAGCGCACCGCCGGCGCCGGCAGTTCCCTGCCCGGCCGCGGACGGCGCCTCTAGCATCAGCGCCGGCAGCCAGACCACCGCGACGAGCGTTGCCGACCAAATCGCGTAGCGCGTGGTCGAGTTGACCCGCGGCGCCAGGCGCAGCAGAAGCCACACCGCCACCGCAAGCCCCGTTCCGATTACGAGTCCGTTCAGCAATGGTCCCAGCGCCGCCGCAGCTATCCAGTTCGCCATCCCCTCACTCCGTTCCCGTCATCTTCTTCAGGCGTTCCAATTCGCGCTCGTCGATCGCCTCATCCTTGAGAAGATTCAGCACCAGCAACTCCGGAGAATCGTGGAAGAAGCGGCCCAGGAGCTGCCGGACTGCGCTCCGGCTGGCCTGCCCCCGATCCACCACCGGTTGGTAGACGAAAGCGCGCCCATCTTTGGTATGCCGCACGTAGCCTTTTCGTTCCAAAATTCGCAACAGTGTGAGTACGGTGTTGTAGGCTGCCGGCTTCTCCTTAGGAAGGCCCTCGGCCACCTCGTTGACAGTCGCCGCGCGCTTCTCCCAAAGCACCTCCATCAGCGGCAGCTCGGCCTCGGTCAAAGTCAGCGACGGTTTTCGTGGCATCCTGTCCCCCCGGCAATTCTTAATTCTTTAATAACTGCTTCAGTTCCTTTGTACAGCAGATCGGGGCGGCTGTCAACTAATATATTAAGAATTAGAGTTTCGGGTCTCAGCAACCGAGGGGAGGGCCACCACACGCCGCGCCAACACTCTGTTTTCCATAGCATATTAATTTTACCCAGGCTATATTGACACACAAATATTATCCGGGTAAAATGGAGCTGATGGAAGAGCAACCAATCTATGCCGCGTTCGTCGGCGAAACACTCATCGCCTCTGGGCCGCTCGAGTCCATACTCCCGATAGTGAAGGCGGAGTTTGATCAGAATGCGAGCACTCTGTTTCTGATCTTCGAGGAGCAAAGCGGTCGACAGGTGGATTTCGACCTGCGGGGCGCCCTGAACCAGGTCGTGGCGCGTGCTTTGCCGGCGCGGCCTCGATCCGGGCCGGGCCGTCCGAAGCTGGGCGTGGTTTCACGGGAGATCTCGCTGCTTCCCCGCCACTGGGCTTGGCTCGAACAACAGCCGAACGGGGCCTCGGCAGCGCTCCGCCGCCTGGTGGATCAGGCGAGAAAACGGGAGCCCGGCGAGCAGCGCGCGCGCCTGGCAAGGGAGGCGGTCGGCCGGTTCATGACGGCGATGGCTGGTAACCTCCCCGGCTATGAGGAAGCTACCCGCGCCCTCTACGCCGTTAACCGCGCGAAGTTTGAGGATCTGATTCTGCACTGGCCTCGGGATATTCGAGCCTATGTTCAGCGCCGGGCCGAGGAAGCCTTCCGCCCCGAGGACCGCCCGCAAACGACAATCCCTGAGGGGTGGAGGCTTGCACCTTGACGCCGCCTGTTCCCGAAACTCCAAGGGGACCGATTGTTGCGACAATAGGGGACATGGCATTCGAGCTGCGTGAGCTCGGTGATGTGACGGTGATCGATCTTCCGCGACGGATTGCGGGCGCGGGTGAATCCGAGCTGTTCCTGGAGACGATCCGGGACTGCGTCGCCCAAGGAAGGAACAGGATTCTCCTGAACTTCAAAGACGTGTCCTACATAGACAGCGCCGCACTGGGTGGGATCATAGCGGCCGTGATCGAGGTGATCTGCGCGAAATGCGACACCAGATTCTCGAAGGGCAAGGATCGCGTTTGCCCGAAGTGCCACACCGACCCCAGCCTCCTCAGACCGAGAGCCGTTTTGACCGCGGGAATCTCGAAACCGCTGTGGGGCGAGCTCAAGCTCGCCAGCGTTCCTCAGAGGATTCGCGACCTGCTCCAGATCACCAAACTGGAGGGCATGTTCGAGTCGTTCGACGACGAAGCCGCGGCGCTTCGCGCGTTCCAGGGCCAGGCGCCGCAGTCACCGGCTGGCATGTAGTCGCAGCCAACTCTCCAGAGGGACCTGCGGAATTCGTAGAAGGTCCGCTTGCTGACGCGCGCAGCTCGGTAACCCGTCGAGAAACAGCGCTCCGTTTCCGAGCCGCGACCGCAAGGGAGCGGTTTCCAAGAGTTCTGTAAGTCCCTCTCCAGTTCCGCGAATTGGAACCGGCCGCTCTCGTACAAACCGAGGAGGAAGGCGTAGGCGGCATCGTCCTCGAACTCCAGCCGGTAACCGTTCACTCGCAGAAAGCCAGCCGTGACGGTGACGGCAACGCGCTCGTTCCCATCCACGAAGGGATGATTCTGGGAGAGGCTTTCCCACAAGGCGGCCGCCTCCTGAATCAGGTCCTGGTAGTAGCCGCTCCGCGGGCGTGCCAACGCCGATTCCAGAGCCCCCAAGTCACGGAGGCCCGCTGAACCGCCAAATCGAGCGATCAAACGGACGTGGGCTGAGAGGACCTCTTCGACGGTGGGATAGCAGGTCACTGAGCGAGGCGGCGCAGGAGCTCCGGATGCTCGTCGATGAACTCGCCGATGGCCTCGAGGAACGGACCCTGCTGCGGTGCAGTCCGATGCCTGAGGAATTCAACGAACTCCCGGACGGCGGCCTGCTCCTCTGCCGTCAGCTTATTGACGATCTCGGCCAAGCCGTCCGCTGCCATGGAAGCCTTTCATTCGCAGTAGAGCGCCGGGCTCACTTCCCCGCCCGGAACTCGGTCCAGGGGTGCGCGACCAGGTCGTGGAGGTAGTGCTTCTGCCAGGCGAATTCGGGGTGCGCTCGGAGGTGCGGGGCGGCTCTGAAGCTGATGCCGCAGGAGTGGCCCATCGCGGCCACGAATGCCATGCGCTCGGCTAGCGTCGCGTCGGCCACCTTGGCTTGCACGGCTCCGGCGGGCCCGTATGGAGGCTGCCAGGGTTTCATCCCGCGCGGGGAGAGCTCGTTGTGCCCGCACAGTGTCCGCTCGTTCGGCTCGGGCTTCTGGTCGAAGGTGTCGTAGTGATCCGAGAGGAAGCGCTCGGCCGCCGCGACATCGATCTTGCCCTTGTTCTCTTCCATCAACTGGTCCCAGCGGATGCGGCGGGCGTTGGGACTGAGGGAGCGGTCGCTGCGGTCGAAGCTGGTCTCCTCCCGCGTCAGCTTGTCGTCGACCGGGAAATTCGCCCCCGCGAAGTAGCCGTCCTTCGTGCGCTGGAGCGTCACGTTCTTGAGGCCCATCTCGAGGCTGGCGATCTCGTTGGTCTTGCGGTCGGCCACCAGCCAGTTGTTGGCATAGCCTCCGTTGTTGCCTTCCTTCATGATGCGCGCGAAGTCGTCGATGGAGCCGGCGTACTGCATCGCCTTGCGCGCGCGAACGAACTCGGGCACGCCCTTCGGGTCGAATCCGTTGAACTGCGAGATGGTGGTCTCGGTAATCATGATTCCCGCGGCGTTAATTCCGAAATCGTCGGCGCTGTGGATCAGGCCGGGATAGCCGTCCATCAGGATGCGGTGTCCCTGCCGCGGCAGAATGTCGAAGACGATGTTCCAGCGTGCGCCCTCCATGTAGCCGGTCCAGGCATTGTGGCCGATGACGACCCTGCCATCCTTGGTGTAGCTTCCGGTGGCCACGAAGGCGCTGCAATGCTCGCGCGCGGTGACCTTCGCCGGTTGCGCAACCTGGTGCTCCTTCTCCCACCACTTGAAGTAATAAGGGGAGAACTCGAGCCAGGCGTTCAGCGCGGTGACGTCCCACACATCCAGCGGCACGCCGCGCGCGCTCAAGCCTTCGGCGATGCCCTGCAGTTCTTCGCGATACTGGGTCTCGACGCGCGGCCAGAAGGCGTCCCTGGCCGCGTCGCGGAAAAACTTCCAGGGCTTGCCGGTGTCGTGCTCGAGCACCAGGGAGATCACGCGCTGGGCGTCCTGGATTTCCGGCGCCAGCAGGTATCCGTGCTGAAAGCCCAGCATCGCGGGCGGCCCCTCCAGGTGCACAAAAATCCAGCCGTTGTGCAGCGCGTGGCGCGCCGCGCGGTTCAGGCGCTGGTCGGCTGCCGCTTCGCGCGCGGCGACCGAGGCCGCCAGCAGCACCAGCAAGCATCTTGCCAAAACGCCGAACCTGCGCATTCTCGATAACCTCCCGCTATTCGGCATTATACGCTGCGTGAAGATTCGCATCCGCTGAGAATCGCAGCGGAGACAGATTTAACACGCCCACCTGGCGCGGTTCGGCATATAATCGAACCCAGCGAGCGAGCGCCTGGGCGTGCATCGCTCCATCAGAAAGTCAGTCAGAGGAGGCAATCCCATGTCAGAAGGCAATAAGGACTTGTGTCGGCGTTACATCGAAGAGGTGTGGAACAACCGCAACTTCGCGGCGATCGACGAGCTCTTCGGCGCCAACTTCATCGAGCATGACCCTAGCAGTCCGGACTTCGGGAGAGGTCCGGAGTCCGTNNCCGCGTTCCCCGACACGCGCTTCAACATCGAGGATCTGCTGATCGATGGAGACCGCTGCGTCATCCGCTGGTCGGTTCGCGGCACTCAGCGAGGCGAGTTGCGCGGTATACCTCCAACCGGCAAACAGGTGGTGCTCACCGGGACCACGACTGTGCGCATCGCCGGCGGGAAGTTCGTGGAGGCTTACTCCAACTGGGACGCGCTGGGAATGATGCAGCAACTCGGCGTCGCCGAGAAACAGCGGACGGCTGGGAGGGCCGCGGGCTGATTCGGTGACCCCGCCGCTACGCGGGTGCGGTTCCAGCTTCTTCGATTACCAGCTCGCCCTTCTCCGCATCGAGCGTCGCCACCGCGCCGAGCGGGAGCGTNNCGCCGGTGTGGCCAATGGTGAGGCCCGAGAGCACCGGTATGCCGAGCTTTCCGAGGATTTCATCCAATATTTCGCCCAAGGAGAGCGTGGACTCGAAGGCCGGCTGGAATTCGCGCGGGCGGCAGTCGTGGCACTCGCCGAAAACGATCCCGGCTGCCGTCCGCAGCTTACCCGCCAGGCGCAACTGCGTGAGCATGCCATCGATGGCGTATGGCTGCTCGTCGACGTCCTCGAGCAACAGGATTCGGCCGCTGGTTTCGATCTCGTAGGGTGTGCCCAACGTCCTCGAGATGAGACTCAGGTTGCCGCCGGAGAGCCGGCCGCGCGCTTTGCCGGGACGCACCGTGCGCAACGGATGCGCCGGCCGGAGCGAATTCGTCTCCGGCGGATTCGTCACCGGGCCCAACGGAGCGCTTGAGAACAGCGCGCGGCGGAATGCGGCTTGAGTGTACGCGCTGAAATCCGCCAGCACGATGGGGCCATGGAAAGTGACCATCCCCGCGTGCTTCTGTATCCCCAGGTGCAAGGCGGTGATGTCGCTGTACCCGAGAAAGATCTTCGGGTTGTTCCGCACCAGGCCGTAATCGATGCGGTCCAGAAGGTGCGTCGAACCGTGACCGCCGCGGATGGCCCACACCGCCTTCACTTCGGGATCGCGAAACATTTCGTGAAGGTCGTCGAGGCGTTCCTGGTCGGTTCCGCCGAGGTAGCCTAGACGCTTGCCGACGTTCCTGCCGAGCTTCATGCGCAGGTCGAAGAACTTGACCGTGCGGGCGGCCAGCGCCAGGCGGTCGGGGTCTGAAACGTAGGCGCCGGGCGTGATCAGTCCCACCGTGTCGCCCGGGCGAAGCGCGGGGGGGCGGATGAGGGGCCGGTCTGCGGCGGCGCCGGAGGCCTGCCGGGTGGCGATCGAGCCGGCCGTCGCCGTCATCAGGAACTGTCGTCGATTGGTCATGGTTGCTCAGGTTATTATAGGGAAACCATGGACCCAAGGGAATTGCTGACGATCGCGGGCGCTGCCGGATTCCTCGCGGTGGGCGCCGCCGGCGGACCGCGTTCGGAGATGCTGGTGTCGACCGACTGGCTGGCGGGCCATCTGAAAGACCGGAGTATGGTCCTGCTGCACGTCGCGCGAGATCGCGCCCACTATGACGCGGGGCACATCCCCGGCGCGGTTTTCGTTCCCTGGAGCGAATTGGTAACGATCCGCGAAGGAGTCGCCAACGAGCTGCCGCCGGTGGTGGACCTCAAGCGGCTTTTTGAGCGCTGCGGCGTGAGCGACGATTCCCGCGTGGTGCTGTACGGCGACACGCTGCTGCTGAGCGCCACCCGCGCGTGGTTCACGCTCGACTACCTCGGCCATGGCGGGCACGCCGCGCTCCTTGATGGCGGTCTCGAGAAATGGCGAGCCGAAAACCGCTCCCTCTCGACGGAAGAACCCGCCGCGCGGCAGGGAAGGCTCACGCCGCGCATCCGGCCCGATGCGGTGGTGGGGCTCGACCAGATGCGCGACCTCTCGTGGGTGGCGGCGAACGTTCCCTCCTCCGACGTCGTGATTCTCGACTCGCGCTCGCCGGAAGATTTCCGCAAGGGGCACATTCCCGGCGCGGTGAACGTCTTCTGGCCGGATACCATCGTGAGCCGGGAGATGCCCACGCTGCGGCCGCTGGCCGAGGTCGAACGCATCTATCAGGCGGTGGGCGTGGCCCACGGCCGCACCATCGTCACCTACTGCAACACCGGCGTCCAGGCGACCCACGCCTATGTAACTCTCAAGCACCTGGGCTACGACGTTCGCCTCTACGACGGCTCGTTCTCCGAGTGGAACCGGGCCAAGGACGCCCCCATCCAATAGTCATGCAAGAGTTGTTGAAGCTGCTCCGCGACGCGCGCGCCTACGATCTGGCCCAGCCGTACTTCGTGGGAATGCCGCACTATCCCACGCATCCGCCGTTCCTGTTCAGCCTGACGCGGAAGCACGGCGATTACGTCCTGCCGGGCGAGGTCAGCTCGGCCGCGGAAGCGCTCGGGATGGGAGGCCATCTGGGCACGCACATCGACGCGCTGTGCCACTTTTCGTGCGGCGGCAAGCTGCACGGGGGCGTCGAGGCCGCGGGCGTCCAGTCCTACAGCGGCGGCATCGGCCATCTGTCGATCGACACCGTGGGTCTGCTGCTGCGCCGAGGCGTGCTGCTGGATGTTGCGGGCGCGGAGGGCGTCGAAGCGCTTCCGGTGGATTTCGCGATCACGCCGGAGCGGCTGGAGGCGGCCGCACGCGCACAGCAGGCGACCATCGAGCGTGGCGACGTGGTTCTGCTTCGCACCGGGTGGGCGCAGTATTGGAACGACCCTCAGCGCTATCTCAACGAAGTGCGCAGCCCCGGGCCGGAGCTGGAGGGCGCGCGCTGGCTGAGCGAGCGCGGCGTCTTCGCCGTGGGATCGGACACCGCCACTTTCGAGAAAGTGCCGGCGCCTTCCCTCCCCGTGCATGTCCACCTGCTGGTCGAATGCGGCATACACATTCTGGAGGCGCTGAACCTGGAGGAAATCGCCCGCGAGCGCGTCTACACGTTCGTCTTCGTTGCGGCGCCTCTGAAGATCCGCGGCGGCACCGGCTCGCCAGTGCGCCCCTTCGCGCTGGTCCCGAACTCCTAACGCGCCAACTTGCGAACCCCGCAAACCTTGGAACGCCAATACGGTTCGAACCGCGACAGGTTGGTTCCCTTGGAGGACTCGGCATGGTAGAAATCCGCGCGCGAGTTTACGATGCCGCAGTGCGCGAGGTTGTCGAAGAACACGATGTTGCCGAAGCTCCACTGCTCCGACTTGGAAACCTCGGGCGGTGGTGCGCTTCAAGAGGATGCCATTCTCATACATCACGCGCCAGAAGAAACCCGGGCAGTCCCGCTGCACAAGCCGGTAGCGCCGGCGCTACTCGAGGTCAAGCCGGGGGAGCTTCCAGCTTGCCTTGCCGGTAGGCGCGCAGGTACTCGACGCAGTACTCGTCGCGGCCCAGCAGCGCTTCCGCGGCCGCCACGTTGGCCATCAACTGCCGGTCGCACGGATCGACGATGGCCGCATCCAGCCCCCGCGCCATCAACAGCATCAGGAAGACTTCGTTCACCAGTTTTCGCACCGGAAGGCCGTAGGAGACGTTGCTCAATCCCGCGCTGATGTGGACCCCGGGGTATCGCCCGGCGATCCGGCCGACCGCCTCCAGAATCGCGGGGCCGTGCTCGGGGCCGGTGGAGATCGGCAACACGCAGGGGTCCACGAAAATGTCCTCGACCGCGACGCCTTCCCCCGTCAGGCGGTCCACCAGGCGGCAGGCGGTCTCCAGCCGGTCGTCCACGCCGGTGGGAGTGCCCGATTCGCCCATGCAGAGCGCGATCACTTGCGCCTTGTATTCCCGCAGCAGCGGAAGCACCGCGTTGAGCCGCGCCGGTTCGTCCGTGATGGAATTGATCAGCGGCCGCCGCTGGCACAGCGGGAGGGCGGCGCGCAGGGCATCGGGATCGGAGCTGTCGAGCGACAGGGGCAGTTCGGTCGCCTCCTGCACAATTCCCACCAGCCACGACAGGCATTCCACTTCGCGTCCCGGCAGCCCGCCATTGACGTCCAACATCTGCGCCCCGGCAGCCACCTGCTTCAGCGCGACGTCCTTGATGAAATCCGCGTCTTTCTTCTCCGCTGCCGCACCCACTTTCTTCCGGGTGCAATTGATGAGTTCGCCGATGAGGATCATTTCTCTTCCTGTTTGTTCTCGTCCGCCTGAAGCTGCACTCTTTTCGGGAGGTTGTCCAGGCCCGCCATCCGGTTCGCCAGCGCGTTGGTACGGTCCAGGCGCCAGTCTCTGGGCGGAACCAGCGTGCGCGCGAACTTCCTGGGGTCGTCGCCCAACGCCCGCGCGCCGAGGTAGACCTGGTTCCAGATGCAGGGCAGTTCGGGACGAGCCTCGCAACTCCCGTCGACGCGCGAGCCGCCGCATGGCCCGTTACGCAATTCCTTGTAGCACCACCGCATCGAGCAGCCCACGTAATCCAAGTGCTCCTGGATGCAGTCGCCGCAACTGGCGCAGCCCAGCGCCCACTTCCGGTACAGAGACGACGGTTCCAGCAGCCGGCACCACAGGCTGCGCCGCCAGGCATCGCCAGCCGCAGGCTGTTGCAGCCGCTTCCCGAAGAACCGGGCGCCCAGAGAACCCTCCGCGATCAGGTGGCGATGGACCACGCGCGCGACGCGCTGGTTCAAGGATGGCCGCCGCCGGGTCTCGGCAACCTGGTAGCTACCGCTCGGATCGCTGAGGCCATCGCCGGCGGGCGGAAGCAGATAGAACTCGTTCGGATTCGCAAAGACCAGTTCGTCCATCCGCTGCCGCCAGTCGCCGCCAATCGCCGCGGCACGCTCCAGAATCTTCAGGAAGTCGCCGTGCGAAAGCGCGAAGCCCCCGATGTGCGCCCCGGCGAAGCCCAGGTCCTTCACCGCCGCCACCATCAACGCGGCGCGTTCCAGCCGCTGCGGCTTCTTCTCCTTCTCCAGCCGCCGGACCAGTTCGTCGCTCACCACGCAACCCGCCAGTTCGCCGCTCTGCATCATCCGGGCGATGGTGGCCGTCGGGACGTACACGTTGGCCAGCACCGGAACGCGCCCCAGTCCCTCCCGCCGCATGTACTGCTTCAGCTCGTCCAGCTTGCGGATATTGAAGCCGATCTGCGTGACGATGAACCGCGCGCCCGCCGCGATCTTCAGTTCCAGCTTGTAGAGCTGCATCATCAGATCCGGCTCCCGCACCTTGAACGGATTCACTACCGCTCCCGGGAAGAACTCAAAAGGTGTGGTTTGGATCGTGCGCGATCCTAGCCTGTACTCCAAACCGCTGCGCAGGGCCCGGATCAGCCGCAGGATCAGAGCGGAATCCAGATCGTGGACCGGCTTGGCTTTCCCCTGGAACCCGTCCTTCTGCGCGTCTCCGGTCAGCGCCAGAATGTTGGCCGCGCCCAATCGCGCCAGAGCGTGCAGGCGACCTTCCAGCAAGGAGCGGTTGCCGTCCTTGCCGGTGAGGTGCGCAATCGGCGTGAGACCATGATCGATCACCGAGGCCGCGAAGGCCTCCGGGGGCAAAGCCGGGTTGCCGCCCGGCAGATCCGTCAGGCTCAGAACCTTGATCCCGTCCGCTTGCTGGGACGCCGCCTTCACGAACTCCTCCGCCTCGCTCACCGTGTGGTCCCGGCCGAGCACCAATTCCGCGGAGCAGACGAACCGTCCCTCGTCCAAAACCGATCGTAAGTAGTTCTGGTTCACAACCGTTCAAAATATGATACCGCATTGGTCTCTGGCGGCCTCGATCTGCTATCATTCGTGCGCATGGGCGAATATTCGATTGGAGTCGATCTGGGGGGTACCAACCTCCGCGCGGCGGCCATTGGCCACGGTGGAACGATGATCGAGAAAGTGGAAGGAGCCACCAAACTTTCGGCCGGGCGGGATGCTGTCGTCGCCGACATTGTGGCCTCCATCGTGAGGCTGCGCTCGAGCGGCGGCGCCGAACATCTGGCCGGCATCGGCATCGGCACGCCCGGGATCATCGTCATCGAGAAGGGCATCATCACCGAGTCGCCCAACCTGCCCGGCTTCGAGAACTTCGCCATCCGCGATGAGATCGAACGCCTGCTCCACGCCCCGGTCCTGCTCGAGAACGACGCCAACGCGGCGGCGCTGGGCGAGAAGTGGATGGGCGCGGGCCGCGATGTCGACGACCTGGTTCTGCTCACGCTCGGCACCGGCATCGGCGGCGGCATTATCTCGGACCGGAAGGTGCTTCACGGCTTCGTCGGGATGGCCGGCGAACTCGGGCACATGACCGTAATCCCGGGCGGCAATCCGTGCGCCTGCGGCAATAACGGCTGCCTCGAGAAACACGCTTCCGCCACCGCCGTCACCGCCATGGCCAGGATGATGGGCCTAGGAGAGAACCCGTCGGCCAAGGACGTCTGCGAGATGGCGCTCGCCGGCAACCTCAAGGCCCAGGTAGTCTTCGAGAGGATGGGCAGCGCTCTCGGCATCGCGCTGGCCACGCTGGTCAACATCTTCAACTTCCCGCTCTATCTTCTCAGCGGTGGCGTCCTTCCCGCCTGGGATCTGTTCGCCCCCGCCATGTTCGACGAGCTCCAGCGCCGCTCCTTCGTGTTCCGCAACACCACCACGCGTATCGAAAAGGCGACCCTCGGCAACGAGGCCGGATTGTTCGGCGCCGCCTACCTGCCCTTTCAATCGCGCATCATCGCACCGCCGGTTTGAGCGGCGTCGCTATGCGCCGGCTCTTTGCGCTGATTCCTCTACTGGCGCTCGGCCTGCACGCGCAGCGATTCTCAGTTGGAGTGAAGGCCGGAGCGCCCGTCACGGCGATGTTCCATACCAGCGACGCCTGGGATCTCGAGCGATCCTTCTCGAAAACCAAGCGCTACACCGTCGGCCCAAGCGTCGAGCTTCGACTTCCTCTCAGACTCGCAGTCGCGGGCGATGTCCTTTACACGCGGCTCAACTACGGAACCTTCGTCGACACCTCGTCGGTGTCCAGCGGCCCGCGAGTCTATAGCCAGAGCACGGCGGCGAGCCGGTGGGAGTTCCCGGTCCTCGTCAAGTACCGCGTGCCCTTCCTCCATCTCTTCGTGGCCGCCGGCCCCACCTTCAACCACGTCAGTGGGATCGCCCAGGGGTTCGACACCACGGGCCGCGATGCCAATCGCGTTATCCAGCACTTCCACAGTGTCTCCAACGAGACCCCCGACCTGGTGCATCCCACGACGGCTGGCTTCGCCACAGGCGCGGGTTTCGATTTCGGCCGCCGGCATCTTCGTTTCGTTCCCGAGGCGCGCTACACGCGCTGGCGCTCCCAGAGTTTCGTCGCAGTCGACTCAATCCTGACCTCCAAACTCGATCAGGTGGAGATCCTGCTCGGCGTGATGTTTTAGTTTTGTGGTGTTCTAGTGTTTTTGTGGGGCAGGCGCTTTCGCCTGCCACGCGCTGGACCACCGCCAGTCCTCGGGAACCTTCACCAGGCCGGCTTGAACCGGGTTCCGCTCAATGTAGCGGACGATCTTCTCCAGTTCCTCCGGTTGGCGCACCCAATGATCGTAGGATTCGTCTTGCCAAAACGCGCGGCCAGTCCGCCCCAGCAGCAGGTTGGCCCGCCGAGCCGTGCAACCT
>PLEM01000048.1 GCA_003137035.1 Bryobacterales bacterium | reverse complement strand
GACGTTTCGAGCGAGACGATGTTCTTGCTCGTCACGTAGTCAACGCCGTTGATCGTGAGCGTCAGTGACGCGGACGGCAGGAGCTTCTCCACCGTCGCGGCGGGCATGGTGATCGCGGAAGGCTCCGTCAGTTTCCCGCTGCCGTGGAACTCGACGTTGATCTTGCTGTTGGCGCGGCCCGGCCCGGAGCCAANNNNGTCGCGTCGCCGTTCGCCGGGATCAGCGGAGTGCAGGTGTAGATCCAGTTGGGCGTCGTGCCCGACTTCACGACCTTGCCCAGCCCGAACGTCATGGCCCACGCAGCCATCTCCGCGCTCAGGTACTTTTCGAGCGTGCCGCCCGTGTCCCAGGACGTTTTGAACGTCTGGGTCGCGAACTCATGGCCCTTGCCATACTCCTCGGCGTCGTTCTCCGTGTTCAGTTTCGGGTTTGCGAGTTGGGCGTTGAGCTTCTTCAGGCGCCACATCGCCGCGACCAGATTGGCGGTCGCGATATCGGTCTGCTTGCCGAAGCCGAAGCAGATCAGTACTTCTTGCAGTCTAGTCGTCGACATGCGTCGTTACCTCCTGAGTGTTGGCCGGCGGATCGCATTGGCTGTAGCCAGCGACTAACAACGGCGTCAGAACGTCGGGCGTCGCATCGACCTCCATGGGTTCGCCCAGGCCCCACGGCGGCACCAACCATACCTTCTCCATCTCAGTCGTCCCCCATTTCGGTGAATGAAAGCGGCACTTCGAAGTAGTCCAGGCCCTCCGCATCTGTCTGCCGCTGAATCGTGGGCAGGTCCATCGCGTTGCAGGACGGGTGGACGGTGGCGTTTTCGAGGGCGATCCCCGCCCCGGTCGGCACGCCCTTGACGATCAAACGAAACAGCCGGTAGTAGGCGGTGCCAACGGTCGTTTCCTCCTTGGCGCGCAGGAACAACGTGATCTGGTGCTTCCACACGTCCACGCCGCCGAACGCGCCCGGCTGCGTCCCCTGCCAGACGACCATGATCGAGGGCGACGCCATCTGGTGGAGAGCGTGGGTGAGGCTGATGTTCTTCGGGTAAGAGTCGTGGTACGCATAAATGCGCGTCGGGTCGCTACCCACCTCGGTCACCAGCGCCGGGATGTCGCGCAGCATCCCGACCAGGTTGTTGACGATTTCAGAAGGGTCGATCATAGTTGCTTACCGCCAAGGGACTTCTCCAGCAACAGGCGCGATTTGTTCTCGATCAGGATTCGATTCGTGGCGTCGAGCACGGCGGTTCTGTTCCTCGGCGAGAACACGATCCACGGCTCGATCTTGTTGGTGATCCACGCCTTGATCCTGTCCTTGCGCGTGGAGTTGCTGGCCTTCGCCTTGTTCTCGCTGACCGTCCGGACCTGGAAGTTCCGCTGCATGTCGCCGGTGAGCATCAGGTTGCGGCGGTTGCCTTTCCCCAGCTTCGTTTTCCGGATGGCGTATCGCTTGGTGAGGGGCTTCGCGGAGGAGTCGGTCGGACCTTCCGCTGCCGCGAGGCGGTTCTTGACCGCCGCCACGCCGACGTTCCCGATCTTGAACATCTGCGTCTGCCGGAAGTTCAGCCGGTCCAGCCGGATCTGCTTCTTCTGATAGATCCGAATCGAAGGCATGTGAGCCTCACCCGTGCTTTCTCATCGATATCGAGGCTCCGCCAGCCGGATCGCTGGCCACCTCGAACACGGTGTAGGTGGTCCCGTCGACGGTTGCCAGATCGCCCGTTTCCGGCCGCGCGCCGAAGCCGGCTAGATTGACGAACAGGCGCACGTATACCCCATCCTGGTGGCGCTCTTCATCGGTGTCCTTCTGCAGGACGCCGGTGATCGGAAACGGAGCGCCGCCTGCGGCACGCTGGTAGGTGACGACAGAGCCAAACGTCTTAAGGCAGGCCTGGTTGAGCGCGGCGAAGGGAGTAGACATTGCCGGCCCTCCCTAGAAGGTGTGGACGCGGTAGGCGACCTTGACCTTCAGCAGCGCGTCGTTGGCGGCGTTGCCCGTGAACTCGCCCGCCCCAAGGTTATGCAGCACGAGCGGCTGGTTCTCGGCCACGGTTCGAGCGGTGATCGGATCGAGCTTCGCCAGCCCATACGTGATCTGGTCGGCGGCCTGGTCGATGAAACCGGTCGTCTCGATGGTCTGCGAGACCTGTACGCTGGTCCCGTCCTTGTATCTGACCGCCAGGTTCGCCGTCGCCTCGGCCAGCACGTTGGTTCCGGCCTTCAGCATCACGACCGCCGACAGAAACTCCAGCATCTTGCCCGTGCCCGGCGCCGGGACCAGCGTCTTCGGCGTCGCGCGGAGAGCCTTGATGTCCGCGTTCGAGAGCAGGACGTCGGCGTACCTCAGGTCGCTGGTGCCCTGCGACAGCAACGGAGCAGCGAACTTGCCTTTAACCTTTTGAGCGCCCATGAGTGGGTTTCTCCTTCCGATGTTTGGTTTGAGGATTCGCGGAAGACTCGACCACCATCGTGATCTTCCGCAGTTCGTACAACTGCCGCAGCAGTCGTGTGTAGAGGCGCGTCGGGCCCGGTTCGGCCGGAGGAGGCGGCATCGCCTCCCCCGGTTTCATGGGGACGCCGTTGAGCACCGGCAAGCGCGCGGTGACGAGGAATCGGGCCGAAGGGTCGAACTTCGGCAAAGAGCGATAAGCCATCGAATGCCTCCTCTCGACTACGCGATTGCGCTAGTGAAGAAGTACCCGAGTTCGGACGCCACCAGCTTGGTGTCGAAGGCCATCTCGATCTCGACGATGTCGCTGGCGATGATCTCCCAGCGGTACCGCTTGATCCGGTTGCCCTCGTTGCCCGCACCGAGATAGCCGGTCCAGGAGAAGGTGTAGGCAGCGGACGGCGTGAGCAGGCCGGGGTTCGGCGCGACGTTGCAGAGCAACGCGCTCTTGGCCCCGATGAAGGAATGCGCGGCGGTTTGCCCCTCAGCCGCCGTGTTCTCAATGCTGCCCATCACGAGGATGCGGTCCAGTTCGAGAATCGCGGCCAGAGCCTCGCGGCTGACCGTGGCGGGGCGACCCGCCGTCTGGCCGTACTTCACGCGGTCCACCAGATCCGGATGGTCGATGAGCTTCAGCCACACCGGCTCCGACAGCACCAGCGTGTTGGCCGGATAGCCCGTGGCCTGCTTGATGGCCAGCTTGCCGGCGCGGACGTCCTCGATGGGGTTGGACGCGGGGTCGTTCCACTGAAGAAACTGGCTGGCGGTGGGTCCGGCGGCGACGCCGGTCATGTCGGTGTTCCACTTGCCCGTGGTGAACAGGTTGGCCGCGAAGATCTTCTCGCGCCGGATCAACGCCTGCTGCGAGAGGAACTCCGTGGCATCGCGGTCCATGTTGAGGACCGCGTCGGCGTTCCCGCGCAACTGGTCCGGAATGGGTTTGGCCTCGCCCCACACGTCGGCGAAATAGGTCGGCGTGTTGTCGAGGCGGTAGCCGACGCTGGCGGCCGGAGTGCCGGGCGCGCGGCGTTGCATTTGATCGCGGAAGAAGTCGCCGCGATTGTAGACGTAGTAGCGGTCGCTCTGCTTGGTCACCGGAATGATGGGGCAGACCTGCGCGGCCACAAACTGGTCCTGGCTCTGAAGGTACGCGATGCTGATTTGGGTCAGCGGCGTATTGACGTGAACGTCACCGGGAGTCGGCGTATACATGATGGTTCATTGCTCCTTTTCTGGTTGCTTCTACCGCTGGAGGATCAGCAGCACCGGGACGATGTCGCCGGCGGCGCCAGCCGCGGCAAGTGCCTTCGCCAGGATCTTGCCCGAGGACTGGGTGATCGCCTTGCCGTTGGCGTCTGCCTCGAGCAGCGCGCCATTCGCGAACGACGCGCCTGCCATGACCCGGGCGATTTGACCGGGGAAGGACGCCAAAGCACAGGGCCGGCCCTGCGCGTTGGCGCCGAGTGCGATGACGCCGTCCGACGCGAGNNTGCTTCGTGGACAGGTCGGCGCTAGCCGGGACAGAGACCGTTTGCAAACTGACTTCGAAAGCCATGATCGATTGCTCCTTTTCGGTTGGATTGGCTCGCCGCCCTAGTTCGCCCGCGCGGGGGCCGACTTCTCAGCGAGGTACTGCTGGTAAAGCTCGGGGTGGAGTTTCATCGCCTCCACGTATGCCTGCGCGAACGGGATATTGCGGCTCGCGGCCAGTTGCTGGGCGGCAGAGTTCAACTGCGCTTCCGCGCCGGTGGGGCTGCCTTGCACGTGCGATTGCACCGCCGTGCGCTGCGACTCCTGGGCCTTGAGCGCCAGGAGGTGCTCGCGGACCTGAGCCACCGTCTTCTTGCTCGCGATCAGTTCCGCGACCAGTTCGGGATGGCCGGAGAGAGCGCAGAGCACCGCGATCTCCTCATACTCCGCGCGCAGGCGAGTTTCGATGGCGGCGGCATCAACCACCGGCGTGGCCGCGGCGGAAGCAGGTACTTCCGGGGGTTTCACTTCGGCGGGCACCGGCGGTGCAGCGGGGTCTGCCGTGTTCTTCTCGACTTCCTGACTCATCGTCATTTCTCCTTTCGGGATTTGCGTTGCGGCAGACGCCGCCACGCGAGCTTGTTTGCGCGCCGTCGCCGCTTCGAGAACGGCGTCCAACGCATCGTCAAAAGTTCCGACCTGGTCCGCGAAGCCGGCGCTGATGGCCTTCTCCGCGTAGTACAGGCCCGCCTCGGTGTTCCGGACCAACGCCGGTTTCATCTCCCGGTTGCGCGCGACCGTGCCCACGAACATGTCGTAGAGGCGGTCGATTTCGGACTGCAATTCGTCCTTGGCCGAACTGGACAACGCCTCATGCGGGTTGAAATCGTTCTTCCTGGCGCCCGCAAAGATCGCGGTGTACTTCCTGCCGACCTTCTCGTCGAAGCCCGACTGATCCAGGTGCAATGCGATTACGCCGACGCTGCCCACGCCGCCGGTGCGCGTCACGAACAGGCGCTGCGCGCTGCTGGCGATGGCGTACGCCGCAGAGAACGCATCGTCGTCCGCGATGGCGAAGCACGGCTTTTCCGCCCGCGCGCCGTAGATCTCGTCCGCAAGGTCGAACAGACCGCCGACCTCGCCGCCAGGCGAGTCTACGTCGAGCAGGATGCCTTGAATGCGCGGATCGCGCACCGCGTCCTGGAAGTCCGCGCGGATGCTCTCGTAGGACTGGAGTCCGGACGCGGCATCGAGCCAACTGGCCTTCTTGACCAGCGTCCCGGAGACGCCGATGACCGCAACGCCCTCCGGGGTCACCAGATACGGCTTCTGGCTCCGGGCCGCGTCGTCCAGCTCGTCCGGATCGTCGCCTCCGTCCAGGGGATTCTGTGTCACACCGATTTCGAACTCGCATGGAAGGACGCCGAGTCGCGGCCCGATTGCCTGGAGAATGACGCTCAACTTCTGCGGCTGGATCAGCAGCGGAACGCCGAAGACCCGTCCCGCAAGGTGCGGGAGATAGTTCGTTTTCATTTCTTAGGCTCCTTGCGCTTCGGCTTCGGAGGTTTGGGCTTGGGCGGCTCCGGTGGCGAATCGACTGGCGCGCCGCCGTCCGGAGCCTCGGCACCGTCGCCGGTATCCAGGATGTTCGCCGCCTGGCCGCGCGCATCCGTCTTTCTGGGATCGGAGTCGAGAACCAGGCCCAACCGGTCGGCGCGCTCGTTGTCGCGGGCCATCTGCTCGTCCACCTCTTCCTCGTCCATCCCCGTCTCGTTGATGGACATGCTCCGCGCCTTCAGGCCAGCGCGAATCGCCATGATCTCGGCCTTGACGTCCTTCTCCGGATCGACCCAGGCCCACTTCGGCGTGTGCCACTGGACCGCCAGGTAGTCGTCCCGGTTGGCCATGTAATCGCGGGCGTCAAGCTTGCCCGCCAGCACCGCCTGCTCCACGAACGCGCGCCAGGTCGGGCGGCAGAACTGGTAGATGAAGACGCCAAACTGGATCTGCTCGCACAGGCGCCGGAAGGAGAGGATGCCGGCCCGGATCGACGAATAGCTGGTCTTCGACAGATCGCCGGTGAGCATGTCGTAGGGCAGGCCCAGCCCCGCAGCGATCCGCAGTAGCTGAATGCGCTCAAAGGACTCGTAGTTCCCGCCGACATCGGCGGGCTCGCTGAACTTCACGTCCTCGCCAGGCTCCAACTCGGTCATGGTGCCCGCCTCGAGTTGCGCCACCGCGACGCCCTGCTCGCCCGATCCGGCCACGCCTCCGGCGTCGGTTGCTTCCTGCGGCGCAGCATTCGGGAAGAACGCGTCGTCCGGATTCTGACGGGTGATGAAGCCCATCATCATAGCGGCGAACTTCTTCCGCAGCAGTTCGGCGTCGTCGTACTGGTCGAGTTCCCACAGGCGCACCAGCGCGTTCGCCATCCACGGCACGCCCCGCAATTGGCCAGGCCGGAGCGACCGGAACAGATGCATGACCTCCGCGGCCGGCACCCGCATCAGTTCTAGGTCGGTGGGGAAGAAGATTCTCTCGCCCGGGTGCTGCTTGTAGAAGTAGTAAGCCGTGCGGCGTCCGGACGGGTCGAACTCGATGGACGCGCGCACGACGTTCCCCTGCGGCGTGTTCGGCGTGGGCCGCGCCAGGTAGAATGGCAACTGCTCCGCTTCGATCAACTGGAATTGAAGCGGCACGCTCAGACCCTCGCGGAGGTCGCGGTCGTGCCTGCGCGCGAAGCACTCGCCGCCCTCGACCATCGACCGGAACGCGAGCGCCTGCAGGCCGTAGATGTCGGTCATCCCGGCGGCGTCCGCCTCGTTTGCCCAGAGCGACCAGAGCGCCTGGAGCTTTTCCTTGACCGCCAGCTTCGGGTGCATCGACTGCGGCTTGATGCCGGTGCCGATGGCGTTGCACACCCACTCGTCCACTGCCTTCGATGCCCACCCGTCCTTGCGGATGATGTCGCGGGACCGCGCCACCAACTGATCCGCGCTCTGATACCAGACGGAGTTAATGGCGTCGCGCGTTGTGACCCAGTTGCCCAGCCGCCGGCCAACCGTGGCGCCCTCGTACGGCGAACCACTGGCGCGGCGGGTGGGAGCCTGCGCGGGCACACCACTCCCGCCGCGCCGGATGCGGGTCAAAAATGAGTTCAGGTTGAACACGGATCGAAAGGAGGAACGCGAGGGAACTTGATCTAACTGCTCTGCCTGCCAGAGTGTTGGGTTGCCAGTTGGCTGCCCGCCTGTTCAGTAGACGTCACCGCGTCTTTCGCGGGTCGGCTGCTTCAACTTCCCGGATCGGGACGTCTGGCCCGCGTCACAACAATTACGCCTACTCCGACTCCTCGGCCTCCGTCGGCAACGGGATGAGTCGGTCTTCCTCCGAAAGACGGAGCCGGACGTACGCATCTGCCTCTGGCGGAACATTCCCGTCGGCCACAATAATTTGAAGCGTGTCCCCGAGCTCTTTCGAGAGGGCGATCAGATACTTATATGCGTGATGCACACGCTCCAGGTCGTATCCCTCTTGGCCAACATTCGTCGTCAAGCCGTCGATCATCAAGATGTTCGGCAACGCTAGGCCCAGTTGTATCGCCGTCTTCTGATGGGCAATTGCGTAGGCGACGTTTACAAGTGTCTGCAATCCTTGCGAACTGAGATCGTCAAATCTTCTGCCGTCGAGAATGGGGAGATATGTCTTGCGATCCAGGGCGGAGCGGGGTTGTTCAGAAAACCGTGGGACTGCCAGCGTCCTTAGACTGCCCTCGAAATTCTCCTCGAATACCTTGATTCGTTGTTCTGAGACATCCTGCCGAGTCTTCAACACCTCCAACGTTCCTTCTAACTCGCCCTTTTCGAACTCAAGACGCGTGCGCTCTTCAGTAACATTATCTAGCTTGTCGTACAGTCGCAAGTAGTCTTCGAGTCGCGTGATAAGCGCTAACGCTGCTGGCCGCTCGCTGGCGGTCCGCGCGATAGCAGATGCCGAGTCCGATACATATGTGTGAATCTTGAAGTCGAGCTCATGGGCGGCCCGTTCTCGCTCTCTCCCTAGGTCGATGAGACGGCGTTCTAAGCTTCGAGCCGACACCTTGTGAGATTCCAAAAGCTCCTCGGTCTCTTCGATCTGAGCTGCTACCCGATCCTGCTCGCTTATGAAATCCTTGCGATCAAGCATGGGCGCTGGAACTTGTAGGCAGAGACTGCACACGTCCGGATCAGTGCGACTCTCGTCCATTGTCGCTCCGCAACGTGGGCAGAGGATGAATTCAAAATCGGTGAGATATGTCTTCGCGATGATAGTCTTGGTCAGCCGTTTACTCTGAGAGCCCAACTGCTTGATTAGTCGGTTCAACTGCTCTACGCTCCCCACTTCACGTTCAGTCTCAACCTGTGCCCAAGCGATTTGTTCATCGAGTCGCAACACCTCAGACCCAAGAACCTGCACCTCGTCCGTTCCCTTTGCTGTTTCATTCGCCTGAACTGCACGCTCCTCGATCGCTGCGAGATTGCTCCGTGCTCCGTGTAGCTGCTCAATTAGCACCGCTCGATTCTCCCAGGGTGTGCCGGCAAGAATCCGTTGAAAGCTAGACTCCTGCGATGCGAGCTGCCCGAGTTCCGTGTTGACCTGGTGGAGACGTTCCTGTACACGGTAGACATCCGCGCTGTAGATTCCGTAAAGCACCTCAAACACGTACTTGCGCTTCACATTCTTGAACGGATCCCGATGTCCGAATACGCTGTTGTCTATTGTCTCCTGGGACAACACACAATAGAGAAAGAAGTCGTTAATCGATACGGGCGTTAGATCGCTGTCGGGACGGGACGGAGCCGACGGGACCCGCAGATCAGGTAACCCGAGGGTGCGAAGAAGCCACTGCCCGTAGGTGTATGGGGCAGATGCATCAACGACGAGAGCAGGAAGTCGGAGGGCAGCTCCGAGCCCCGAGATGTCTATCTTCGCGTTCTTTGTTGTCGTGAAAGGCCGTACGACGGAAAACTGATGGTCTCCGAGGACGAGTCGGCCGCCAATCGCGGCAACGTGTTGTCGCACCTCAAGCGGAAAGTTCTCCAAGCCGGTTCCGAAAAGCCCGTGACAGAGCCGGATGAGGGTCGTTTTGCCAGAAGCAATGGGACCGGTGATTATGTTCAGCCCTGGTGAGAACTCAACATCTCTCTTCGTCCCGATCAGTTGAATACTTTCAATCCGCGCTCTCATAGCGTTTGTCCCCAAGAGCTGTTGACGACTTCGGGAAAATGCTGATAGATGAAATCCTTCAGCCAACTTCCACTCTTATCGAAATGCGTCTTAAGCAGTTTCACGGCTCGGGCGGCGTCTTGCCACGGTTCGGTCAACGCGATCCGAGACGCTAGGCGTTGACCTGTGGACGTAGCGCGGTACCCGATTCCCGTTGCCGTTGGGACGGGAACGACGAGGCCTCTTCCTATCAGGCTTCCGAGAATAGCGAAATATGCGGGGTCCCAAGGTCCGTACCTGTAACGCAGCATCCGCGTTTCAATGGTTTCGTCGATCTCCGAAGATTGAGGAAAAATGACCTTCGGAACATGTATAGAAAGAGCCCGCTGTAGGAAGGAAGGGTACCGGAGAAGAAAATCTAACTTCGCGAGTTTCGTGCGGCCCTCCAGGCTGTTCTTGGATGTGGTGAATGCATTGATCAACAGCAGCAGACGAGCTTCGCCCTCGGCCGTCGGCTGAAACAGTTCCTTACGCATCAGCGATCCCCCAGCCGGTTTGACACTTATCAGAGAGGTCACAGATGGCACCTAGGAGCAGGTCGGGATCGTTTTGGAAGAGACCTTTGTTGTCGATAATTGGGTATTGCTGACCGAGCACCTGCAGCAATGCGTTCCATATCGCAGCGGCTGGCGCTCTTCCCGAGCCGTGTTCATTCACGAGACCGTGGGCTCTTATGAGTAGCCGCATCTGCACATTTTCGAGCGCACCATCCTCGTACATTTGAGAGGACAAGAGCTCATACTCACGTTGACTTGCATAAGCGCGTAATGTCTTAGCGTGCTGGATGATGTCCGGTGAAGCGCCCCCCATGATTAGCTTCTGCTCCAAGATCGTGGGAGGTTGTTCGTTGTTGTCGATGAGACGCTTCAGAAGCGGCTGGGGTGCGGCCGTTAGTGGCTGCACGATGGTTTGGAAATGCTCCCTTAACAACTGCTTCTGCAGGAAGAGGTTTTGGGCCTTGCCGCGAAGGACACCGCGCGTGAGGAACGTATGTTTCCAATTATGGGGGAGGACTTTGGCTTGCATCGCCCCGTAGATCAACATCAACATACGGTCGTAGATCTCGTCCAATGCCGACGCGGGGAGGTGCCCCGCATGATTGACGAGCAAACGAGTGTTTTGTGCTTGAATGGTTTCTCGCGTTGGATATGAATGGACGATGCGAATGCGTTTGGCGAAGGCCCCGCATTCAGCGACGTCGATCTTTAAGGACTTCTCCAACTTCTCCAAAAGAGTGGCGTCGCACCGCCCATCTGCAGTTAGCAGCTTCTGCAGTAGATCTTTTTGTTGAACAGCTCCTTCAACGTGTAGCTCTAGGGTAGCTGGAAGAGAGTCGAGAATCCGGTGCGAGCGAAGGAGACTGTGCAGCCCTCCGCCTTTGGCTGTGAGGTCTCTTAACTTCCAGGGCCCCCTCTCAAGGTCCCGTGTTTTGATCTGGAGAAAACGCCAGCCCGTGTTGAATTGAACGGCGATATCTTCGATGTGCTCGGCTACGACGCACACTACGTCGCCGCCAAGGGCGCAATTTAGACAGAACGGAAAGGCAATATGGGCTTGGTAGCAGTATCGCTCAAACGTGACACGCCCAGAGTCGTCAGAGGGAAGAAGCTGCGAGGCGTCAGGGGGCATAGAATGAGCTTCACTAGCGTGGCCCCGGCGCGCTGTTCGGTAGCCACGACAAGCAATCTTCGCCAGTATCCAGTTTAACCGCATTTGCGAGGGCCGTGGAGGAGGACACGTTTTTGATGTTCCGATGGGCACTTCGTGACTCGCACTTTCCAGCGTTGACCGTCTCGGACAGATGGTCCACAGTCGGCATTCTGGCGAATCGGTTTCGACTGGTCGGCAAGGGTCTAACGAACCAAATCGGCAACTTTAGAAGCCCTTGGCTCCCGACAGTTGGTACTGCCGAACGCGCTTACCGGACTGCTGGTTCANNCCCTCGAAGGTGACCGTCAACGTGCCGGAGGCCAGCGCCTCCTGCAACGCATCCAAGTGACTCTGCGTATACGCCATGGCCTCCTCCTTTCAGAACCGGCCCCACGTCCGACGCCTGGGCTGGCGCGGTTGTGGCTGCGGGCGCGATCCCGCTGGCGCGGCCGGAGCAGCCGGAGACGGTTTCTCCGGACCTTTCGGCACGCCCATGCGGTCCTCAATCGCCCGCCAGTGTTTGTCCTGGTATCGGTCGAGCCCGATCCTGCTCGCCGCCGCCCGAGCGTAGACCCTGCAATCCAGGGCCTCATTGCGTTCGCGCATCTTCTGCCACTCGTGACGCCGGTAGCCCTTCACAATCTTCGTGACCAGTTGCTCGGCGGTAATCTGCTTGAAGTACTCTTCGCTGTAGCGCGGGAAGTGGCAGTACCCGGGCGGGAAAGTTTGCCCCTGCTGGAGGTCCTCGTCGGTGGGCCGTTCGAGGCGTAGCCAGCGGTACAACTCCTCTTTCGCCATGCCGGAGTTGACCGGCCAGACCTTCACGCCCCGCTTGATCTTGGCGCCGAGGGGTCCGATTTCAATCGGCGCGGGGTTGCCCAGAAGTGCTGCCGCGCGCGAGTCGCCCTTGATAACGACCACACGATGGCCCTGTTTCCTGGCCCACTGGTAGACCTCCGTCGCGGCGTACCCGGAATCCACCGCCAGTTGTGTGATCGGCACTTCGAGACCACTCGCGCTCGTGAACGTTTCGTTCAGGAGTCCGGTGAGCCTATCCCACACCTGCGGGCGTGAGGTGTCGCCTTCGAGCACGCGGTAGTCGACGGACCACGACTCTTTTCCGCGCCCCCAGGCAACGATCTCAACCTCGATGCGGTCCTTCTGGACGTCCGCGCCCGCCGTGAGGAACAGACCGCCGCGTGGGATGATGCCGGTCTTCAAATCCTCGCGCCGGTCGTACAGCACCTTCCAGTCCGGCGCCTCGCCCAGCATCGTCCAGGTCTCGCCGAGGACGGTGTTCACGAAGACCTGGAGCAATGAGGAGTTTTTCTGCGCCTGCTCGAACTGCTTGGCGGCGTCGCCCCACGAGAACCAACCGACCGG
>PLEM01000169.1 GCA_003137035.1 Bryobacterales bacterium | reverse complement strand
GGACCGGGCGGCCGATAAGCTGGGCGCAGCCGTCCTGGTTGTGACGGCGGCGTTCGCCGTGTTTGTCTTCGTCAAGAGACCGCGGCAACCGAAGGAAGGGCGGCGGTCGAAGCTGGCCGGCTGGGTCGATTCTATCGCCGCGGGGTTGTGGGCCATTGGACGTTCGCCATCGTTCTACGGAGCGCTCGGCGTCTCGCTGTTGTTCCTGGTCCTCCAGGGGCTGGCATTCTGGTGCGTGATGCTGGCTTACGGGATCGGGCTTTCGTTTTGGGCGGGCTCGGCGGTCTTCCTGGTGGTGCGCCTGGGGACGGCGATTCCCAACGCCCCGGCCAATGTTGGGACGTTCCAGTTCTTCACCGTGGTAGGGTTGCTGCTGTTTCGCGTCCACAAAACCGAGGCGACGGGCTTCTCCCTGGTCGCGTTCACGGTCATCACCTTGCCCCTGTTGGCGCTGGGTTCGCTGGCGCTCAGTCAGAGCGGGACAACGCTGTGGGCGATCCGCGAGCAGGTATTCTCGCGGGGCGAAGCTGCGCCCGAAAGCCCCGCGCCGGACGCGTGAATCGCAGGCTCGCCAGGTTTAACCCGGACTTCTCACGCAGGATCGTGACGAGGCGCGTGAGGAGCCCACGGATACGAGGCGGGCGAGAGGCGACGCCCGCAGGCGTACTTTGACAGTACGTCGAGAACGTCGCCCGAGCGCAACGAAGTAGACATGGGCGCATCGCGCGTCGCAGTAGATCTTGTGTGAGAAGTCCGGGTTAGTTCAGCAGCGCGTCGTCGAACCCGTTGAAGGAGCGGTAGGCGCCGTTGGATTGGAGTTCGGGGACGCCGGCCAGGGCTTCCTGGTGCGCCTTCAAGGCCGCATCGAAGGCCTCGCGCACGGAGGTCTTGCCGTCGCCGTTGCGGTCGGCCAGCTCGGGGTGGAGGAAGGAATCCCAGAAGGTCCGCGCGAACTGGGTGCAGTCGGTGAGGTGGCGGCGGTCGACGCTCGAGATCAAGATGGCGCGGCTCCGGGTTCCGTCGAAGGCATCCACGAAGCCGCCGGAGTAACACTGATCCATCACGATGACGGAGTTGCCGCGGTACTCGTCGATTTCCTCGCGCAGATCCGCGGGCCACAACTCTCCCTTGCGCAACTCGAGCAGGCTGTCGCCCTGGTCGGTGTCGCCGTGCCCGGTGCCGTAAACCACCAGGAGATCGCCCTGGGCCACGGCATCGGCCAGGTCGTCCATCACGCGCCAGAAGTTGTCGGGGGCGGGGGCCAGGCGCAACGTTGCGGGGGGCAGGACGCAGCGGCGATCCGGTGGCGAGACCACGTAGATGTGAGCCGGCTCGAAGCCTAGCGCGCGCAGCGTCGTGTAGGCGCGGGCGATGTTCCGCTTGTGCCGCGGCTCGGTGTCGCCGTTGACCAGCACGGCGTATTTCTCCGCTTTGCGCGACGGCTCGGAGGGTTTGGCGGGGGCGGCGCCGCAGGCCCGGCGATCCGCGCGCTCGGAGCGGCAACCCGCCAGCAGCGCGCAGAGAACCAGGCAGAATGGGGCGAAACGCTTCATAAGGCCACCAGACGGGCCGCCAGCGCGCGTATATGCCGCGCGTCGGCGCCGCAGCAGCCGCCCAGGATCGGCAGCCGGAACCGCCTGTGGAGATCCACCAGCGACTCGGCGAACCGTTCGGGATCCTCCGACTCGAGACGCTCGGAGCCCTCCAGTTCCAGGGGATCCTTCGCGGATGTGTTCGCCTGCAGTCCTAGAATACGCTTTCGGGAAACCGGATCACAACGCTCCAGCGCGCTGGCCATAATCGAGGGATGCACGCAGTTCACCATGTACCCCAGTGGGGCCGGGCGGACGGAGCCGTCGATGAGAGCAAGGACGTCCGGGAGGGGCGTCGTGTCCAGCAGCTCACCCCGCGCATTGATGATGAAGCTCAGCAGGTACGGCGCGCCGGTTTGGGCCATGGCCGCGGCCATTCCGGCGGCCTCCGACGCCGCGGGCATGGTGGCGGCGAACAGGAAATCGCAGCCAGCCTCCGCGAGCGCTTTGGCCTGCACGGAATGAAAGCTCGCCGCCTCGGAGGTGGTGAGCGCTTGCTCGGGCCGGTAGGCGTCGCCATAACACCCCATCAGACCGCCCAGGAGAACCCCGTCGTAACCCGCGATGATGCGCCTCACAAAGAGGACCCCGTCGCGGTTGACGTCCAGAGTCAGCCCAGCCTGGCGCAGCCGTTCGGGATTTGCGCGCCAGGTCGGGGAGAAGCACAGCATAGGGAGACGGGCCTCTCGCGCGATGCCGATGTATTCGCGGTACAGGCTGGCGAGAATCCGCGCCGGTCCGAGCGCGCGGGGAAACGCGGCGTGCTCCACGTACGGATCGAGCCTGCACTCCGGATTTCTGCGCAGCCGCTCGACGACCGAGCCCTCGGTCAGTATCACCGGGCTCACTTCTTCAGGATGAAGAACAGGATCAGCGCCAGGATCGCGATCACGAGTACGCTCACGACGATGATCAGCAGCACCTTGGAGCCGCCCGGGGGAGCGGTTGGAAGCGCCATACCGGGCGCCTGCTGCATCGGCATCTGCATGGGCTGCATTCCCGGCGCTTGCGGCGCTTGCATCTGGGGCGCGCCGGGCATCTGCATGCCGGGATACTGTGGCGCTTGCATCGGAGGCGCACCGGGCATTCCGGGATACTGCGGCGCCTGCATCGGTGGCGCGCCAGACATTCCGGGGAATTGCGGCGGCGGGGCGGCTGCGGGCGGTGGGGCGGCGCCAGAGCCCATCCCCCCGGGGATCGGAGGCGCTCCGAACAACTGCGTGTACTCGCCGGGTCCGGAGGACTGCTGCATCGGTTGCGTCCGCGGAGTGGGGGAGGAAAACACTCCGGTCGCGCCCTGGGGTTGCATGGGTGGTGGCGGCGCGGGCTTCCGCAGCGATCCTTGCCCCGTCACCTCGAGAGCCCCAAACAGGCTCGTGAATTCTCC
>PLEM01000531.1 GCA_003137035.1 Bryobacterales bacterium | reverse complement strand
GCTACGGCCAGTTCGCCCTGGGCCGCGAGCGGTTCCTGGAACTGCCCGAAGAAGCAGCCTCGGTGCGCTGCGGCGATTGTACTTCCTGCTCGGTGACGTGCCCGTTTGGCGTGCACGTTGCCCAGCGCCTCAGCCGTGCGCAAGAATTGTTTGCATGAGCGCTAGCCGCGCGGCAGGCCGCCTCACGGCGGACTGGCGTGCCCAAGGACCATTCGCATGAGATACGCTGCAGCGTTATTCGCCGTCGGTCTGGCCGCCCTCGCTCAGACCCCCAATTGCTCGCTCGTCCCCGGCTGGACCCAGCAGGGACCCGAGCGCAGCTACGCCTCCGACAATCTGTTCGAGTACATGGACGGCAACGCCGAGGGCTACCTGATCTATCGCTTCCAGAAGATGGTGGGAGTCAACTGCCAATCCGGCGGGGACACCATCGTGTTCGACGTTTCCGAGATGGCCGATTTCGAGTCCGCCTACGGCATCTTCAGCGCCAACCGCGATCGGCGCTTGCCCATGGAGAAGCTCGGCGCTGCAGGCCAGATCGTTCCCCGGCGCGCCACCTTCGTCAAGGACAAATACTACGTCGAGATCTCCATCACCCGGGATGCGCCCGACGTGCTGCGCGCCTTCTGCCTGGCCATCGAAAAGAAGATCGCGGGCCGCACCGACCCGCCCGAAACCATCGCCTGGTTCCCCGCCGCCAAGCTCGAACCCGAATCTGTCCGGCTGGTCCCGGAGAGCGTGCTGGGCCTGCGCCTGCTGAAGCGCGGCTACATCGCTCAATACGACTACGGCAAGGCGTTCATCATTGCGGAAGTCTCGCCCGAGGCGGCGGCGGAGGTGATGAAGAAGCTGCGAACCAGGATCGGCGAGACTAAGCCCGCTACGGTCGCCGACGAGGCGTTTGAAGCCACCGACCGCTACCTCGGCCGCCTGTGCTTCTTCCGCAAAGGACGCTACATCGCCGGATTCGCCGGCCTGGCGGAAGGGCAGGACGCGATTGCGCTAGGCGCTGTCCTGGCGACCCGCATCCCTTAGTTTGACCACTTGGCCTGCCGTGGCCGCGAGCAGCTCGCGTATGCTGCGGCGATTCACCGGGTGCCGCAGTTCGGGCGCGAGTTCCGCCAGCGGCTCCAGCACGAACCGCCGCTCCGCTAAGCGAGGGTGAGGCACCATCAACTCGTTGCTCTCGATCACCGATTGGCCGTAGAGCAGGATATCGATATCGATGCTGCGCGGGCCTTTGGGCCGCACCCGCTTCCGGCCCAACTCGAGCTCAATCCTCTGAGTGCGCGCCAGCAATCGCTTCGGGAAAAGGTCCGTCTCCGCCTCCACCACCAGGTTCAGGAACCAGGGCTGCTCGCGCACCTCCATCGGCTCGGTCTCGTACAGAGAGGAAACGCGCAGGACCCGGATCCCCGCCGCGCCAAGCCGGGCGATGGCCTCGCGCAGGCATCCCTCCCGATCACCCAGGTTCGAGCCCAGCGAAAGGTAGATGGTCTTCATCAAAACAACGTACTCTGCGGATTGTCCCGCATTTTCCGCGGCAGCCCGAAATACTCGAAGGCGCGGTCGGTGGCCACGCGGCCGCGCGGGGTGCGGTCCAGGAAGCCCATCTGGAGCAGGTAGGGCTCGTAGACCTCCTCGATGGTATCCGGCTCCTCGTCGATGGATGCGGCGATGGTGTTCAACCCGACCGGCCCGCCGGAATACTTCTCCAGGATGGTCAGCATGATCTTCTGATCGAGTTCGTCGAGCCCGAAGCGGTCGACCTCCAGCAGGTCCAGAGCGGTCTTTGCGATCTGCTCGGTGACACGCCCGTCGGCGCGCACCTGGGCGTAATCGCGGACGCGGCGCAGCAGGCGGTTGGCAATGCGTGGCGTGCCGCGGCTGCGCCGTGCGATCTCCTGCGCGCCCGGTTGCTCGATGCTCACGTCCAGGAGGCTCGCCGACCGCATCGCAATCTGCGTCAATTCCTCGACCGTGTAGTGATTGAGCCGCAGCACCAGCCCGAAGCGCCCGCGCAGCGGCGCGCTCACCAGACCTTGCCGCGTGGTTGCGCCGATGGCCGTGAAGCGCGGGATCGGCAGCGAGTGCGTGCGCGCGCCCGGCCCCGCGCCAATCAGGATGTCGATGCGGAAATCCTCCAGCGCCGCGTAGAGCATCTCCTCGATGTCGGGCATCAGGCGATGGATTTCGTCGATGAAGAACACCTGGCGGGCGCGGATCTGGCTCAGGACGCCCGTCAGATCGAGCTTCTTTTGCAGGATCGGCCCGGAGGTCTGTTCGAACGCGGTGTCCAGTTCGACCGAAATGATGGAAGCCAGCGTGGTCTTGCCCAGGCCCGGCGGGCCGTAGAGCAGCACGTGGTCCATGGCGTCGCCACGGCGGCGCGCCGCTTCGATGGCGATGGCCAGGTTCTCCTTCAGCTTGGCTTGCCCGGTGAAATCGGCCAGCTTGCGCGGGCGGAGGCTGGCTTCGAACTGCCGCTCCTCTTCCTGCGCCGCCGCCGAGACGATCCCCCGCTCCTGCATGACCCTTCAGCTTAGCGCACCAGGTCGAGCGCGCGACGAAACAACGGTTCGAAATCGGCGGCACCCCCGAGTTTCGCCTGCCGCACGGCGGTTTCCGCGGCCGCCGGTGCGCAGCCCAGGTTCATCAGGGCGGAGAGTACGTCTTGGTCGAGCGTACTGAGCGGGGCGCGCCCGCCCGTCGCGGCTGCCGCTTCCGCCGGGGCCGCCGGCAGCTTCTCGCGGAGTTCCAGGACGATGCGCTCGGCGGTCTTCTTGCCGACCCCGGGAATGCGCACCAACCGGTCCACCGCGCCGGCGCGGATCGCCGCGATCAGCTCCGCGACCGCCAGGCCGGAGAGCACCGTGATCGCCAGCTTGGGCCCGATGCCGCTGATCGAAATCAGCCGCTCGAACAGGAACTTCTCGTCCTGGGTGAGGAAGCCGAACAGGGCCAGCGCGTCCTCCCGGACGTGGGTATGGATGCGCAGGCGCACCTCGCCCCCGGCCTCCGGCAGGGCCGCGTAGGTCGAGATCGGGATGGTGACCTCGTAGCCGACTCCGCCGGCCTCGACGATGGCCTGATTGGGATGCTTCTCCAACAGAGTGCCGCGCAGGTGAGCGATCATAGGAGTTACATTATTACACGCCCGGCCGCTCCCTCACGGGACTGTGAAGGAATCCGGGGACATTCCGGGCCCGGCTCGGGGAATCGGTCGTTTGCAGAGGCGCGCAGGCGTGTCCCCAGGATTTCTTCACAGTCCCTTACGGTCGGGGTTCGGTACCTTATGGCGCGCCGCCGGTTCTTTGTCGATGCCATCCTGCAGTCCCGCGCGGTACTGGCGGGCGAGGATGCGCTCCATCTGCGCCGGGTTCTGCGCGCTGAAATCGGCCAGCGCTACGAGCTTTCCGACAACCGCTCGGTCTACCTGGCGGAGATCGACGCGCTCGCCAAGGACCGCGTTTCGTTCCGCATTCTCGAGGAGATCGCCGCTCCGGCGCCTCCGGTCCGCCTCACGCTCCTGCTGGCCCTGATCAAGTTCGACCGCTTCGAGTGGGCGCTCGAAAAGGCCACCGAACTGGGGGTAGATGCCGTCCTGCCGGTCACCACCGAGCGCAGCGAAAAGGGGCTGGAGCGGGCGGCCGCGAAACGATTGGACCGCTGGCGGAGAATCGTGCGCGAGAGCAGCCAGCAGGCGCGGCGGGCGCACCTGCCGGAAGTGCTGCCGCCGGCTGCATTGGGTGACGTCCTGGCGGGGGGGGCTTCCTACTCCTGGTTCCTCGAGGAGCAATCCGACGCCTGCCCGATCCTGGCCGCGCTACCCGCCCGGCGGCAGAACTCGGACGAGGTGCGCCTGCTGGTTGGCCCCGAGGGCGGCTTCACCGACGTCGAGCGCGTTCGCGCCCGGGAAGCCGGCTGGACACCGGTATCGCTGGGGTCCAACATCTTGCGTTCGGAAACCGCCGCCATCGCGGCTGTGGCCGTAATCTCAAGCGCCTGGCTGGATTCCGGGCGTACGGCTGCCTGAACGCCTGCTGGGCGGGTCCAAGGGGCTGGTTTGCCGGGATGTGTTACACTTTGGGTAAGAAAACAGTTTGGAGCGGGTTGAGAAATCTGCAACATCTGTCCCCGTTAAGACGTCTATACGGGAGAGAGAGCGGCGGCGCTTGAAGCTGCTGAGTGCGCGGGCTTGAGAGCGCCCCGACACGAAGATGCCAGGTCCAGAACGATTAGCCTCACCCCCCCCCGATCCCCAGGGCGTCCCGGACGTTCCAGTTCTCACCGCGGAAGACCACCTGAGCCGTCTCCTGATTGCCGAGGTGGAAGAGCCGTGGTACCGCTCGTTCACCCGAAACATCAGGGAGTTCGTACGCCCGCCCAAGCTGCCACCGCTGCAGGTAACCTCCAAACCGGTGGCCGTAAAGAGCATCTGGGGTGACTACCGGTACGGCAAGCAGGCGGGATTGTCCTCGACGTTGCTGCACGTCACGGCGGTGGTCCTGATGTTCACGTTAGCGGGCAGCAAGACCGTACGGGACGCGGTCAAGACGACCGTTGCCCTGGTCGCGCCCGACCTCGCCGCTTGGACTCCCGACTTGAAGCCCAAGCCGCAGCAGCAGCAGGGCGGCGGCGGGGGCGGAGACAAATCGCCGCTGCCGGCCAGCAAGGGGCAGGCGCCCAGGTTCGCGGCGCGGCAGTTCGTTCCTCCGGCGGCAGTCGTTAACAACCCCAACCCGAAGCTGCTCATGGAACCCACCCTGATCGGACCGGAGGATGTCCGGCTTCCGAACGTCAATATGCCGGTGTGGGGTGATCCGTTCGCCAAGGTCGGTCCTCCGTCGAACGGCCCAGGTTCGGGCGGCGGTATTGGATCGGGCTCCGGTGGCGGAATTGGTCCAGGGAGGGGTCCGGGGTACGGTCCGGGTGAGGGTGGCGGAATCGGCGGCGGCGTATACCGCGTGGGTGGCGGGGTTTCGGCGCCCGTTGCCATCTACAAGATCGAGCCCGAGTACTCCGAGGAAGCGCGCAAAGCGAAGTTCCAGGGAACGGTGGTTCTGTCGATCGTGGTCGACGAACAGGGACTGCCCCGCAACTTCAAGGTCGTCAAGCCCCTCGGCTTAGGCCTCGACGAGAAGGCCATCGAGGCAGTCCAGAAGTGGCGCTTCAGCCCCGCCAAGCTCAACGGCAAACCAGTCGCCGTGCAGGCCAGCGTCGAAGTGAACTTCAGACTGCTCTAGTCCCGCCCGGCTTGCATTCCTCGCACGGGCAAATGAGCCGGAAATGCTCGTGGGAGTATATGCCGGAGGAGTGCCCGTCGTTCCACTTGATGCGGATGGCGTAGTTGCCGACGGGCTCGACGGTCTCGATCTTGAGCGCCGGTTTGTAGAGCGCGAACGGGCTGGCGGGGGACGGCGGCGTGCCGTGCGCGCCGCTGCAGGTGGCGCAGGGGCAGCGGTCGCGCAGATACTGCAACTCGTAGTGGCTATGGTGGCCGTCCCGCCAATCGATTTTGACGCCGCTGGACCTGGAGATGGCGATGTGCTCGGGCTCGATCGCGGGCGGGTTCGGCTGGTTCTCGGACATTTCAGAGTCGCTCGATATCCCGGATGCCGGAGAGGCGCCGCATCGCGGAGACGATGCGCTCGAGCTGCTTCTTGTCGCGCACGTCGACGGTCATATCGACCACCGCGCCCTCGTGCTCGGCGCTCCGGGCCTCCAGGCTGCGGATGTTACTGTTCTCGTTAAACAAAACGGAAGTCAACTCGCTGAGCATCCCGGGGCGGTCGGTGGTATGCACCAGGAACTTGACGGGAAACGGCTCGCTGGCGCTGCGCGCCCATTCTACGTCGATCCTGCGCTCCACCTCGTACATCAGGTTCTGAACGTTCGAGCATGAGGTGGCGTGGACCGCGACGCCCTTGCCGCGAGTGACGTAGCCCACGATGGACTCGCCGCGGATCGGGTTGCAGCACTTGGCGCGGTAGACCAGCAGGTCGTCCATGCCCTTCACCCGAATCACCAGGTCGGCCGTGTCGGGCGTTCCGGGCGGAGGCCCCTGAGCCTTCGCCGCGCCCTCGCCGCCGCGGCCCGGTTCGGGTTCGGCGTCCACGGTATCCGGCGAGATTTTCTGGAGCACTTTCCGCGGCGAGAACTTGCCGTAGCCGAGTGCGGCGTGGAGATCCTCGACCTTGGCGAATCCGTACTCGGCGGCCACCCGCTCCAGATCGGCCTTGGTTACCTTGGCCAGGGCGACGCCAATGCGCCGAGCCTCCTTCTCCAGGTACTTCTCGCCGATCTCGATGGCTTTGGCGCGCTCGGTGGCGTTGATGACCGTCTTGATCTTGTTGCGGGCCCGCGGCGTACGGGCCAGCGCCAGCCAGTCCTTGGAGGGCATGTGGGCGGGCTGGGTGAGAATCTCCACCACGTCGCCGTTGCGCAGTTCGTACTTGAGCGGGACGATGCGGCCATTGACCTTGGCGCCAACGCAACCGTGTCCCACCGCGGTGTGGATGGCGTAGGCGAAGTCGATGGGAGTGGCCTCCCGAGGCAGCACGATCACCTTGCCGCGCGGAGTGAAGGTGTAGACCTCCTCGCGGTAAAGGTCCACCTTGAGCGTGGACATGAACTCGCCCGGATCGCGCATCTCCTGAATCCACTCCAGCAGGTGGCGGAGCCAGGCGATGTGCTGATCGTCCTCGCCGTCCTTGCGGCCCTCCTTGTACTTCCAGTGCGCGGCGATTCCCTGCTCGGCGATGCGGTGCATCTCCTCGGTGCGGAT
>PLEM01000049.1 GCA_003137035.1 Bryobacterales bacterium | reverse complement strand
AGGCGAAGGCCGTGCCGCCGATGAGTTGGGGCAACTGGTCACTCTCAAACAGGTCCTTCCCATTCTTGTAACGCGTCACGCCGCCCGGCAGGCCTTCCAGGTCGTCTTTGTCTTGGCAGACCTTCGCGGCGTTTGGATGCAAACCCTGCTGCTGCGCAGCCTCGAACGCTCCCGCCATGAGCAGATTGATGGCCCGGTGGCCGTTTGAGGCAATCCCAACCCGTTTGTTGGCTCTAATCAGCCCGGCGATGACGCGGGCGCCGACGTAGGTTTTTCCGCAGCCCGGCGGCCCTTGCACGCAGAGCGTGGTCCCCTGCATGGAGAGGGCCGCCTCCAGCGCCCCGTTCACGATGTCGGCGTCGGGCGGCAATATTGGACCTTCCAGATTGTCAGTCAGGCGTGGCCTGCGACGGTACAGGAAGTCGGAGAGCGCGGATGGCAGATCCCCCCGCTCGCGCCAGCGGTTTACCACCCGTTCGACGGCCTCCGCCAGCTTTTTTCCGAGAGTCAGTTCGTCTGGCGCAAGGCTGAGGCGGTCAGGTGGCGCTCCGCTCTGGTTGCCGATCAAGAGCACCACTCTGCCGTGATCGAAATCAAGCTCCTGGATTGTGGCCTTCTGCTTCCAGTTGTGGGCGACGGCGCAGTGGTCGCCCTGCCGAATCTTGGTCTCCTGATGAGGATCAAACCTGAACTCGTAGGAGGTGGACCGCTTCGGCTTGGGCAGCGGCTGTGGAGGCGTGGCCGTCCGCACCAAGCCTCCGAGGCAGTCCGGATCGTCGATCAGCTTCTGCTCTTCCATGACTTCCCGGTCAAAGCGACGATGCCAGATCGGCTTCTCCTCCCGGCGGTGAAACTCAAGCAGAAAGGCCAACAACTGGGTAACCCGGTATCGCTCGCCGACCGGACCCTCTGGCCACTTCTCCGGCAGCTCCCCGAGCATCTCCTTCGCGAGCGTACGCCTCCGCTGCAGATCGGTCTCCGGCACAAGCTCGTCGGAGGTTGACACGATCGCCGCCATTGATCCCGGCACGATGCCCGCCTCACGCTGGCGGTCCCGGAGCCATTCCGCCAATTCCGCGGTGGAGCGGCAGTCCTCTTCGTTGTAGTCTCGGATCTGCTTCAGAATGGCGGACGTTGACGGCGTACTGCCGTCCTGCGCCACCAGCCAGCGTTGGTAAAAGACCATCGACTCGCCAGCCGTCGCAACGTCGCCTGCACGGCGGCCCCGATAGAGTCGCTCCACGTACTTGAGCGAATACGACGGCTCCCCGATCAGCAGCCCCTGCTGGACGATTCTGAAGAGGTCAACGAAGACTCGGCCTCGCAGCATCGCATCGACCTCTTCCTCACATGCCCCGTATTTCCCCATCAGGCGCCGTAGAGCCGTCACTTCGTAGTGGTTGTAATGGTAGATGTGGAGATCCGGGAATCGCTGCCACCGTTCGTACGCCCACGTGACGAAGCCCTCGAATGCCTTCTTCTCCGCCTGGCGGTCATGTGCCCACCAGTCGCGGAACGCCAGCGTACCTTTCTCCCGGAAGCAGGCCCCGAACAAGTATTCACGGCCCTCATCGACCAGCGGGTAGCCCTCCATGTCGAAGTAGATGTCGCCGTCCGAAGCGGGCGGCAGCAGGGACAGACCTAACGGCCGCTCTGCACTGTGCGGGGGGAGCAACTCAAAATCCGGCCTATCTTTGCCTCGCGAGGAGATCTGGAGCCGGGCCTGCCGACGCAACCGGTCCAGCGTTGCGTCATTGAAGCGGGGCACGTGGATTCCGTCGGCGGAGGCCAGGGCGGCGACCGTCTCGATGCCGGTCTTCCGCAACTTCCGCCGCTGGCTGGAGTGCATGTTGGCGACCAGCGCCAGGTCATCCCGCTCTTCCAGAAAGCGCTCAGCGTATCCGGCCCAGCGGCCAAGGTCGGCGAACGGGTTGACCTCGGGCCGCTGCGCAGAATCAAACGCCCGCTGCTGTTCCAGAAACGCCTCTTTGAGTGCCCGGTAGTAGAAAAAGAAATCGTCGGTTCGGAAGTTGGCAGTCTCGGGTCCGGTATCGGTTTTCGCTCCAAGCACTATCCGGAGATGGCGTGGTCGCACACCCTGCACGGCCTCCAACATTTCGGCGTAGCAACAAAGCTGAACCAGGAAGTAGGGCTTAGGATGCTGCGCCAGCTTCGTGTCCCACGGCTCATAGGACCACGACCCTAACGAAGACGGCGAATCCACCCGGACCAAGAAATCGGGATAGCCCCCAAACTCGTCCCGTTCCAAATAGCCCTGATAGATGATCTCGCTGCCCAGGCGCATCGCGGAAAGGGTTGACTGGAGATGTTCCTTCTGGCTGCCGAAGTCCGTCACGCCGCGCCCGGCGTCCTTCAGGCTCGCCAAGAAGTCTCGTTCGTGCTCGATGCCCTTATCCTGGACGATCTGCATCTCTTCAGTATTCGGATCGGGTTCAGCCTCACCGGGGTGATCTAGGTCGAACCGATCCATCCAGGTGATGAACTCCGAGCGGATGTAGTTGATGAGGTCGCTCGGTGAAAACCGGTATCCTGCGGTGGTGCGTTTCACTCCGTCACCTCTGAGGCGGGCCATCGACCAGCGGAGTCATCNNTGGGCCGGTTGGCACCGGCCTGGAACGACGGCTGAAACTGATTGGCCATGGACCCTTAATCATAATCCCCTGCGCGCGAATTTCAACAGGCCCACCCCTGCCCGGCGACCGACATGACAAGCGGAACCTGCAGGGGATACGCTATCGATCACATCGCCCGCGTCACCATGCGGGATCGCCCTGTGAAGCGTTTCGCTGCCTACATGCTTGACCTCGGCCAGTACACCGGCCAGCGCAAGGGCCAGGGACTCGACATGATTTCTTTCTGGAAGCACGAAGGCAAGGAGAGCCTCAGGCGGACATAGCTGATTTACGAGCCCACGTCTTCATGAGGGCGACTCCACGCCCGCTGTCGAGTCGGCCTGCCTGAGGATATGCCGCATAAGGTTGGCATTCTCGGAGCCTGTACCGGGCTGCCGGGCAACCGATGTTGTCGGCTCCGCTCCGGAAGCCCCTCATCTCAGAGTCGCTGTGGCCGACGCCTTGATCGCGCTACCGCTGGCCTATCGCCGCCATGTGATGTAGGCGCGCCATCCACTGTTTTGGACCTGTGCGCGATGATTCCACCGGAATAGCAGCACATGTAAGTCTTTGAGAAGGCAACGGATACCAATCTGGATTGCGTTTCTTTTTGCGCGCAATTGCGCAATTGCGTCAGAGTCTACGAAATCCGGCCCCGGTCTTCTCCGGGAAACCAGCGGCCGGCCTTGGTCGCGCCCGTGAGGTGGACCCGGCCGTCTCGTTTGAGTTCTCTGAGCAGGCCTTGGACCTGATCTCGCGAGAGATGCCGGAGCACGTCGAGCAACTCCTGCAAACGGGCGCCTTGCTCCGCGTTCTCGACGATGTGCTTCAGGAGCAAAGCCTTGTTCGTCTCCCGGTCCAGACCCCGCTCGCGCGTGTAAGCTCCGGGCTTCCCAAGGAAGCTGTGGAACTTGCGGGAGAGAATAAACCGGACTCCGCGGCCGCGCCCGATCCTCTCAATAATCCCCTGCTCCACGAGGTGGGGGAGCCGGTCCCGGAGTTCCGCGGCCAGGGGTTCCACCCTTTGGATCGAGTCCAGGATGAGCAGGTCCTCCGTAGTAAACGTCGAGAGCCGTTCTTTGCCAACCTTTTCCAGGAACCTGAGAAACTGCGGGTTCTGGATCTCGCCCCGAAGCGTGAGCGAGACCTGATAGTTGTCGGTTCCGGTGAAATCCGGCCTGGGCTTGCCCTCCTTGATGGATTCCTCAAACATCCGGTTCGCGCCCTGGCCCGAACGCTCCACCAAGCCGCACTTTGCACAGCTCTCCGCGATGCGGCGGTTCCTGGGTGATTGCCGCCATAGCAGGTTCTCCGGCGTGATGCCGGGCGGGAAACCGCCGGGACTCACGATTTCGAGCCGCCGTGGAAATTGGCGGACAAAGATCGAACCAGGCAGCCGGTAGTCCCGATGCGCCACGGCATTCAGGATTGCCTCGCGGACGACAGCCTCGTTGAAGGCCGCAATATCGCCAATGAACATCCCTTCCTGGTAGTGGAGCAGCTCGTTCCTGAGATTGATCGCTTCCCAAACACCGTCCAAGACTCCGAGAAACCCGCGGCGAAACTCCATCCGCTGCTGGAACGGGATCGAGGCGTCGCTCGAACGGTACTCGAAAACGAGTTCCGCTTGAGGGAGACACCTGCCGAGCGCCGCATGGGTGCCCAAGAGGATGAGTGCGGCGATCGTCACCTTGCCCTCGACAAGGAGTTCCGCGTCTTCGAGCAACTGCCGGTGGTTGAGACGGTCAAGCCCCGCATGGCCGGACTTCCTTCGCCACATCCGGCGAAAACGCTCGATGAGATCGACCTCCAGATCCTCGACGCCGGCCGAGTCGTGAAGCTCGGCTGAGAAGTCCGGGACCGTCTCTTCGAAAACCCGTCGGAGTTCTTCGAAACTGAGCGGCCTGAGTTCATCTCCTGCTCGAGACCAGTAGACGCCCTCATCCTGGACGGGCATGCCAATCGCACGCGCCGGAATGTGAAACACCAGCACCCGACCGTCCGGATGTTGCAGCTCTTCGCATGAGATCTTGATGCGCAGGCGGTCGGTGAGTCCAGCCGCTGTCCTGCCCGGCTCCGCGAAAGCCTGAGTGCCGACCACCTTCCGTGGGCGCTTGTCGGTCACTCCCAAAACGAGCCTGCCACCCCCCTCGTTCGATAACGCGGCACAGTACCGGGCCAGCTTCTCGAAGTGGTAGTTCTGCTTTGCCTCCTTGAACTCAAGC
>PLEM01000480.1 GCA_003137035.1 Bryobacterales bacterium | reverse complement strand
GCGGATGGCCGGTGACGTAGAAGCCCAGCACTTCCTTCTCGCCCGCCAGCCTCTCCTGGCTGGTCCACTCCGGCGCCGGACGCAGCGGCCGCTCCTCCGGCTGCTCGGCGATCATCTCGGCGAACAGGCCGGCCTGCCCGGTCTGGCGGTCGCGCCAAACCTTCTGTCCGGACTCCATCGCGCCTTCCACGGCCGCGAAAAGCTGGGAGCGCGCCGGGGCGAGCGTATCCAGGGCGCCTGCCTTGACCAGACTCTCGATCATCCGCCGGTTCACCGCGCTCAGATCGATGCGCTCGCAGAAATCGTACAACGAGCTGAACCGGCCGCCCTCGCGCCGCGCCGCCAGAATCGATTCCACGCCCGACTGCCCCAGGCTCTTGATGGCCCCCAGCCCGAAGCGGATGGCTTCTCCATCCGGCGTGAAACTCCACTGGCTCGAATTGACGTCGGGAGGGAGCACCCGAATCCCCATCTCGCGGCACTCCCCGATGTACTTCACGATCTTGTCCGTGTTGCCGGTTTCCGAGGTCAGCAGCGCGGCCATGAAATCGATGGGGTAGTTGGCCTTCAGGTAGGCGGTGAGGTAGGCCAGGTAGGCGTAGGCCGCCGAGTGCGACTTGTTGAAACCGTATCCCGCGAACTGCTCCATCAGGTCGAACAGCTTTTCGATCTTCCGCCGCGGGTGGCCGCGCTCGAGCGCCCCGTGGAGGAACCGCTCGCGCTGCCGGACCATCTCCTCGGGCTGCTTCTTCGACATCGCCCGCCGCAGCAGGTCGGCTTCACCCAGCGAGTACCCGGCCAGGCGATTGGCGATCTGCATCACCTGCTCCTGGTAGACGATGACGCCGTAAGTCTCCTCCAGGAGGTCCTTCAGCTCCGGGACCTCGTAGGTGATCTGCCTCCGCCCGTGCTTGCGCTCGATGAAGTCGTCCACCATACCGCCCTGGATGGGCCCGGGCCGGTACAGCGCGTTCAGTGCGATCAGGTCCTCGATCCGGCTGGGCTGGTAGCGCCGCAGGATGTCCCGCATCCCCGACGACTCGAACTGGAAAACCCCGCTGGTAAGCGCCCGGGTGAAGATCTCGTAGGTCTTGGCGTCGTTGAGCGGGATCTCCTCCAGCGCCAATTTCACCCCGCGGAGCTTCTCGATCAGACCCACCGCGTCGTGGAGCAGGGTCAGCGTGGTCAGCCCCAGGAAGTCCATCTTGAGGAGCGAGAGCTTCTCCAGGCCGGACATGTCGTACTGGGTGACGATTTCGTCCTTGTTGGTGCGGTACAGCGGCACCAGTTCCTTGAGCGGCTGCGGCGCGATCACCACTCCCGCCGCGTGGACTCCGGCGTTGCGCGCCATTCCTTCCAGGCGCCGCGCCACTTCGAGCACCTCGCCGACCCGCGGGTCCTTCTGGCTGGCCTGGGCGAACCCCGGCTCCATGCGAATGGCGTCCGCCAGCGAAATGTTCAGGACGTTGGGGACCATCTTGGTGATGCGGTCCACGTCGGCGAAGCTCATGTCCAGCACCCGGCCGACGTCCTTGATGGCCGCTCGCGCCCCCAGCGTGCCGATGGTGATGATCTGCGCCACCTGCTCCCGCCCGTACTTCTCGGTGACGTAGCGGATCACTTCGCCGCGCCGCCGCGTGCAGAAGTCGATGTCGATATCCGGCAGGCTGACGCGTTCCGGGTTCAGGAAGCGCTCGAAGAGCAGCCCGTACTCGAGCGGATCGATGTCCGTGATGCCCATGGCGTAGCTGACCAGGCTGCCGGCCGCCGAGCCGCGTCCCGGCCCCACCGGAATTCCGCAGCTCTTGGCGAAGCGGATGAAGTCCCAGACGATCAGGAAGTAGCCCGAGAACTTCATCTGCTGGATCATGTGAATTTCCCGATCCAGCCGCTCGGCGTATTCCTGGGGGTGGTGTTTTAGCCGGCCCGCCGCGCTCAGCGCGTCGATCCGCATGCGCCGTTTTTCGTATCCCTGGCGCGCGACGTACTCGAAGTAGGAATCCGTCGAGTGCTCCTCGGGCACCTCGAAGCGCGGGAATGGCTCCTTGACCTTCTCGAGCTGCACGCGGCAGCGCTGGGCGATTTCCCAGGTGCGGTCCAGGGCCTCCTCCAGATCGCCGAACAGGGCCAGCATCTCGGCGCGCGGCTTCAGGTAGAAGTCCGGAGTGGGCCACTTCATGCGCGACGGATCGCTCATGGTCTTGCCCGTCTGGATGCACAGCATGACTTCGTGCGAGCGGGCGTCCTCGCGGTGCAGGTAGTGGGAGTCGTTGGTGGCCACCAGCGGGATGCCGGTGTCGCGCGCCAGGCGCACCATCAGCGGAATCGCGCGCTGGTCCTGCTCCATGCCGTGGTTCTGAAGCTCGAGGTAGAAGTTGCCTCGGCCAAAGATGTCGTCGTAAGTGTAGGCCAGGCGGCGCGCGTCCTCGTAGTGGTCCGCCAGCAGCGTCTCGTTGAGTTCGCCGCGCAGGCAACCCGAGAGCGCAATCAGCCCCTTGGAGTGCCGCGCCAGCAGGTCCTTGTCCATGCGCGGCTTGTAGTAGAAGCCCTCCAGGTACGCCGTCGAGACCAGGTCGATCAGGTTGCGGTAGCCTTCCTGGCTCTCGCACAGCAGCACCAGGTGGTTGTAGCGGTCCTTGTCCGAGCGGATCTTGTGGCCCTGCTGGGAGACGTACACCTCGCAGCCGATGATCGGCTGCACGCCCTTTTCCCGTGCCGCGTTGTAAAAGTGCACCGCGCCGAACAGGTTCCCGTGGTCGGTCAGCGCCACGGCCGGCATCCCCTGCTCGGCCACGGTGTTCACTATCTGGCTGACGCCGCACGCGCCATCCAGCAGCGAGTAGTCCGAGTGGCAGTGCAGGTGTACAAAAGGGGTATCGCCCATGTCGTGGTTAAGAAGTATGGTAGCACCGCCGGCAATTGCCGCCGGGCGCGCGCAACGAGCGGCAGGAAGCAGCTACCATGATCTGTCCTTAAGTGCGTTGCGTCTAGATCCGCCCACGGTCGCGGTTCGGTGCTGAGGGTCGCGTGGCAGCACGGAACCGCGACCGTGAGGCAGCGGACCCACCTGGCGGGTGCAGCTCCGCTGCGCGTGGGCGCCGCAACCCGCCTGGCACGGTCCATCCCTGTCGCACACTCCCGAAACTTGTGCCGGGCCATGGTCCGCGCTAAACTCAGAACTCGGTCCTTAGCCGGCGCTTCCGTGATTCGCCCTCACACTGGTTACTCGGCAAGACAGAGACGTAAACCTACCGGCGTGCAACTCTATTCGCCAAGGCGGCGCCGCGGATGAGACGGCTGGGCCGGATTCTCCGGGATTCTCCTCTCCTCGCTCACATGTATCGCCTCCACAAGCTGTTTGCGAACACGACCCTGCGGGTCAGACTTCTGCTCTGTTTCATCGGGGTTGTGCTCCTGGCCGGCAGCCTGTCCGCTCTGATGGGAATCGGCCTCATTCATCGGACCCTGCCGCGCCTGCAAGACGTTCTGGCGGTCGATTTGAGTGCGGCGCGGGAGGTATACCGTCAATACCTCTCCCACATCGCGGATGCAGGCCGGCTGATGGCGCAGCGGCGCGCCCTCCGGGAGAACTTGCAGCGCGGCGACCTCGATAGTCTGATCACGCCGATGCAGGCCATCCGTCAGAGCGAAGATCTCGACCTCTTGATGCTCACCGATGTGCGCGGCCAACTGTTGTTGCCGCTCAGGAATCGGGGCAAAAGGATCGCCGTGCCCGGCTTGGCGGCGATGGTGAATCAGGCCCTTCGCCAGCGCAAGGAGGTCTCCGCGGCGGTGGTGTTTCCTCAGGCCGATCTGGCCGAGGAGAGCCCGGAACTGGCGGAGCGTGCGCGGATCGACGTGGTCTCCACTCCCCACACGACAATGCGGGAAGGGAGCGACGCCCCCCAAGGGCTGGTGGCGGCCGCGGCTATCCCGGTGATGAGCGACGACGGAGAGATACTCGGCGTGCTCTGCGCGGGCCAGCTTCTGAACCGGCGCATCGCGGTAGTCGATCGGATCAGGAGCAGTCTCTACCGGGAAGAGACATTCGAGCAACGCGATGTGGCGATCGTCTCGATTTTCTTGGGCGGCAAGCGCATCGCCACCACCGCCGCCACCCCATCCGGGGACCGGGCCGTGGGCACGCTCATCTCGGAGGATGTCTACAACCGGGTGATTCTGGGAGGCGAACGCTGGATCAGGCCGGGCTACATCGTGGACGACTGGTACCTCACCGCCTATGAGCCGATCCGGGATCCCCTCGGCCACGTCATCGGAGCCATAGGACTGGGGCTTCTCGAGCGGAAATTCGAGGAAACCGAGCAGCGCGCCATCGAGATCCTTCTGCTCCTGACGGCCATCGCGGTGATGCTGGCAATCCTTCTTAGCTACGTGCTCGCGATGTCCATCATGAAACCGGTGAACTCGCTGATCGCCGCCACGGAGAAAATCGCCCGCGGCGATTCTCACGAAGAGATCAAGCTGGATGGCGCGCCGCCGGAGATCGCGGCCCTCGGCCGGGCGTTCAACAGCATGACTGCCGCCATCCGCGCCCGCGATCAACAACTGCACCGCCAGACACACGAAAAGCTGATGCGTTCGGACCGTCTGGCGATGATCGGTCAGTTGGCGGCCGGGGTGGCGCACGAGATCAATAATCCGCTGGGCAGCATTCTCCTGTTCAGCCGGCTGGTTATACAGCAGGTGCCGCAGGAAGGCCGAATCCGGGAAAACCTCGACCGGATCGAAAAAGAAACCAAGCGCTGCCACGTGATTGTCAAGAGCCTGCTCGACTTTGCCCGCGAGCGCAAACCGCTCGTGGAATCGCTCGACGTGAACGAGGTCCTGGACTTGACGCTCAAGCTCTACGAGGGCCAGTTCCTGTTCCAGAACATTCAGACGGTCCGGGAGTACGGAAAACATCTTCCCCGGATACGCGGCGATCAATCGCAGCTCCAGCAGGTCTTCATGAACATCGTCCTGAACGCCGTGGACGCCATGAACGGCAGAGGGCGGCTGACGCTGACGACGAAGGAAAGCGAGCCGGCGGGTTTCGTCGATATCGGCATCTCCGACACCGGCTGCGGCATTCCGCCGGAAAACATCGATCGCATCTTCGATCCGTTCTTCACCACCAAGGGCGTCGGCCACGGAACGGGACTGGGGCTTTCGGTAAGTTACGGTATCGTCCAGAGCCATCAAGGGGACATCACCGTCACCAGCGCTGCGGGCGCCGGCGCGACCTTCACGGTCTCGCTGCCGGTCGCCGAAGGGTCTCGTTGATGGCGGCGCGCGGCAAGGTCCTCATCGTCGACGACGACGAATCGATGCGGATCGGGTGCGCGCAAACGCTCGAGGCCGGCGGGTTCGCCGTCACGCTCGCCGCGAATGGCGAGGAGGCCTTGGAGAAGGCGTCCCGCGAATCGTTCGACGCCGCCCTGCTGGATTTGCGGATGCCCGGATTGCCCGGCCTGGAAGTGTTGAGGCTGCTGAAGCGGGACTCTCCCAACCTGATGGTGATCGTCATCACCGGCTATGCCACCATCGAGTCCGCGGTGGAAGCGATCCAGCGGGGAGCCTACAACTACCTGCCGAAGCCGTTCACGCCGGAGGCCCTGGTGGCTATCGTCCGGAAGGCCGCTGCGACGGGGCGGAGGACGCTAGAGGACGCGTGCGTCCGTCGGGAACTCGAACGGCAAATGCTCTCGAACGAGATTATCGGCCGTTCCGAGGCCATGAGCAAAGTCCTGCGCCTGATCCAGAAGGCGGCTCCCACCGATTCCACGGTTCTGATCACCGGCGAGACCGGCTCCGGCAAGGAAGTCGTGGCGCGAGCCATTCACCGGCTGAGCCCCAGATCCGCGAAGGCATTTGTCACCGTGGATTGTGGAACCCTGGTCGAGACCCTCTTCGAGACCGAGCTGTTCGGTCACGTCAAGGGCGCTTTTTCCGGCGCCGTCGAATCGACCACCGGGAAGATCGAACTCGCCGACGGCGGAACGCTGTTTCTGGACGAAATGGCTAACATCGGCATCCAGATGCAGGCCAGGCTTCTCCGGGTGGTCCAGGAGCGCGAAATCTCGAGAGTGGGAAGCGCGCAGAAGCGCAAGGTGGATGTGCGCATCCTCTCCGCCACGAACCGCGATCTGCCGCAAGCCGTGCGGGACGGAAGTTTTCGCGAGGACCTGTTTTACCGCTTGAATGTGATTCATGTCCCCGTGCCGCCGCTACGCGACCGGATCGAGGACATCCCCGAGCTCGTAGCGCATTACGTCGCAAAGCTGGCGGCCCAAAGACGGCGGCCCGTGCCCGGCGTCTCGGAAGAGGCGATGCGGTTCTTGAAGAGGCACGAATGGCCGGGCAACGTTCGGGAGTTGATCAACGCGCTGGAATACGCGGTGGTGACCGCGGAGGGAGACTCGATCGGCTTGGGCGATCTGCCGTATAGCGCGGAGGCCTCCTCCCACCTGAACCTGCTCGAGGGCAGCCCCGCGGAAGACGGACACCTGGCCCGCATCGAGCAGAGCGAGATTCTCAGGGTGCTCCAGCAGTTCGGCGGGAACCGGACCAAAGCGGCGGAGTTTCTGGGAATCAACCGCAAGACGCTGCGCGAGAAGATCCGCAAGTACGATCTCAAGCCGCGGGACTGAGCTGGTTCCGCCGCCCAACGGTACATTTCGTACCAGCTCCCGGCCAGGCGCTACGAAATGTACCAGCGCCCTCCGAATCCGAGAAGGACATTCCGCGATTCCTCGCGTTTCGGCGCTCACAAATGCAGGCATCCACGGGGCCGGAGGCTTCTCGTCCGAAATCGCGTAACGCATCCGGAATTGGCCCTTTCCGTGCTCTACTCCGAAGCGCAAGGGTCGAGAGACCCGATCAACCGAGATTGCTTATGGAGACCATGACAGACACAACGGCAGAGCGTGCCCCACGTCTTGACGTGGTGGTCATCGACGACGAAGAGGTTTTCACCGAAGGATGCCGGCAGACCCTCGAGATGGGTGGGTATCGCTCGGCGGTGGCCAGGGATGGACCCCTGGGACTGGATCTTGTGCGGGCGGCGCATCCCAGCGTCGTGCTCGTCGATCTGAAGATGCCCGGCATGGATGGACTGGAGGTGCTGAGTCGCCTGTCGCATACCTCGCCCTCCACCGTGCCGATCGTGGTGACGGGCCACGGTACGGTCGACTCCGCCGTCGAGTCGATGAAGATCGGCGCTTTCGACTTTCTCAGCAAGCCGTTCGAGCCCGAGAAACTGCTCGACTCGGTGCGCCGCGGCATGAGTCTGAGCGGGCTGCGCAAGGAGAAGGCGGCGGCCCAGGAGCAAGCGAAACAGGCGCAGAAAACCGAGCCGCCGGCCACCCAGGACAAGAACGATCTGGTGCTTCGTGGCTTGGGCGTGCTCGGCGAGGCATACTCCCTGGGGCTGGAGAAGCGGGAACTGCTCGAGGAACTCTCCTACCTGGAGTCGGAGGCCAAGTACCACGCCGGGAGCCTCGGCCAGATCAAGCGGAAAGAACGGGCCATCCTCGACATCCGCCACGACCTGCTGGAAGCCGACGCCATCATGGAGAAATACGACTTCCAGAAGAGCGCGCTGATCCAGGTGCTCCTGGATGTTCAGCAGAAATTCAACTGGCTGCCGCGCCACATTCTCCATTGGGTCGCGGCCAGACTGAACGTTTCCGCCCGGGAAGTCTATACCATCGCGGGCTTCTACGAAGCTTTCAGCCTGGAGCCCCGCGGGCGCCACTGCGTGCAAGTCTGCACCGGCACCGCCTGCCACGTGCGGGGGGCTTCGGAAGTGCTTTCCCGGATGGAGGCGATGCTCAATCTCAAGCCCGGACAGACCGACAGCCGGCAGCAATTCACCCTCGATACCGTCCACTGCCTGGGTTGTTGCGCACTGGCGCCCGTGGTGCAGATCGACGATAAGTATCACCACGACCCAAGCCGGAAAAAGCTGGAGAAGATCGTCGAGTCCTTTGAAAGACAGGAGGGAATTCCATGCCGCGACTGAGAACCCCCGCGGATCTTGCGGATTTGAAGCTGGAGGTGCTGTACGAACGCCAGACGAAGCCGGTCTGGATCGCAGTATGCACCGGTACGGGCTGCTGTGCCTACGGTGCGAAAGATCTTGCCGACGGCTTCGAGAAAGAGATTGCGAAGCGCGGTATCGGAGGCCTAGTCGGCCTTCGGCGGACGGGCTGTCACGGCTTCTGCGAGCGCGGGCCGATGGTGGTCATCGAGCCGAAGGGGATCTGTTACCTGCACGCGGAGCTGAAAGACGTCCCCCAGATCATGGACCGGAGCGTCCTCGGAGACGAGGCGATCGAGCGCCTGCTCTACCTGGACGAGGAAACCGGCAAGCGCGTCCGCCAGGCCGGCGACATCCCCTTCTACAAGCATCAGCACCGCATCCTGCTGGCCAACAACGTCCTCATCGACGCGACCAGCATCCTCGACTACATCGCCGTTGGCGGGTACGAGGCGCTGGCCAAGGCTCTCGCGAGAATGAGCCCGGAAGGGGTCCTGCGGGAGGTGAAAGAGGCGAATCTGCGCGGCCGTGGCGGCGCCGGTTTCCCGGCCGCGGTCAAGTGGGAGTCCACGCGGAAGGCCTCCGGCGCACCGAAGTACGTGATCGTGAATGGGGACGAAGGCGACCCCGGCGCATACATGGATCGCAGCCTCCTGGAGGGCAACCCGCACAGCGTCATCGAGGGACTGATCCTCGGGGCGTACGCGATGGGAGCCGCGGAAGGCTACATCTACGTGCGGCAGGAATACCCGCTCGCGCACAAACATGCGCAGCGGGCCATCGACCAGGCCCGGGAGTACGGACTGTTGGGGGAGAACATTCTCGGCTCGAAATTCTCGTTCGACGTGAAGATCCACCGCGGCGCCGGGGCGTTCGTCTCCGGAGAATCCACCGCGCTCATGAACGCCATCGAAGGACACGTGGGCGAGCCGAGGCCGAAGTACATTCACACTTCGGAGAAGGGGTTGTTTGGAAAACCGACCTGCCTCAACAACGTGGAAACCTGGGCCAACGTTCCTTTCATCGTGAACCGGGGCGCAGGATGGTTCCGCGGCATGGGGACGGAAGGGAGCAAGGGGACCAAGATATTCTCCCTGGTCGGCAAGGTGAAGAACAGCGGGCTGGTGGAAGTGCCGATGGGCATCGCCTTGCGCGACATCGTATTCAAAATCGGCGGCGGCGTGCCCAAGGGAAAGAAATTCAAAGGGGTGCAGACCGGAGGCCCTTCCGGAGGCGTGCTGCCCGAGTCGCTGCTGGATCTGCCGGTGGATTTCGACGAGCTGGACAAAGTCGGCTCCATGATGGGTTCGGGCGGAATGATCGTGATGGACGAAGACACCTGCATGGTGGATACCGCCCGCTACTACGTCAATTTCCTGGCCCATGAATCCTGCGGCAAGTGCGTTCCGTGCCGGGAAGGCCTGCGGCAGATGCTCGCGATTTTGAATCGGATTACCGCGGGCCAGGGCCGCGAGGGCGACATCGAGCTGCTCGAGGAGCTCGCGGAGGTCATGGAACTGGCCTCGCTCTGCGCGCTGGGGCGCTCGGCGTCGAATCCGGTTCGCAGCACCATCCGCTACTTCCGCGCCGAATACGAAAGCCACATCCGGGAGAAGCGCTGCCCGGCCGGCGCCTGCCCGGCGCTCATCCAGTACGAGATCGACCAGGAGAAGTGCTCCCACCCGCCGTGCGGCGCCTGCGCGCGCGCCTGCGCGGTGGACGCGATTCAGAAGGTCGATGGCGGGAGCTACCTGATCGTACAGGAAAAGTGCATCAAGTGCGGCGCCTGTTACACCGCGTGTCCGGACCGGTTCGCCGCCGTCCACAAGGCGCCGGCGGCGGCCGCCGTCTGGCAGGTCGCGGCCCCACTGGTGCAGTTGGGAATCAGAGCGTAAGGCGAGGTCATCATGGAACAGGTAACGATTCAGATCAATGGCAAATCGGTTCAGGCTCCCCAGGGGGCGACCATCCTCGAAGCGGCAAAGGCCGCCGGCATCGGCATTCCGACTGTCTGCGACGACGCACGGTTGGAGCCGTATGGCGCCTGCCGCATGTGCATGGTCGAGATCCAGAAGCGGGGTCGCACCAGGCTGGTGGCCTCCTGCCTCTACCAGGTGGAGGAAGGCCTCAGTGTGCAGACGGAAACGGAGAAGGTGCAGCGCATCCGCCGCATGATCATCGAGCTTCTCTGGCCGGCCACACAGCGCTTCGCCAAGCAGTATGGCGTAACCCATTCGCGATTCACGACCGGCATGGCCGACTGCAGCCTCTGCGGGCTGTGCGTTCGCTACTGCGCCGAAGTCAAGAAGTCGAATGCCCTCTACCTCAAGGGCCGGGGCATCGACCGCAAACCGGCGCTGGTCGAAGGATCATCCACGGAATGCGCCAACTGCGGCGAGTGCTTCTCGCTCTGCGGCAGCGGCTGGGTGGTGGCGTCGCGGGGTTAGCGGGGCCGTCGAACCGGCCGAGTGAGACTGCTCCTGGTGTTGTCGATGGTGGCTTGCCACCTGGCGGGCCGGCGTCCAGGGCCAGACCCGCCCACTACTAGGTGGTTGGCGCCTTCGCGGTCGCCTTTCACGGTTTCCCTCGCTATACTGCCAATCTCGATTTGCTGGGGCGGCCCACGGAGGAGAATGCGAACCGCATCTTGCTCTCACTGTCGGAGTTCGGCTTCGGCAATATGGGGATACAGGCGGCGCGCCGCGAAGCCGAACTGGACGGAATCCGCGCGCACTTTATTGGCCGCGCCGAGTTGCTACGCAACAAAGAGCAAACCGGCCGCGCCAAGGATCTTGGCGACGCGGAAGAACTGCGGAAACGGAACACCGGACGGGATGATTGAGAGCGAGTACCGCCGGTTCCGTTACAGGCATTTGCCGAATCCGTGGCGGACCACCATGGATTCGTTTCGAACTTTTCTCGCCCGGCAATCCAACTGCGCCGTGGCCGGACCATTGACGGCAACGGGATAGAGCGGGCGGGGGAGAGAGTGGTTGTGGGAAACTGAGTGTGTCTCGTTATGGCAATGCGGCAAGCAGGTTGGGACAAGGCGCCAACGGCCGACGATCCGGTGCTGGCCGAGATGGTCCGCCGGTTGGTGGAGGTGTATCGCCCGGAGCGCATCTTGCTGTTCGGCTCCATCGCGCGAGGAGAAGCAGGGCCCGACAGCGACTACGATCTCATGGTGGTGGTGCCTGACGATACGCCGCCGGAGCAGCAGAGAAGCAGGGCCGGATACCGCGCTGTTCGACATCTCGGCGCCGCGCGGGACATTTTTGTGTCCACGGCCAGCAACTTCCGGCGGCAGCTTCACCTCAAGGCGTCTTTTCCCTCCGCGGTGGTTCGCGAGGGCATAGTTCTGTATGGCGCATGATCCCGTGCTGGTTGAGAACACCGCGGCTTGGCTGCGGAAGGCAGGGCAGGATCTCCGCCGGGTCGAGCGGTGTCTTGCGGATGCACCGCCGGACGTCGAGGACGCCCTCTTTCACTGCCAGCAGGCGGCCGAAAAAGCGTTGAAGGGATTTCTTACCTGGCACGATCAGCCATTCAAGAAGACGCACGATCTCGCCGCCTTGGGAAGCCAGTGCAAGGGGATCGACAACTCGCTGGATCCATTGATCGACCGCTTGGATGACTTGAGCCAATATGCCTGGGCTTACCGGTATCCGACGAATCTCGTGGAACCTCCGGCGCCCGAAGTGGACGAGGCGAATGCGTTGGCCCATATGATCCTGGCCGAGGTGCTGAAGCGGCTTCCGTCCGAGGTCCGAGACCGGGCGGGGACATAGTTCATTCTTCGCCCGTCAAGCCAATCGCCCCGTGGCTCTCGAGGCCGCGGAGTGAGACTGCTCCTGGTGTTGTCGATGGCTTCCGATCCTCTCTTGCCGGGATCTGGCGGGCCACCATGGACACGTTTCGAACTTGTCTCGCCGAGCCGGCTCACTGCGCCCTTGGTCTCGGGCCGGGGGAGTGACGCTACTTGCGGTCGCCACAAACAAAGCCACCAAGTTCGGATGGAGCGATTTCATGAAGGTGGCCTCGTTCAGCTAGGAATCGACCCATTAGACGGCCCAACGCCGCACAAGGTTGGACGGACCCAGTTTGATCTAATGCCGGTGTGCCCATCGATTGTATTTCAAGTTTCATGCGGCTGCCGGCTTCCTCCAGGGGCAAAACCTTTCAGAATAGATCCGAATGCGTTCCCGTGCGGACGAGGCGCAGGTCGTCGCCATCGATTTTGTAGATCAGCAGCCAATCCGGCTCGATGTGGCAATCGCGGAAGTGCTTCCAGTCGCCGGCGAGGGGATGGTCCCCGTAGCGCGGTGGCAACGGACTTCCCTCGAGCAGCAGCACAATCGCCTCGCGCAGCTTCGCCATGTCCTTGCCGCGCTTCAGCGCGAGTTTCACATCACGCCGGAACTGCGCGCCCTCCACCGGGTTCCGCATGGGATCGGATTCCCAGGTCCTTGAACAGCGCGCCCGCGGAATTCAGACGCTTGCCCTTGCCTCGGTCGGCGGCGCGCATCGCCTTGACGGTCGTCGTGTTGGGGAGCTTCACCTCGAATGGCAGGGCCTTCTCCGCAGCCACACGGATCAGCAACATACGCACGGCGTCGGAAACGTAAATCCCCATCCCGGCCAATGCTTTCGCGGCCCTCTGCTTGGTCTTCCGATCCACACGAACGTGAACCATCGTCGTTGCCATGATTCGACCTCTGAGATACATTGTATCTCAGAGATGACACGACCGGCTGGTTTGCGGTCTCGGCTTGGAACTGGCGGAGAGGGGGGGATTCGAACCCCCGGTAGAGCTTATGACCCTACGACGGTTTAGCAAAC
>PLEM01000542.1 GCA_003137035.1 Bryobacterales bacterium | reverse complement strand
CCTGGCTCGCCCCGAAGTTGCTTCCGGTGATGCTGACGGCCGTGCCCACCGGGCCGGAGGCCGGATTCAGCGCACTTATGCTTGGCGGAACGGTTACCGTGAAGCTGGCCCCATTGCTGGGCATTCCCCCGGCCGTGATCACCACGTTTCCGCTGGTGGCTCCCGGCGGCACGGCGGCCATGATACTGGTGGCGCTCCAACTGGTGGGTGTGGCCGCAGTCCCGTTGAACGTCACCGTGCTGGCGCCCTGCGCCTCCCCGAAGTTCGCTCCAGTGATGGTCACGGATGTGCCCACGGGGCCCGAGACCGGATTCAGGCCGGTGATGCTCGGCGGTACGATCACCGTGAAGTTGACCCCATTGCTGGCCAGACCCTGTACTGTGACCACCACGTTGCCAGAGGTGGCTCCGATGGGCACAGGAACTACGATGCTCGTGTCACCCCAACTGGACGGCGCAGCTGGCGCTCCGTTAAACGTCAGCGTGCTNNTAAAGTTTATTCCGTTGCCGGCCACGCCGCCTATCGAGACGATGACGTTGCCGGTCGTCGCGTCGATGGGAACCCGGACCTCTATCGCTGTGTCGCTCCAGCTTATCGGTATCGCCGACTTCCCGTTGAAGGTCACCTCCGAACCGGTGCTCTCGGTCGCGCCGAAGTTCGTTCCCGCGATCGTGACCAATTGACCAACCGGGCCCGACGTGGGGGACACACTCCCGACAGCCGGCGTAGGAGTGACCTGGAAATACTGGCCCGGGCTGGCCGAGCCGTTGACCGTGACTACCACGTTGCCGCTCCCGGCTCCACTCGGTACGGTCGCCACGATCGTTTCGTTGCTCCAACTCGTCGGCGTCGCCACGATTCCGTTGAAAGCGACCATGCTGGCGCCTTGCGTGGCCCCGAAGTTCGTTCCTGTGATCGCCACTGACGCTCCGGTCGGGCCCGAAGCAGGAGACAGGCCGACAATGTACGGCGCCGACGCCGCCGGAGTCGCCGTGAAACTCACCGCCGCCTGATCTGAGCTTGGATACGCGACGGTCACGCTCGGGGGCGTGAACGTGTAGTTCGGCTTTGCCGGCGTTACCGTCCAGGTCCGGTCTGCGCCCGCACTGTCTGCGAAGAAATAGGTTCCGTTGGCGTCCGTCCTGGTCGAAAATATCTCGCCGTCGGAACGCAGGCTCACCGTCACTCCGCTGACGGCGCTGCCCGAACTTGTCGTCACCTGGCCGCTGACCCGGCAAGCAAGAACCGCCTCGAAGTCCACCGTCCGGTCTCCATTCATGTCACGGAGGACGACCTGCGGAGGGCGGAACGCGTAGCCCCGCCCTGACGGTGTGACACGAACTACAGAACCGCCGGGCACAGGCCCTGTGTAGTACCCGTTCGCATCAGTGAAAGCTGATGCTGCGTCATAATTCCCTACAGATACACCAACCTCCACCCCGGCGAGGCCGTTCTCGCCCAGCGTCCCACGTCCCGCGAGCGCGTAAAGTGGCTGGAAAGTGACGCCAGCACTGGCCTGTCCTTCCACGGTCACAACCAATGCGCCTGCCATCGCGCCGTCAGGCACTGGCGCCACGATGCTCGTGGAACTCCAGTTTGTTGGCGTGGCGGCCAGTCCATTGAACGTTACCGTGCTGGCACCTCGCATCACCCCGAAATTCGTCCCGGTGATTGTCACCAGTGTACCGACTGGACCGGAGGCGGGCGACACACTGCTGATGGCGGGAGCCGTGGGAGCGGGAAGGACTGTGAAAGAACGGGCCGCGCCCGGCCCGTTCCCCTGGACCGTCAGCATTCCCGTCGTCGCCCCGCCGGGCACGGGAACTACGATTCTCGTGGAGCTCCAACTCGTCGGTGTCGCCAGTGCCCCGTTGAAACGGACCTCGGTCGATCCCTGCGTCGCCCCAAACGTCACACCTGTGATCGTCACGGGCGTACCCGCCGAGCCGGAAGTGGGTGACAGACCGGTTATCATCGGTGAGACACTCACGATATTGCTGTCCAGACCGTTCACTTTCACCACCAAGTCGCCCGGGCCGGAGGGCGCCAGCACGGCGATAGTGGTATTGCTCCAACTGCTCTGGGTCAGTGCCGTTCCGTTGACCCGGATGGTGCTCGAGCCCTGCGTTGCCAAGAATCCTGCTCCCTTCACTGTAAGCGTCGTCGAGGTAGGCGACCAACTGACGACCCGGGGCGCCTGCGTTACCACAAAACTCATGCCATTGCTGTCCACGCCGTTCACTGTCACCGCAATGTCGCCGGTAGTGGCCCCGGTAGGCAAGGGCGCCTGGATGGATGTAGCGCTCCAACTCGAGGGCGTAGCGGCGATTCCGTTGAACTTGACCGTACTCGATCCCCGCGTTGCCCCGAAGTTTACCCCTGAGATACCCACTGACAGGCCGACTGGGCCGGAGGTGGGGGACACCGAGATGATCGTTGGTACCGCGCTCACCGTGAACGCTGCACCGTTGCTGGCCACGCCGTTCACCGTCACCACTACGTTGCCCGCCGTAGCGCCCCAAGGCACCGGCGCCCAGATGCTTGTGGCTCTCCAACTGGTGGGCGTAGCAGCGGTTCCGCTAAACGTGACTGTGCTCGATCCCTGCGTCGGGCCGAAGTTCGCTCCCGTGATGTTCACAACCTGGCCGGCTACCCCCGATGTGGGCGACAGGCTGGTGACGGTTGGGCTCTGCGCGGCTGCAGGTGAGGTCAAACAAACCGCGACCAATGAAATTAGGAGCAGCCTCGCGAGCAGGGCTGCGCCGCGAGCCACAAACCGAGCGTTGTGCCCGGATGGGATGCTTGAGCCATTAATGGTCTGCAGTTTCCCGACAACTCGAATCGTTGGGTACACGGTTTCTCTCCTCCGGCCGAAGAAACATGGAATTCAATACGAACTTTCGGCCCTTCATTTCTGGAACTGGCTGAGCACTGTAGTGGTTTTGCCTAGCCCGAGTCAAGTGGATTGTTACGCTATCGGGGTTCACCGAGATCGCTTGGGAGAAAACTGCTTCTTCGAGAGCGCTACGCAATCCTCCGGTCGAGGACACAACCGCGCACGGCGGCAGCGCAACTGAAGGAAGGCGGTCACCCTTTCAACCGTACGGGATACGAGCACACGAGTACTCCTATAGAAAAAATGGATTGGACAGCCCCCGGGCCGGGCATTACAATTGCCTCAGCGTGGTGTGTTCTATGAAGCTGGCGGGGTTTCTGTTGCTGCTCGCGGGATGGGGAATCGTCCTGGCCGCGGTGTCGTTACTTCGATCCGGGGCGCCGCAATCCGGCTTTGTGCTGGCCGGTATGGGCGTCGAGGCGCTGGGGCTGGTCCTGACTGTGGGCTCGCATAGACTCCCGCGCGCGAGGAGAGGATGACGCCCGCTCCCGCGCTCTCCGAATCCGCGATGGCGCTGTGCATTCTGTTGATCGTGCTGGTTCCCTTCGCCGGCGCCGGCCGCGCGCTGATCAACACCGGCCTGGGCCGGTCGCGCAGCGCGGCGCACTCGATGGTGGCTTCGTTGTGCGTCATGGCGGTCGCCGCCGTGGTGTACTTCGCCTGCGGGTTCGCGTGGGAGGGGTTTGCCGGGCGGCCGGCGCACGTGTTCACGCTGGCCGGAAAAACCTGGAACTGGATCGCGGCCGAACCGCTCTTTTTTCGCGGGCTCAAACTCGACGGTTCTCCTGCCTCGCTCGCGGCGTTGTTGCAGTTGTTCGGCGTAGGCCTCGCGGCCCTGATCCCGCTGGGCAGCGGAGCCGACCGCTGGCGGCTGGGTGCGAGCTGCGCCTGCGCCGCGCTGCTGGCCGGGTGGACCTATCCGCTGTTCGCGCACTGGGTCTGGGGGGGCGGCTGGCTGGCGCAACTGGGCGTCAATTACGGGCTGGGCCGCGGCTTTGTGGACGCCGGAGGAGCCAGCTCGATTCAAGCGCTAGGCGGCTTGACCGCCTTGTCCATCGCCTGGATTCTGGGTTCTCGCCGGGGTAAACATGCGCTGGGCGGTATGCCGGCGGCCATCCCCGGCCACAACGCGGTCCTGGTGCTGTTTGGCTGTATGCTGGCGTGGGTGGGTTGGCTGGGCCTGAATTCGGCCGGTGCCATCCTGTTCACCGGCGCGGAATTCGGGCGGGTGGCGCTGGTCGCCGTCAATACCACACTGGCCGCGGCGGGGGCCTGCCTGGCGGCCGCCGCCATCACGCGCGCTCGTTTCGGCAAGCCCGACGCCTCGCTGTGCGCCAATGGCTGGGTCTCCGGACTGGTGGCCGTGAGCGCCGCGTGCGCCTTCGCCGATCCGGCCGAGGCGCTCATCATCGGTCTGGCGGCCGGCGCTCTCACCACGTTCGCGGTGGAATTGTTGGAATCGCGGCTGGCGGTGGACGATCCGGGCGGCGCGGTTTCGGTGCACGCGGTGGGCGGACTGTGGGGCGTTCTCGCGGCCGGCCTGTTCACCGGCCCCAGCGCTCGTGGCGCTTCGGGCCAGTGGCTGGCCCAGCTTGTGGGCATAGCAACTCTGCTCGGTTTCGTGCTACCGCTGACCTACGGCCTCAACTGGCTCCTCAATCGCTTCTACCCGATGCGCGTGGCCCGCGAGGGCGAGCGCCAAGGCATGGACCTCCACGAACTGGGCGCCGGCGCCTACCCGGAGTTCATCACCCACAGCGAGGACCCCTCGCTGCCCTCGTAGCGGCAGGCCAATACAGCGCGGCGTAACCGCAACCAGACCGTCCGTTTTGAGCCGTGGCGCAGGCGGTTTCGCCTGCGTCCTCACTGATAGAAGATCTCGATGGTGACCGGCGAGGCCGCCTTCGGGATGTCCACCACTTTCTTCCCGCCTTTCGACACCGTGACGTTGGTGATCCGGTCGCCGGCGTTCCTGCTGGTGTACTTGGTCCGGTCCGGGGTGTGATCGTAGTCCCCCTTCAGGCTCCCGCCCGAATTCACCGCGAATCCCTTGCCGCCATTCATGTTCCCTCTGGCGAACACGCGCCGCGAGCCGTGGTTGAGGTCGATCCTGCAAGGCTCGCCCGAGAAGTCGACTGCCTGCACCGTTCCGTCGCTCTGCGTGACCTGCACCTTGGTAACCGAGAGACTGGAATCGGCTTCGGTGAGTTCCTGGTCGTCGCTTCCTTCGATCCACCCGCGCGGCGAAAAAATCTTCAGCGGCGATCCGTCGTTAATCGTGACTGGCGGGCTCATGGCGAGTGCCAGCGGCCTGCCGCCCGATCCGGCCATCGCCAGAATTGCGAGTGCTCCTAACGTCTTCCATGGGAACATGAGTTTCTCCTTGTGTCAGTTGTTGGATTTGTTTCCGCCACTGCTGCACGTCAGGACGGGAGTTGTAACTTTTGCGATCTTCCGCGCCCCAGCTCTGCTGGAGTTCGGCGAACGCTTGGGACGCCCGGGCGGCGTTCTCGCGGGCTCCTGCCGCACTTCCCGACGCGCGCGCCACCACCAGCCAGGCCCGGGCCTCGGACTCCTTCTGGCCCGTCCGCGAGAACTGTTCCCGCGCGGAGCGGGCTGCCTCTGTCGCTCTTGCGGCCTGGCCACTTTCCGCCAGAGCTTCAGCCTCCGACAGCAGCGCCGCCGGGACGAACCGCGGAACGCCGGACTTGCGCGCGTGCGCTAGCGCCTCCTCGGCCGAGACCAGTCCCTCGCGCCGCGATCCGGACAGAACCTCGGTGGCGCTCAGGATTCGTTTCGCCTCCATCAGCTCCTCGATGTCCAGTCTCTCCGGCGCTCCGAGCAGTGCGCGGATCTTCTCGCGCGCCGCGGCGAGCTTCCTCTCGCTCAGCGCGATCTCGGCGTCGTATCGGCCGGCCAAGGGGGCCAGCGGTGCATAGCCGCCCGGCCGCCTCCCCGCGACTGTCACTTCCGCCAGGGCCTGCCGCGCCTCTCCATACCGGCCCAGCTTCGCCAGCGCAATCGCGGCAAGTGCTTGGCCGTAAGCCAGCAGGAGCTGGTCGCCGCGCGCCCGGCTGATCGAGACGCACTCGCGAGCGTGCGCCAGCGCCTCCGGAAACCGTTCCTGGTTCTGCAGGACCGTGGCGATTCCCTCCTGCGCCGATGCCGACTGGTCCCAGTCCCCGGCCTTCCCGGCACGTTCAAGCTGGGCGCTAAATACACGCAGCGCGCCGGCGTAGTCGCCCTGGTCGCGCCGGGCGCGCCCCAACAGAAGCAGCGCCTGCGACGTCTCCTTTCCATAGCCGCCGCGCTCGAAGAACGGCAGCGCCTGTTCCACCTGGCCAATCCCTTGCTCCAGCTCCAGCTTCTGGATTCGCAGGCTGCCCAGCGATAGCAGCGCTTGCGCTTCACTGCGTTGCGCCTTGAAACGCCGCGCGTGCTCGAGCGATTCCTGGAAATGTTTCCCCGCCTGCGCGAAGTCGCCGCGGACGAACCAGGTATTGCCCAGCTCCAGCAGGCCGCGCGAGGCCAGCCCTTCCAGGCCGCTCGAGTGCGCCAGATCGTTGGCTTCGTTCGCGTCTTTCTCCGCCGCCGCCGGGTCGCCTTTCTTCAGAGACAGGTTGCTCAGTTGCAGCAACGCGGTGACTTGCTGGTGCTGGTTGCCGACCGTGCGCGCCATCTGGAGCGCCTGCTCCAGCAGTGACGCCGCCTCCGCCAGGTCTCCGCGCTTGTTCGCAACCATGCCCCGCTGGAAAAGCGCTTCCGCCTGGCCCTCGATGTTGCTCAGCGCGCCGTATAGCGACTCGGCCTGGCGGAACGCCGCGGCGGCCTTCGCCTGCTCCTGCCGGCGTCCGTAGAGGATGCCCAGCCTCAGGAAGGCCGCGGCATACTGCGGCGACAGCCGGGTGGCCTCCAGGTAGCTCGATATGGCCTCGCCCGGCCGCTCATTCTTCTCGTAAGCACGGCCAAGGTCCAGATACACGCCCGCCCGCTCTCCCCCTGACGCCTTCTTGAGAACCTCGCTGTAGATGCCGGCCGCGCCCGCGTAATCGAATCTGAGGGTGCGGGAAATCGCCTGGATGATCAGATCGTCGTCGCCCGTCAGGCTGGTCCGGCGTCCTGCGGGGGCCAGCGCCTCGATCATCTCCTGCCGCGCCCGGTCGGAATCGTCCAGTTCGTTGGAAGCCTCGGCGAGCCGGGCGTGCGCCAGCGCGAAGCCTGGGTCGAGTTTGACGGCGCGCTCCAGCGCCCGGGTAGCCTTGTAGTAGGTTCCGTCGCGGTCGGCGTTGGCGCCCTCTTCATACCAGCGCAGCGCCTCCGCGGAGGGTGCGTGCGTGGCGCGCAGCCGCGCGGCCAAGATCGTCGCGCCAACCAGAACCACCCCGAGCGCGGCAGCCGCCCATAACGCGCGGCGCGCCCAGGCGAACCCGCGGCCTGCCGCCCGCCCGCGCACGGCATCCAACTCCATCAGCATCTCGCTGGCCGACTGGTAACGCTCCGCCGGGTCCTTCGCCATCGCCTTCCGCGTGATGCGGTCCAGTGCCGGCGAAACCGCCGGGTTCACGCTGGAAGGCGCCGGAGGCTCCACTTGCAGGACTTCCGAGAGCACGTCCATCGCCGTCGCGCCCCCAAACGGCTTCCTCCCGGTGAGGCATTCGTAAAGCGCCGCGCCCAGGGAGAAGAGATCGCTGCGCTCGTCCCCGCTCTCTCCCCGGGCCTGTTCCGGCGACATATAGTGAGGCGTGCCTGAGACCGTACCCTCGGTGGTTTGCGTCAGATCCGGCGCGCGCGCGCCGGCTCCCGTCACCCGCGCGTCCCGCAGATCCTTCGCCAGTCCGAAATCCACCACCTTCACCGCGCCGCGGTCCCCGATCCTGATGTTCGCCGGCTTGATGTCGCGGTGGACGATGTGCCGCCTGTGGGCCTCTTCGAGCGCTTCCGCCACCGCCGCCGCAATCTCGATCGAGCGCTCCGCCGGAATCGGCCCCGCGCGCAGCAGTTCGTTCAGGCTGCGCCCTTCCACCAGCTCCATCACCACATACGGGCGGTCCTCGTACTCCCCGCAGTCGTAAATGGCGGCGATGGCTGGATGGTTGAGCGAGGAAGCGGCCCGGGCTTCCACGAGCAACCGCTTCCTGTGGCTCGGTGCGGCCGAAGGGAACTTGATCGCGACGCGTCTGCCCAGCAGAGTGTCTTCCGCCAGGTACACCACCCCCATCCCGCCTTCCCCGAGCTTCTCGACGATCCGGTAGTGAGAGAAGGATATCCCCAGCGCGCTTTCCATTGTTTCCCAGGCTTGTAGCAATTGTACCGGGTTCCGCTTCCGCGTGTTTGGAATGCGAGGACCGCACCCGAATATCCCGCTATCAGGCCGGCCACTGCATCTTCAACTGCGCTGCCGCTGCGCGCAGCCGGCGGTCGTGCGTCCACAGGGCGCACTTCGACAGCAGGGCGGAGGCGAGCAGGTGCGCGTCGATCCACCCGATTCCTTTGCCCCACAGGCGATGTCCTTCAACCGCCGCCAGGACTTCTTCCTCCCTCGCCAGCGCGGCCATCGGCAGCTCTCGGAGCAGGCGCAAAATCGACGCGCGGTTCCGCAGGTTGCCGCAAGCGATCTCCCCGATGACAAACGGATGCATGAGCGCCTGCCCGTCCAGCAGCAGTTGCTGAAGCTGCGGGTCGGACTTACGAAGGTGTCCTACCCAGACCGACGTATCGGCGAGGATCACGCCAGCCGCCTCGTCCGCCGTCTGGCCGCCGGGCGCAGATCCCGCTCCGAACCGCCCAGCGCCGCCAGACGCCGCGCCGATTCCCGGGCGATCAGCGCCTCCAGTCCCGCGTGAATCAGCGCGGTCTTCTCGCGGATTCCGCAGATGTCCCGCGCCCGCTCGATCAGGCGTTCATCCAGGTTCAGCGTCGTCCTCATATGCATCATGATGCACTATTCATGCAGATGATGGCAAGCCTCTCCCCTTGGGTGGGGCGGACTTCAGTCGGCGCGGGACTTTAGAGGGACTTGCAGAATTCGTAAAAGGTCCGCTTGCTGGCGCGCGCGGCTCGGTAACCCATTGAGAATCAGCGCTCCGTTTCCGAGCCGCGACCGCAAGGNNGGTTTCCAGGAATTCTGCAAGTCCCTCTTTAGTCCCGCCAGCCCGTGCCCTGCATTCCCGCCTGGCTCAGGAACTCCTTGGCCACGTCGGCCACCCGGCGGTGCTTGCCGTCGACTTCGTAGTTCATTCTTCGGACGGCGGCGTTGGAGAACTTGCCCATGAGCTGCTCCAGCGCCCGGCGCAGTCCAGGGTTCTGCTCCAGCGCCGACGCGCGCACGGCCAAGCCCGTCCGGTCCAGCGTGAAAGCTCCCTGGTCGTCGCGCAGCGTCTTCAGGTCGGCCGTTGCCGCCAACCCGTCGGTGGCGCAGCCGGCCACCAGGCTGACCTTCTTCTGGTCCAGGGCCCGATACAGCTCGCTCGCCTCGATCATCTTCGGCGCGCCGTTGACCGGCAGGTTGTAGGTCTTCATCAGCCTCGCGTAGCCGTCGGCGCGGTCCATGAAGTCCTCCGTGACGCCCAGGGACCACCCCGGCTTGTACTGCGCGGCGTCGCTCAGCGTCTCGATCTTGCTGGCGCGTGCATCCGCGCCCCGAATCGCCACCGCGAACTCGTTGGTTAAGCCCAGCGACGCCATCCACACCAGATGCATTGCCGCGTAATCGCGCTTCAGGCGTTCCTCGGCCACATCCGGGTCGGAGGAGGCCGGCAGTCGCAGAACCACCGTCATCGCCGCGCCCGCGTACTCGGGGTACACGTCGATTTGCTCGGCCACCAGCGATTCGTGCACCAGCAAGGTCGCGCCCATTTTCAACCGCCGCTGCACGCTCGTTTGCAGTTCCTTCTCGATGTGCTGGGCCACGATCTCCCCGAGAATCGCCTGCTCGGTGGTAGCCTTCGAGCCCACTACAATCGGCCGGTGCGACCGGGAGCAGCCGGCCAGTGCGCCCGCCAGGATCGCGCATGCGATGAGCTTCGTTCTGGGCACCTCTGCATTATAGTCGCCCGGCGCGCCGGGTGCTGCTACGATACCCCTATGGCGTGGCTCAAGGCGCAGGACGAGAAGTCCACCAAATGGGTGAAGGAGCAGATCGACCTCCTGAACCAGAAAGGTTGGTATCACAGCATCCAGCTCCCCGGCGGAGAGGTGATCGAGGGCGTCCAGAGCATCGACCATCTCAAAGCCCGCATCGGCCGCTTCCCCATCCCCGAAAACCTTGCCGGCAAGCGCGTGCTCGACGTCGGCGCCTGGGACGGCTGGTTCAGCTTCGAGATGGAGCGGCGCGGCGCCGAGGTCGTGGCCGTGGACTGCGTGGACATGGAGAAGTTCCGCATCGCCCACCAGCTCCTCGACTCGAAGGTCGATTACCGCGTGCTGGATGTCGACGAGCTCTCGCCCGCCACCTGCGGCCGCTTTGATATCGTGCTGTTCCTGGGCGTGCTCTACCACCTGCGCCATCCCCTGCTCGCGCTCGAGAGGATCTGCCAGTTAACCCGCGACATGGCGGCGGTGGAATCCTTCGTGATCGATGACGGACTGCAGCCCGGCCCGCCGGTCATGGAATTCTACGAGACCGACGAGCTGGGCGGGCAGACCGACAATTGGTACGGCCCGACGACCTCCTGCCTGCTGGCGCTGTGCCGCTCCGCCGGATTCGTGCGCGTCGAGTTAGGCGAGGTGGTGAAGCAGCGCGCGCACGTCATCTGCTATCGCCGCTGGGAGCCGCCGCCGCCGAATCCCACGTACGCCCCGCCGGTGCTCAAAGCCGCCGCCAACAACCGCGACTGGACCAATCGGTTCCCCAAGAACAAGGATCTCTACGTCTGCTGCTTCTTCACGTCGGACGAGCAGGCGCTGACGACCAGGAACCTGCGCATCGAATTGGACGGCTACGGCGTGCCCGCGCTGAGTGCCGCGACGCAAGGCAACGACGGCTGGCAGGCCAATTTCTGGCTTCCATCCGGCCTCGACCCCGGCCCACACGAAGTTCGCCTCCGCACCGTCAACAGTCTTTACAGCAATGCCGTCGCCATCGAAGTGCTCCCCGCCGCCAACAGCCCCCTCCCGTTCTAAAGGAGGGTGGGCTTAAGCCCGCGAGGGACTTCAGTCCCGCCATCACTCAAATGAAACTCAAATCGTTCATCATTGCATTAGCGGCCATCGCCAGCCTCTCCCCGGCGCAGACCATGCGTTTTCACTTCGGACCCGGGAAGGCCGCCAAGGGTTACAGGCAAGTCCTGGCAGCCACCACATTCACCAAGGAACTCGGCTACGGCTTCGACCTGGGATCGAAGGTCACCTGTGCCGGCTCCGGCTCCTGCACCAGTGACAAGCCCTTCTTCTTTTCCGCTGCCCTGCCAGAGGGCAACTACAACGTCAAGGTCACGCTCGGGGATCGGACCGCGGTGACCGCCACCACCGTAAAAGCCGAATCGCGCCGCCTGATGCTCGAGAAAGTCGAGACCGCGCCCGGCAAGTTCGCAACCCGCCGGTTCACCGTCAACATCCGCACCCCGAAGATCCCCGCCGGCGGACAGGTTCGGCTGAAGCCGCGTGAACTGGGCGTTCTTCATTGGGACGACAAGCTGACGCTGGAATTCAACAACGCCCGCCCCTCGCTCGCCGCGCTCGAAATCACCAAGGCGGACAAGGCCATCACGGTCTTCATCATGGGCGACTCCACAGTGACCGACCAAACCCGCGAGCCGTGGAATAGCTGGGGACAGATGCTGCCGCGGTTCTTCAGGCCGGGCGTGGCGGTGGCCAATCACGCGGAGTCGGGAGAGTCCCTGCGGGGCTCCCTGGGCGAGCGCCGGCTGGACAAGGTCATGAGCGTTATCAAAGCCGGCGACTACCTGTTCATCCAATTCGGCCACAACGACCAGAAGGAAAGAGGCGAGGGCGTCGGAGCGTTCACCACTTACAAGGAGGACCTCAAGCATTACATCGCCGAAGCGCGCAAACACGGCGCCATTCCGGTGCTGGTCACGCCCATGCATCGCCGCACGTTCGACGCGTCAGGCAAGATCGCCAACTCGCTCGGCGACTACCCCGAGGCCGTGCGCCAGACGGCCAAAGAGGAGAAGGTGGCGCTCATCGACCTGAACGCCATGAG
>PLEM01000400.1 GCA_003137035.1 Bryobacterales bacterium | reverse complement strand
ATCGCTCTTGTCGTAGTCGAAGTACGCGTCCTGGACCTCGGTGGCCAGCAGTTCGCTCAAGGTCTTCTTGGGCGGCGGTGGCGGCGGCGGGTGCGGCGGTGGCGGCACGGTTACCGTTACCATCGCGGTGGCCGATTCGCTTCCCCCCGGCCCCTTGGCTGTCAAAGTGTAGGTGGTCGTGTCGCTCGGGAACACCTGCCGGCTGCCCCGCGCGGACACTGTACCCATGCCCGGTGCGATGTCGATATCCGTCGCATCGCTCACATTCCAGTTCAGAGTGGACGACTGGCCGCGCTCGATGGTGGCCGGTTCGGCCGTGAACCGAACCGTCGGCTTCGGTGGCGGCGGCGCCGGCGTTACCACCGGCGGCGGTGGCGGCGGCGGCGGCGGAGCTGGCACCGGTTTCTTGCAGCCCGTCGCGATCAGGAACAGAGACAGCGCCAACAGCACGAGACTGACATTTCGCTTGTTCATCCTCAACTTCGCCTCCTGAGATCTCAACCTGTCCATTTTCTCTCTACTTGCTCCACACCGGCATCGAATTCAGCCCCTGTGTGGTGAGTTGTTGGAGCTGGGTCCCGTCCGCCAGCATCGTCCAGATCTGCGTCGAACCGCTGCGATTCGACGAGAACACGATGTGCAGGCCATCCGGCGCCCAACTCGGGTTTTCGTTGCGTCCGGCGCCATGCGTCAACTGATTCACCTGCCGCGTCGCAACGTCCATTACGAAAATGTTGTAGTTGCCCGGCGCGAATCCCCGCGTCCAGGCGAACGCGATGTGTTGTCCGTCCGGACGCCACGCCGGATTCACCGCGTCTCCCTCCCCCGTCGTCAGGCGCGTTACGTCCGCGCCCTCCATATTCATCCGGTAGATCTGCGGCGTGCCCGAGCGGCCCGAGACAAACACCATTTCGGACCCCGTCTTCGGGTTCACCTTCGGCTCCACCTCGGTGGTCGAGACGTAGCTGATCCGCCGCAATCCGCTTCCGTCGGGGTTGGCGCTAAAGATCTGAGTCCATCCGCCGATCGCGGACGCAAACAGGATGTGCTGCCCGTCCGGAGTGAACTCCGGAGTGGTCGTCACCGAAGAAACCGGGCTGTAAAAAGGCAACCGCCTTCCTGTTTCCAAGGAGAATACAAATATAGCAGGATTACCCGGCTGGAAGGTAGTGAATGCCAGCCGCATGCCGTCCGGCGACACCGCCGGCGTGAACGAGATCGTGCCGTAGCGCGTGATCTGTTTCTGGTTCGCCCCGTCGGGGTCCATGGACCAGAGCTCCTTGCTGCGCCGGCCCCCCCGCGTCGATACAAAGTAGATCTTCGACCCCACCAGGCTCACCCCGCCGAACTGCTTCAGGATGTCGGTCGCGAAATCGTGCGCCACCTTGCGCGCGCCCTCCTCCCCCATGGGAGCCAGATAGACCTTGCCCAGCACCTGCGCGTTGGCCGTATCCGCCTGCGTCACGTTGTAGAGCCAGCCGCGCAGCACGATCTGGTCCCCCTGCGGGGCCGTGTAGCCGAAGGCCAGGTAGGTGGCTTTCACCGGCGGCCCGGACCAGTCCGTCAGCCACGGGCCTTGCGAGACCGGCTGCGGTGGGGGCGCCCCGCGCCGCGCCGGCTGCGATGGCGTGACCGGCCGGCGGAAGTCCTCCGGCCGTTGCGGCGTTTGCAGCGGGTAGAAGCTCTTGGAGGCCATGCTGTACAGCCCCGAGCTCTCCAGGTCCCGCCACAGCGTCTGGTTGAAGACGTTCATGTACTGCTGGGCGTCGCCCGCCCCGCGGAAGTCCGGCGCCGCCAGGACCGCCCGTTCGCCCGAGCTGAGCTTGATAACGATCGGGCCCTCCTGCGCCGCCACAACTAGCGCTGCCACCGCAAGGCACAACCCCATCCACACTGTTCGCTTGATCATCGCTTTAGTTGAAACCAGAATTCGATCTGCGCGGTGTCGCGCTCAAAGCCCTGGGGCAGTGGAGGGAACGGCGCCGCATCGTAAACCGCCCGTTGCGCCGAATAGTCCAGCACCCGGTTCCCGCTGGCCTGCAGGATTCGCACGTTGCGAATCTGGCCGCTGTTGAGAATATCGAAAGTCACGATTACCGGCGGCGCGGTCTGCACCCGCGGGTCCACGTCGTCGGTGCGCCACTTTTGGGCCACCCGCTGCTCCAGCAGGTCTCGGTAACCGCCGAACCGCTGCCCGAACGACCCGCGCGGCCCCACCCCCACCTTGCCCCCACCGCTGCCCGCCTGCGAGCCGTACATGCTCGAGCTGAGGGCCTGCCCCGCGCTGCTGTAGAGCTGGTTCGGCCGGTCCGGCTGAGTCCGATATGGCTGCGTCTGCTGCTTCTGCTGCACCCGCGCCGCACGCTCGCGCGCCTTGCGGCCCCGGATCGGGATGGCATCGGGCTCCGGAGCCCGCACGGCTTTTACCTGTGGCTTGGGAGGCTGAGGCACCCTGGATTCCGTGTCGTTCGCCACCGGATTCGCTGGCCCCGAGCGCGCCCGGAGCGGGATCTGCCTCACCGCCGTCACACCCACCGCGCCTCCGCCCAGGGCGTTCGGATCGCCCCATAGCGTCCCCCGCCTGCCGATCGACGTCGACAGCAGCACCGCCGTGAACATCATCGCGTGCAGTCCCACCGAAGCCAGCACGGAGATCCGCACCGGGTCCCGCTGTTCCAGGACGTCGATGTGGCTGGACATCTGCACTGCCATTTCAATCCCCGCGCCTCAGGGGCGCTTCTTGTCCGCCTCGTCTTCCGGCTGGGTCACCATGTTGATCCCCAGTTTCGCTTCGCTCAGCGCGCTCACCACCTGGGCAATCACGTCCCAGGTAGCGTCCTTGTCCGCCCGGACGTACACCGACGTCGCCCCCCGGTACTTCTGGCGCACCTGAGAGCCCAAATCGTTGATGTTGATCATCTGGTCGTTCAGGTATAGCGCCCCATCCTTGGCGACGGTGATCACCGGCAGCTCCTGCGCCGTGTCCCTGGTCTGCTTGACCTTAGGCACGTCCACTTCCATGCCGAATTCCATCACGTGCGCGGTCAGCATGAAGATCACCAGCAGCACCATCACCACGTCCACCAACGGAACGATGTTGATCTCCGCCAGTGTCCGTGTTCCCCGGAACCGGCTCCGGCCGCCCCCTCCCCCGCCGCCCATCGAGAATGCCATAGCGCTATTCCTCGAAGTGCCTCTCGGAGACGTTCAGAAACTCCAGGACGAAGTCCTCCATCCGGGCCCCGATCTCCCGGATCACATAGCCGTAATGGTTGTAGAAGATGGCCGCCGGGATAGCCGCGGCCAGGCCCGCCGCCGTGGCCACCAGCGCCTCGGAAATCCCCGGAGCCACCGCCCGCAGGCTCGCGCTGCCCGCCTGCCCCAGACCCTGGAACGATCCGATGATCCCCCAAACCGTTCCGAACAGGCCGATGAACGGAGTCACCGTCGCCGTCGTCGCCAGCCAGTTCATACTCCGCTCCAGCTTGGCGATCTCTTCGCTGATCCCCAGTTGCAGCGTGCGCTCCAGCGCCGTCATGTTGGCCACCGTACCGCGCACCTTGATTTGCCGCGTGACCTCCTCGTACCCGAAGTCGAACACCGTCGCCAGCGGGCACGGCCGGAACCGCTCCACCACCACCGCCACCGCCTCCAGCCCGTTCGACTTGCGGAACGCCCGCAGGAAGCGCGAGTTGGATGCCCGGGCGTGGCGCAGCGCCAGCCACTTCGAGAAGATGATCGCCCAGGAAGTGATCGAGAACAGCAGCAGAATCACCAGGACCGCCAGCGGCAAGGGCTTGCTCTGGCTCACCATGTCCCAGACGCTGTTGTACTGCTGCAACAGCAGGATGGCCGGCTCAAGGTAGTTCAATACGTTTCCCCCACGAGTCCTATCATAAACGACCCTATGCTCTCTCGACTCCCCCGGAAGGAAAAAAGACGCCGCCACACCGCAAAAAACCCGGCCCAGTACGGGTATAATTGCCTCGGATGCTCCTGGAGCTGGTGGTCCGGAACTACGCCGTCATCGAAAGCCTCCGGGTGCGCTTCCATCCCGGGCTCAACCTGCTAACCGGAGAAACCGGCAGCGGCAAGTCCATTGTGGTGGACGCCCTGGCCTTGCTCTTTGGCGACCGCGCTTCCGCCGAGTCGGTTCGCTCCGGAGCCGCCCGCGCCCGCATCTCCGGCCTCTTCGAGATCCCTCGGGACCCCGCTCTCGCTCGCTTGCTCGAGGCCGCGGGCATCGAGACCGAAGACGGCGAGCTGCTGCTCGAGCGCGAAATCTCCTCCGAGGGGAAATCCCGCGCCTTCGCCGGCAGCCGCCCCATTACCGCCGCCCTGCTCCGGGACTTTGCCCCCTTCCTGGGCGACATCCACGGCCAGCACGACCAGCAGATGCTCTTTTCCCCTGAATCCCAACTCGAGATGCTGGACGCTTTCGCCGGCGCGGCCGGCCTGGTGGGCGAAATCGGAGAGATCTACCGCCGCTGGCGCACCGTCACCCGGGAGATCGAGGAGCTCGATCGCACCGAGCAGGAAAAGCTCCGCCTCCTCGACCTCTGGAGCTTCCAGTGCCGCGAAATCGAGGGCGTCGCCCCGAAGCCCGGCGAAGATGCCGCGCTCGAGCAGGAGCGCCGCGTGCTCCAGAACTCCGCCCGCCTCGAAGAGGCTGCCCACGCCGCCTACGCCGCCCTGTACGACTCTCCCGAGTCCGCTCTCTCCCGCTTGCACCTGGCCGCCCACCGCCTCGAAGAGCTGTGCCGTATCGATCCGCGCCTGGACCCCGTCCGGGAGTCTCTCGGCCCCGCCACCATCGCAGTCGAGGAGGCTTCCTTCGCCGTCCGGGACTACCTTTCCCACCTCGAAGCCAACCCGGCCCGCCTCGAAGAGATCGAATCCCGCCTGGCCGCGCTCGACCGCCTCAAGCGTAAGTACGGCCGCGGCGCCGAAGAGATCCTGACCTTCCTCGAAGAGGTTCGGGCCCAGATTGCGGCCGTGGAGTCCGCCGGCGAGCGCAAGGCCGAGCTGGACCGCCAGCGCAAGGAATTGGCCGGCGCCTATGAGACCGCTGCCCGAGCCCTCTCGGCCCGCCGCGAGGAGGCCGCCCGGCGCCTCGAGAAACGCGTCGAGGCGGAACTGGCCACGCTCGCCATGGAACGCACCCGCTTCCAGGTCCTGCTCGGTCCCGCGGACTGGTCCGAGCGCGGCGCCGACGCCCTCAACTTCCTGGTTTCCCCCAACCTCGGCGAGGAGCCGCGGCCGCTCGAGAAAGTCGCCTCCGGCGGCGAAATCTCGCGCATCGCCCTGGCCCTCAAAACCTGCATCGCGGCCCCCCAGCGCCCCGGCCGCGCCTCCGCCCCCCGCACGCTGGTCTTCGATGAGGTCGACGCCGGCATTGGCGGCCGCGCCGCCGAGACCGTCGGCCGCCGCCTCAAGCAGCTATCCGCCTCCTGCCAGGTCCTCTGCGTCACCCACCTGCCCCAAATCGCAGGCTTCGCCGACCACCACTTCTTCGTCGAGAAGCAGGAAGCCGACGGCCGCACCGTCGCCGTCATCCAGGAACTCGAAGGCGACGCCCGCACCCGCGAAATCGGCCGCATGCTCTCCGGCGAGCGCCTCACCCGCGAAGCCCTCAAGCACGCCGAACAGTTGCTCAAAACCGGAGCGGAATAGCGGGGCTGAAGCCCCGCGCGGACTGAAGTCCGCCCCCCGGAGCATGGCCCAATTGACGGTTCGGAACGTTCCCGACGAAATCGTGCGGTCCCTGAAGATCCGGGCGGCGCATCACGGCCGTTCCGCGGAGGCCTTGCGCGCCGGCCCGGCGGACTTTTGGACCAAAGCCGACGCGCTCCGAAGCCGGTCGCGAAAGCAGCGTTCCGACAGCGCCGGCTTGCAGCGGGAAATGCGGGACGAGCGGTGATCGAAGCCGCCATCGTCGATGCCAGCGTGGCCGTCAAGTGGGTGGTCGAGGAAGCGGGCAGCGACCGCGCGCTGCTGCTGCGCGGTCCGGTGACTCTGGTTGGGAGCCGCGAGTTGCTGGACGCGGCGCTGGGTTTGTCGCTGGACCTGAGCCACCCGGTCTATGCCTGCGTCCACCTGGCCTTGGCGATCCGCGACGGGATGCCCTTGCTGACCGCGGATCGGCGGCTGTGGAACGCCGTCGCCAGGCGCAAGAGAGTCGCCTCGCACATCCGCCTGCTCGGCGAGATTCCTCTCCCCTGAAGAATCCTGCGCTCCGGCAAGGTACACTCGAATCAACACCCGCCCGCCGTGGAATTGCTGGGTGTCCACGCCGCGCCGGGTACTCACACACAGAGAGGGAACGATGAAAATCAGAGTACGCATGTTGTCCACCATGTTGCTGACGGTTGGCTGCGTCTGGGCGCAAGCTCCCACCGAGGCGCCGCCGGTCCTTCGCATCACCCGGGAAGTCGTGAAACCCGGCAAGGGCGCCGCTCACGACAAGACCGAGTCCATGTTCGTGCGCGCGGCGGCCCGCGCCAAGTACCCGTCGCCCTACCTCGCCATGAACGCCGTCGCGGGGCCCAACGAAGTCTGGTTCCTCGAGGCCAACGCCTCCTTCGCCGCCGTGGAGAAGGCCGACCAGGCCATGGAGGCCGAGCCCTTCAAAACCGAGTGGCAGCAGGCTTCCACCGCCGATGGCGAGCTGCTCTCGGGCATCAGCAACATGATTGCCGTCTTCCGCAAGGACTTGAGCTACCGGGCGGATCAGGGCATGGCCGCCATGCCCAAGGCGCGCTACTTCAGCGTCCAACAGGTTTGCCTGCGCCAGAATACCGAGAAACACCTGGTGGAGATCATTAAGTGGCTGCTCACCGCGTATGGGGCGATGAATTACGAGCAGCCCATCTTCGTCTATCAGGTGCTGGCCGGCGCGCCCTCGGGGACCTATCTCGTCCTGGAACCAATGGCCTCGCTGAGCGCATGGGACAATTGGCCCGCGGTAATGAAATCCACCCGGGAGGCCATGGGGGAGAGCGCCTACGAGCAGATGGGCAAGACCTTCGCCGAGATCACCCAGGGAAGCGTCCGCATGTTGTTCGCGATCAACCCGAAGATGAGTTACGTCTCCAAGGAATTCGCCTCCGGCGACCCGGGCTTCTGGACTCCCAAGCCGCCGCCGGCCCACAAGAAAGCCGCCGCGGCAAAGTAGCGCGCCGATTCTGGTAGAATCGGTCTAGATCCGCAGCGCAAACGGCCAACCCGCGGTGAGGTGCGAGAGCGGTTGAATCGGGCGGTCTCGAAAACCGTTGAGGGGGTGACTCCTCCGTGGGTTCGAATCCCACCCTCACCGCCATGTTTTAGTCTCAATTCCTCACAGCATCTTGGTGTCTATTGGGGGATTCTCAGCCAGCCGCAAGTTATTGAGGGGACGTGGCGTTCACGATAAATCCAGTTGGGGTCATCGCCGAGCGCTACCGGCGAGCCGCAGAGACGCTATGGGACGCCGACCCCGGCCATCATCCGTGAGATGCGGCCGGGGCCGGTCCTAAAATGCGGTCTTTCGTTCGGGTCTATCTCGACGTGATCGGGATGCCGAGTCGAGTGCCGATGATTTCGCCGGAGATAACCAGTTCCACCCGGCGATTCTGCTGGCGGCCTTCCGCATTGTCATTGGAGGCCACAGGCTGGGTCTTCCCAAAGCCTTTGGAGGTTACGGACTTCTCCGCCATTCCCTGCAGGATCAGGAAGTCGCGCACCGACGAACCGCGCTGTTCGGAGAGTTGCTGATTGTATTCGTCTCCGCCCACGCTGTCGGTATGCCCTTCCACGTCCAGGCTCAGGCCCGGATGCCCGGAAATGATGCCGGCCACTTTGGCGAGCTTCTCGCGGGCCAGCGGTCTGAGCGAGTACTTGGCCGTGTCGAACAGAACATCCGACATATTCACGATCAAGCCTCGGGCGGTGTCGCGAGTCTGGAGAATGGCGTTAAACTGGCTCAATAGAAGGGCGCGCAATTCAGTCTTCTCGGCCTCCGCTTGAGCCTTGTCCATGGCCGCGCGATCGAGGGCGGATTGGGTAGCGTCTCTTTGTGCGTCGTTCTCGCGTTTCAGACGGTCGGCTTCGGACTGCGCGGCCGCTGTCTGGGCGTCATTGGCCCGCTTGAGGCGATCCGCGTCGGCCTGAGCAGCGATTCGGGCCGCCTCGGCGTCCCGGGTAACGCGCTCGGTTTCGGCCTGCGCGACGGCGCGCGAGCCCTCGGCGCGTAATTCACGCTCCGCTCCCGCGTGGCGTTCGCTGGCCAGCCGCTCTTGCTCCATGTTCTTGACAGCGATGATGCGGGAATCTTCCGCCATCTGGACGGCTTCGCGGGCCGCCCCGACAAGCTGCTTTCTGTCCGCCTTACTGGTCGGGTAGCCCTCCGCGTTGGCCAGACCCTGGGTGGCCTTCTGGAAGGTCTCGGCGGCGTACTGCGCGGAGCCGGTCCAGCGTGCAATTTGAACGGCGTTTCGCGCTTCGTAGAGTTCCAGCGGGACCCGGCGGCCGAGCCGTACCGGCTTGAGCTCAGCCGGATTCACGTTCAACACGTACTGGCCCCTCTTGAGCAGCTCGTACTTGGCATCGACCTCCTCGATGGTTCCTCGAGTATCCGGCCGGATGACGTTGTCCATGACCACGACATCGCTGGGTTGCGTCACGGCGAAATACGGTTCCGCTGTCACGATCAAGCCGAAAGTCTGCAACTGGGTAGTGACGTTCAGCTTGCTGTTGGTTCCGTTCAGGAGAACTTCGCCGAGGTTGACCGTTCGGCCTTCCGGGGTGATGGCCCACAGCACATAGGTGAGGAATTCGGGACCGTAGGCGGTAGCGGCCTGGAGTTCACGGAATTCGACTTCGATTTCGATGTAGCCCTGTTTGCTCTCCACTTTGGCCTGACCGTGGGCATTGGGCAGCAACGCGGAGCCGGCAAAATCGATCTTGGTGGCTCCGCCGCGGTGTTTGTAGTTGACCGCTTTTGTGGTCCGCTCGACCACGGTGATGCGATAGATGGGCATGGCGCCGGCGGCCATCCTGGCCGTATTCTCGGATGACTGCTGGACTGGGTTCGGAGCTTGCGACGACTGGGCCGCCGCGAATGCGCATACCGTCAAAAACGTACCGATGATCTTCATATTGTCCTTTTCTGTTCTTTAACCAGCCCCTTGGGCCGCGGGGTGCCCTCTGGGCCGCCCGGCCCCTACACCG
>PLEM01000369.1 GCA_003137035.1 Bryobacterales bacterium | reverse complement strand
CGCCGGTGTAACAGGCGTAGCAATACTCGTGGCGCTGGTCGTCCACCGCCTCGCGCAGCCCGGCGAGCGAAAGGTAGCCCAGGCTGTCCGCCCCGATGAAGCGCCGGGTTTCCTCCACCGTGTTGTTGGCGGCGATCAGCTCCCGCTTGGTCGGGGTGTCCACTCCGTAGAAGCATGGGGACCGGGTGGGCGGGCAGGAGATCCGCATGTGCACCTCGCGCGCCCCGGCCTGCCGCACCATGCGTACGATCTTACGGCTGGTGGTGCCGCGCACGATCGAGTCGTCCACCAGGATCACGCGCTTGCCCTCCAGCAGATACCGGACCGGGTTCAGCTTCAGCTTCACGCCGAAATCCCGGATCGCCTGGCTGGGCTCGATGAAGGTCCGCCCGATGTAGTGGCTGCGGATCAGCCCGTGGCGGAACGGGATGCCGCTCTCGGCCGAGTAACCGATGGCCGCCGCCACGCCCGAGTCGGGCACCGGCACCACCACGTCGGCCTCCACCGGGTGCTCCCGCGCCAGCAGCCGTCCCAGCTTCTCGCGCGATTGCTGCACCGGCCGGCCGAAGACCACCGAATCCGGCCGTGAGAAATAGACGTGCTCGAAGACGCATTGCGCGCGCGGCTGTTCCGGCGTGTAGCGCTCGCGCGTCAGGCCCTCCGGCCCGGCAATCACCATCTCGCCCGGCTCGATCTCGTTCAGGTAGACGGCGCCGATCAGGTCGAACGCGCAAGTCTCCGAAGCAAAGATGTAGCATTTCTTGCCGCCGGAGAGTTCCATCTGGCCCATGGCCAGCGGACGGAAGCCCTGGGGATCGCGCGCCACGATGATGCGGTCCTGCGCCAGGAATACCAGCGAAAAGGCGCCCTCCATTTGCAGCAACGCTTCTCTCAGCGCGCCGGACATGGTGCGCTCCCGCGAGCGCGCCACCAGGTGCAGCACCACCTCGGTGTCGCTGGACGCCTGGAAGATAGAGCCCTCGAACTCGAGGTCGTGGCGCAGCTCGGCGGCGTTGGTGAGGTTGCCGTTATGCGCTACCGCGATGCGCCCCTTGTTGCAGGCCACGGCGAACGGCTGAGCGTTATGGAGATTCGTGTCGCCCGCGGTCGAGTACCGCGTGTGACCGATGGCCATCGTGCCCGGCAGCTTGGCGAGTTGCTCCGGGGTAAAGACTTCGGCCACTTCGCCCATCTGCTTGATGCAGTGGATCTCGCGTCCGTCGCTGGAGGCCATCCCGGCGCTCTCCTGGCCGCGGTGCTGCAGCGCGTAGAGTCCCAGGTAGGCCAGGTTGGAAGCCTCCGGGTGGCCATAGACAGCAATTACGCCGCATTCATCGTGGAACTTGTCAGGCATGCCAACTAGCCTCTCAAGCTGGCTTCGAGCGCCCCTGCCCAACTCTCGCGGAGGGGCTGCACTTCACAGTCTATCAGGGTCTCCCACCGGTTGAGGACGGTGATCTTGCCGGCAACGGTGAAACCGGCCTTCAGCGCCTCGACGCCGTGCTCGGCGGCGATGCGGCAGACCTCGCCGGGCCACCCGGTCGAAATCAGGATGCGCGAGGGGCCCTCGTGGAAGAGCAGGAACTCGGGCCGCAAGTCGCTCTGGAATGAAAGCTCCGCGCCGATGCCGGCGGGGCCGAACGAGGATTCGGCAAGAGCCACCGCCAAGCCTCCGTCGCTGAGATCGTGCGCCGACTCCGCCAGCCCCTGCTCCACGATCTCGCGCATAGCCGCCTGCACACGCTTCTCGTAATCCATGTCCAGCGCCGGGGGCAGGCCCCACAGCCCGTTCAGCGCCACTTTGGCGTACTCGGTGCCGCCGAAGCGAGTCTCGTCGCAGTCGCCGAGGCCGCCCAGCAGGATCACGATCTGGTTGGGCTGCTTGAAGTCGATGGTCACGGGCGCGCCGGTCTTCAAGAGGCCCACGATCCCCAGCACCGGCGTGGGGAAGACCGGGTCGCCCAGCGTCTCGTTGTAGAGGCTCACGTTGCCCCCGGTGATGGGAGTCTCGAAGTGCCGGCAGGCCTCGGCCATGCCTTCGATCGCTTCCACCAGTTGCGCCATGATCTCGGGCCGCTCCGGGTTGCCGAAGTTCAGGCAATTGGTGGCGGCCACCGGCAGCGCGCCCACCACGGAGAGATTGCGGCAGCATTCCGCCACCGCCAGCCGCGCGCCCTCCCGCGGGGAGAGGCTGGCATAGCGTCCGTTGCCATCCAGCGCCATGGCCACCGAGGAACCGGTCTCTTTCACCCGCACGATGGCCGCGTCGCCGCCGGGGACCTGGATGGTATTGGTGCGAACCATGTGGTCGTACTGCTCCCAGATCCAGTTCTTCGCGCACAGGTCCGGGGAGGAGAGCAGCGCCGCGAGATCCGCCGCCAGGTCCTGACTGTGGAACTCGGGCGCCTCCATGGGCGCGTCGCGGCGGGGCGTAGTATGCGGGCGGTCGTAGAGCGGCGCCTCGTCGGCCAGCGCGCGGTTCGGAATCTCGGCCACCACTTCGCCGTGGTCCCTCACCCGCAACATGCCGTCGCCAGTCACCACGCCGATGATCACCGCGTCGAGGCCCCATTTCTTATAGACCCGCACTACTTCCTCTTCGCGCCCCTTCTCCACCACCAGCAACATGCGCTCCTGGGATTCCGAGAGCATGATCTCGTAAGGGGTCATGCCGGTGGCGCGCTGCGGCACCAGCTTCAAGTCGATCTCGATGCCGGTGCCACCGCGGCTGCCCATCTCGCAGGTCGAGCAGGTGAGGCCCGCGGCGCCCATATCCTGAATGCCCACGATGGCGCCTGTCTGCATCGCCTCCAGGCAGGCCTCCAGCAGCAGCTTCTCCATGAACGGGTCGCCCACCTGCACGTTGGGGCGCTTCTGCGAGGATTCCTCGGAGAACTCGGCCGAAGCCATCGAGGCCCCGTGAATGCCGTCGCGACCGGTCTTGGCGCCGACGTAGATGACCGGATTGCCCACTCCGCTGGCCCGGGCGTAGAAGATCTCGTCCTTCTTGAACACGCCCAGCGCGAACACGTTGACCAGCGGGTTGCCGTTGTAGCTCGGCTCGAAGATGCACTCGCCGCCCACCGTGGGCACGCCAAAGCAGTTGCCGTAGTGCGCGATGCCCGCGACTACACCCGCCACGATGCGGCGGTTGCGCGCGCCCATCTGCGGGTCGTTGAGCGGGCCGAAGCGCAGCGAGTCCATCACCGCAAGCGGTCGCGCGCCCATCGTGAAAATGTCCCGCAGGATTCCGCCCACCCCCGTCGCCGCGCCCTGGAACGGCTCGATGAAGCTGGGGTGATTGTGCGATTCGATCTTGAAGGCGATGGCGTAACCGCCGCCGATGTCGATGATGCCGGCGTTCTCCCCGGGGCCTTGTACCACCAGCTCGCTGCGCGTCGGCAGTTTCTTGAGGTGCAGGCGCGAGCTCTTGTAGGAGCAGTGCTCGCTCCACATCACGCTGAAAATGCCCAGTTCGGTGTAGCTGGGCTCTCGGCCCAGGAGAGCGACGATTCTCGCGTATTCTTCCTGCGAGAGTTGGTGGGATGCGATCAGCTCGGGAGTAATCATAAGAAAGCTATCCGCCCTCGGCCGCCGGCACGCTAAGCGCGGCTGCCGGTCAGCGCGGCCGCCATGGACTGCAACACCAGCAGGCCGTCGCTGGAGCCCATCAGCGGCTCGCTCGCACGCTCGGGGTGCGGCATCATGCCCAGCACGTTGCGGCCCTCGTTCAGAATGCCGGCAATGTCGCGCATCGATCCGTTCGGGTTATCCACGTACCGGAAGACGACGCGGTCTTCCGCCTCCAGTTGGTCCAGCGTGCGGTCGTCCGCGTAGTAACAACCCTCGCCGTGGGCGATGGGCATGGTCAGGACCTGGCCCTTCGCAGCGGCCGAACTGAACGGGGAATCGGTGGTTTCGGTCCGCAGCTTCACCGGGCGGCAAATGAACTTCAGCCCGCGGTTGCGGATCAGCGCGCCGGGCAGCAGGCCGCTCTCGACCAGGATCTGGAAGCCGTTGCAGATGCCCAGCACCAGTCCGCCCTGCCGCGCGAATTCCTTCACCGCGCCCATCACCGGCGAGAACTTCGCGATCGCGCCGCAACGGAGGTAATCGCCGTAGGCGAATCCGCCCGGCAAAATCACTGCGTCGCAATCCCCGACACTGGCCGAGTCGTGCCACAGAAGCTCCGCCGGCTGGCCTAAGATGTGCGACACGGCGTACCAGGCGTCGTGATCGCAATTGCTTCCTGGAAAGACCACCACCCCGAATTTCATTGGAGAGATTAGTGTAGCATCAGTGGACGGACCGAAGACACCACGGGCGCGGCTTCCAGTACCTGTTGGTAATGGGGATTCGCCCTACTGCGCGGCAACCGCGGCAACGGGGGCGGGGGCCGGGGCGGCCACCACCTTGGGCTTGCGGCTCCGGGAGCTCCGCTTCTCGACGGGAGGCACCCGGTCGCTTTTCTTGAGCGCGGTTACCACGATCGGGGTGACAAACTTTTTCTCCCCAAAATCGTCGAACTTGATCACGATGTGTTCTTCGTTACAAGAAAGAACCGTACCGAAACCAAACTTCAGGTGCTCGACTTGAGCGCCTTGTGGATACGCTGGTCTAATGCCCATCGGTATTATTATGATAGCAGACCGGCAATTCAAAGTCGAATTGGGTTGTTTTTGGAGGGCGGGTTTCAACCCGCGCGGGGCTTGAGCCCCGCCGCATTGGCCGCTTCGAGCATCGAGCGCAAGCTGCGCTCCACATCCTCGCCGGTGGTGGCCCACGAGGAGACGCTGATGCGCATGGCGACACGTCCTCGCCAGGTGGTTTCCCCGCACCAGCAGACGCCGTCGCGCTGAATTCGTTCCACCACGCGCCGGGTGGTCGCGGCGTCGCCGAACGCCACCAGAACCTGATTCAGAACCACCTCGTTCAGAATCTCGTAGCCGGCGGCCGACAAGCCCTCCGCAAACCGCTGCGCGTGCCGGCACGTCCGTTCGATCAGGTCGGCCAGGCCCGCACGGCCCAGCGACCGCAGCGCCGCCCATATCTCGACGCCACGGGCCCTCCGCGATAACTCCGGCACGTACTGCGACGGCTCGCGATGCTCGCCCTGCGGCAGGTAGGCGGCCGCCAGCGACATGGCCCGGTTCAGGTGCCGCGCGTTGCGCACGAAGGCCAGCCCGCTGTCGTAGGGTACATTCAGCCACTTGTGCGCGTCGGTGGCCCAGGAATCCGCCTCCGCCGCGCCGGCCACCAGATGAGCGCGCCCGGGGCTCGCCGCGGCCCACAGCCCGAAAGCGCCATCGATGTGAACCCAGGCGCCGCTTTGGTGAGCGACGGCACAGATCTCAGCCGCCGGGTCGAACGCCCCCGAATTCACGTTGCCGGCCTGGATGCAGACAATCGCGGGGCCACGTAGGCTCGGGAAAGCGTCCACGCGCATGCGCCCCTGGTCGTCCACCGGCACGCGGATCGCCCTCTGGCGGCCCAACCCCAGGAGCCCCAGCGCCTTGATTACGGACGGGTGGGCGTCCTCGCTCACCACCACGGCGAGCGGGGGCGCGCCCATGAGACCTTCAGCTTCCACGTCCCACCCGGCCTGCTCGAGCACGGCGTGGCGCGCCGCCGCCAGCGCCGTAAAGTTCGCCATCGTGGCTCCGGTCACGAACGCGCCGCCGCACTCCGAGGGTAGCCGAAGCACGTCCAGGAGCCATCGCAGGCTGACTTCTTCCAAAGTGGTCGCGATGGGAGTGGCCACGAAAAGGCCGGCGCACTGATCCCAGGCGCCCGCCAGCCAATTAGCGGCCAGCGCTGCTGGAAGACACCCGCCCAGGACGAACCCGAAGAACCGGCCACCGGCCGTGGCAACCGTGGCCGGGGAGCCGACCCGGTCCAGCGTCTCCAGAACCGCCTCGGCGCTGGCGGGTTCCTCCGGAAGCGGTACGTTCAACTCGGACAGGCGCTCGAGCGCCTCGGCGCCAGGCGCCACCCCGCGCGCATCGAGTCCTTCGAGGTAGCTGGCGGCGGCATCCGCAACCTGGACTAGCAAGTCTCTCATAATGTAATTATGGCCCGTCCCCGCTGCCCCGGTTCTGGTATAAGGGAGAAAGAGGCATCGCTCTTTTCTCGAAACCGCGTAGTCCGATTTTCCGTCCGAAAGATGACCATGAAACCGCCCCTGAATCTGGCGCTGTGTATCTTGTTCCTTCTCTCGCTTCCGCTGGGGGCTGAGAGCCGCCGCTATGCGCTGATCCTCCAGGACTCCCCGATCGCCGCCAAAATCGCATCGCGCAAAGAGTTGCGCTCCCAGGCCGCTCTGGATGCCGGGGCCAGGATCGAGGCGGTCCAGCAGTCGCTCCGCCAACAACTGGCCCAGCGCAAGATCCACGTCACCGGATCGGCGCGAACCTTGGTGAACGCCATCTTCGTCGAGGTCTCCGACCCGAGGCAGCTCGAAGGTCTCCCGGGCGTCCGGTTCGTGGCCCGGCTCCATCTGATGCATCGCCACCTGGACCACGCACTCCCGCTGGTCAAGGTCCCCGACGCCTGGACTGTGCTGGCGGGCGCCGGGTTCCAAAACCCCGGTGCTGGAATCAAGATCGGCATCATCGACACGGGCATCGACCAGACTCACCCGGGGTTCCAGGACCCCACTCTCCCGGCGGCGGTGAACCGCCCCATTTGCAATGACAAGCCCGGCCAGCCGGGTAACAACGACTGCAACTACACCAACTCCAAGGTGATCGTGGCCCGCAGCTACGTCACCATCTTCGCGGCGGCCAATGCTTTCTACGACCCCGCGTTGTCGCGGCCGGACGACTACTCGCCGCGCGACCGGGTGGGCCACGGTACGGCAGCCGCCATGGTAGCGGCCGGAGTGCAGCACCAGGCGCCCCTGGCCACCATTAGCGGGGTGGCTCCCAAGGCCTATCTGGGCAATTACAAGATCTTCGGCTCTCCGGGAGTGAATGACGGCACCTACGGAGACTCGCTGATAGCCGCCCTTGAGGACGCCTACGCCGATGGCATGGACGTGGTCAGCCTGTTGCTCGGCTCCCCGGCTCTTTTCGACTCGCTGGACACCGGCGTCACTTGCGGGCAGTCAACGGGGCTGCCTTGCGACGTCGAGGCCTGGTTTGTGGAAGCCGCGGTCCAGAGCGGGATGATGGTGGTTGTCTCGGCGGGCAACGATGGGGCCACCGGGATCAAGTTCCCCGCCCTGGGCACAATCAACTCACCCGGCACCGCGCCCTCCGCTTTGACCGTGGGCGCCTCCCGCAATAGCCACGAGCTGTACTCCAAGGTGGGGCTGACGGCTTCGGGTGCACCGTCCAACTTGCAGAACATCCGCGCCAGCTTCGCCGGCCTGAGAACCGCGGTGACCGCTGCGCTGCGCGACGTCGCCAGCCTGGGCAACGACGGGCTGGCCTGTGCCGCGCTCCCGGCGAGTTCGCTGAATGGAGCCGTGGCGCTGGTCCAGCGCGACCCCACCCAGTGCGATTACGCCACTAAGGCGAGGAACGCGCTCGCCGCCGGCGCGGTAGGCGTCGTGATCTACCTGGACAGCGGGAACACGCCAATTCCTCCAGGGGGAGTGAACGGCGCGGGGATACCCGTGGCGATGATCGGCGCCGCCGATGGGCAGGCGCTGAAGACCTACTTGCAGTCCCACGCCAACGCTCAGGTCGTGATGGACCCCGCGCTGGCGGCTTCCAACGATCCGGACGTCGACACCGTGGCCTATTTCTCCTCGCGCGGGCCCTCCATCGGCTATAACGAAATCAAGCCCGAAGTGGTCGCGCCGGGCACGGGCATTTACACCGCCACTCAGAACTACGACACCAACGGCGAGATCTACAGCGCCACCCGGTACACCGTCGGCGAGGGGACCAGTTATGCCGCGCCCTTGGTTGCCGGCGCCATAGCCCTGGTAAAACAGAAGACCGGCCTCCCCGCGCTGCAACTGAAGTCTGCAATCGTCAACACGGCCAGCACGGGCATCCTGGACGGCGGGCCCGCGCGCATGACCGCCGTCGGGGGTGGCAAGCTCAACGTGCAGGCTGCCGTCCAGACCAATGTGACCGTGGTTCCCTCCACGCTGTCCTTTGGCGCGCTCACGGCGGGAGCGCTCCCGGCACAACTCCCGATCAGCGTGTACAAGAACAGCAGCACCCAGGTGTCGCTGGCGATCTCGCAGACCACTCCCGATGCGAACGCTCACCTGCGGCTCAGTCAGACCACCATCGCCACCGGCGCCTCCCAAACCCCCGTAGCGGTCTATCTCGAGGGCAGCCTCCCGGCGCCCGGCGCCTACGAAGGATTCATCACCATTACCGGGGGAACGGTGCCATTGCGGGTCCCTTACTCGTATTTCGTTGGCGACAACGTCCCTTACAACCTGTTCCCGTCCTACAATAGCGACTTCATCGGCGTGGTCAACCAACAAGTCCCCGGCCTGGGGTACATCGCTTTGCGCGCGGTCGACCAGTACGGCGTCCCGGTGGTGGGCGCGCCGGTGACGTGGACCGGCACCAAGGGCGGCACTACCGTCGACACCACGGTCTTCGATCCCAGCACACGCTTGTACGGAGTCGCCGGAGCCTGGGCCTACTTGGGGCCGAATCCCGGCGACCAGGAGTTCACGGCAACCGTCGGCTCCGGCCAGACGCTGGCCTTGAAGTTTCCGGGCCGCGCACGCCTTCAGCCGACCATTGACGCGGGAGGCGTGATCAATGCGGCGAGCCAGCTTGCGCCTCAAGCTGGGCAGGGCCTGGCGCCTGGTTCCTACATTTCCGTCTATGGCCAGAATCTGGCCGAGAGCAGCCTGGACTTCAATTCCACACTCCCGGTGGGCATCGACCCCTACCTGCCGGTCTCGCTGGCCAACGTGCGCGTCAGCTTCGACGTCCCGGCCCAGCTCGTGAGCGCCCCCGGGCACCTCAGCTATGCCGGATCGCGGCAGATCAACGTGCAGATCCCCTGGGAGCTGCAGGGGTATTCTTCCGCCATGATGAAGGTGAGCATCGGCGACATCGACACCGCGCTGTACACCGTCCCCATCTCCGGCTCCGCTCCGGCGTTGTTCGAGAACCCCCCCGGCTCGGGCGTAGCGGTCGCGCAGGACCCCTTCAACCCGGCCGTGCTTTTCACCGCCCAGCATGCCGCTCAAAAAGACCAGTGGGTCACCTTCTACGGCAATGGACTTGGGTCGGTGGACCACACGCCTGCTTCCGGCGACATGACGCCTTCGGCCACGCAGGGCTTGGCGCGGTGTACGAAGACGATTACGGTGACTATCGGAGGCCAGCCCGCCAACGTGGACTTCGCCGGCCTCACCCCGACCGGCATCGGCTACTACCAGATCAACGTCCAGGTGCCACACAACGCGCCCTCCGGGGATCAGCCGGTCGTGCTGACCGCCGACGGCGTCGCGGGCAAGACGGTCACTCTGCGAATCCAATAGGGCGGACTTCGAGTCCGCGCGGGGCTTCAGAGCATATTCTCATCGAAGGA
>PLEM01000313.1 GCA_003137035.1 Bryobacterales bacterium | reverse complement strand
GTGATGTTGGCCCCCGGCTCGGCGGCGCTGGTGGCCAGCGCCTCGACGCCCCGCTGCTGAACGTCGGTGAGCATCTTGACGCTGCCCGGGCGCCCTACCAGATCTTTGTTCAGGCTCTGTTCAAGACCCAGGTTTCCCCGCTCCTGGAAATCCACCGTCCCGACCACGTGGCTGGCCAGCGCTCCATCCGGATAGTGTCGCTGGCTCTCTTTGCGAAACTCCACGAACTCCAACTTCAAGCCATGCAAACGGTCCGTTTCTTCGGGGGTAATCTTGCGCTTGACCCACAGGAAGCCCGCGTCGCTGGCTTTGGCTTCATCGAGCCGGGCGAGGAGTTCCTGGCGGTCCACGCTCAGAACCCCGGCCAGGATCTCGGCGGCCACCGACGTGTCGGGCACGCGCAAGGGGTTGATGCAAACGGAATCCACGGGCAGGCTCAGCGCCAGCGGGTGGCCGCTGCGGTCCAGAATGGCGCCGCGCGCGGCCTCGAGCTTGAAGATTCTCTGCTGCTGGTGGTTGGCGATCTCCTGGTAGGCCTTATGGCAGACCACTTGGAGGTACACCAAGCGCCCCAGGATCGCCAACGCCCAGATCAGGGCCACCAGCGCAAGACCCACAATGCGGCCCGTGGCCCGTCCCGCGCCGCGCGCCCGCTCGGATTCCTCGCCCCGCCGCCAACCCCGCACCGGCTTCTCCTTCGCGTGTCACAAAAGGCGTCCGCCCCTCCTCTTACTTGCTGGGAGCGTTCAGAGCCAGGGCGCCGCCGCCGTTGGGATTGAGGTATACGACGTGCGCCGAGTCGGGATCGACCAGGCGCAGATCGCGTGCCATCTCTTGCAGCCGCTGCGGGCTCAGCAGGGCGGCCTCTTCCAACTCCAGTCGCGCCCGGTCTTGCACCAGTCTCTCTTGTTCCCGCTCCAGCGAGTGGATCTGGTAGCCGGCGATCATCCCCAGTGCGTCGGGCAGTATCAGGGTCATGATGAACAACGCGGCCGCGAACGACATGCTCGCCGCGCGCCAGCACTTGCGCCGCGCCGCCGGATCGGCTTCCCGGACCACCCGGCTGTTGTCGATCTTCTTGCAGTAGAAGTACACGTCCTCGGAAGGCAGGGGACGCAGTTGGTACGGGTCGGACTCCCGGTCCCAGCTCACCCGCGGCGCCTCCGCGGCTTCCGCATGCGCTTCCGGATGTCTGAAAATCGCTGCCAGTGTCGCCATTACTCTACCCTCTCTGCCCCTTCATCTCCAAGGCCCTTAGTTTCGCGCTGCGCGAGGCCGGATTGATCGCCACCTCTTGTTCGCCCGGCCTGACCACGTGCTTGGTCAGCAGCCGCGCCCTGCCCTGCCGGGCCAGTTCCCGGAAGGCCACCTTCACCTGCCGGTCTTCCAGAGACATAAACGTAATCGCCACGATGCGGCCGCCTTCCGCTACCAGATCGGGTGCGGCGACCAGCAGAGCATCCAGCTCTTCGGTTTCGCGATTGACGGCGCGGCGCAGAGCCATGAAGGTCTGGGTGGCCGGGTGCAGACGACCCGTCCGCGGCACGGCCAGTTCGACGACCCGCGCAAGGTGCAGCGTGTCGCGAATCGGCCGTGCCCGGATGATTGCTCTGGCTATTCTCCGCGCCCTCCTCTCTTCGCCGAGGTAATACAGCAAGTCGGCGAGCTCTCGTTCGCTCGTGGTGTTGGCCATGCCGGCCGCCGTCATGCCCTGACTTCTGTCCATGCGCATGTCCAGCGGACCGGTCGCCGTCAAAGAAAAACCTCGTTCCGGCTCGGTCAACTGATAGCGGCTCACGCCCAAGTCCGCCACCAGCCCGTCGAGCTTCTCGATTCCTAAGGACGCTAGCGCCGTCCGCAGCTCCGAGAACTTCGCTTGGTGGTAGCGGATCCGCTCCGCCCAGGCCTGGGTCGCGCCCCGCGCCAGCTCCAGCGACTCGCCATCGCAATCCAGCGCAATCACCTGCCCCGTGGTCAGCCGTTGCGCGATCGCGGCGGTGTGGCCGCCCAGCCCGGCGGTCGCGTCCGCGTAGATCCCGTCGGGCCGCACCGCCAGATACTCGAGCGCTTCGTTCAGCATCACGGGGGTGTGCATACATTGCTACTTCACTCCCCGCTTTCTGAGCGCCCGCAGGTTGGCGAGGGCCGCCGCGGTGGCGCGCTGGAGCCGTTTCTCGGAGGCTGCCTCGCTGTACAGATCGATGGCGCCGTTGTAGAACCGCAGATTGACCTTCTGATCCTCGATCTCGAGTTTCCGCCGCAGCCCGGGCGGCACCAGTATGCGACCCTGCCCGTCGATGCCCGACACTGAGCCCCAATAGTGCGCCAGGAAAGCCTCGTCTTCGGCTCCCTCGGGGTCCTCCGTGTCTTCGGCGAAGATCTTTTCGTTTTCCATCCACACCTGAATGGGGTATATTCGTCCTATGAGGCCGTCCAGCGTGGTAACGAAGAACTGCTGCTCGGGAAAGGTCTTGACAAACTCCTCAAACTCTTTGGGAAGGCGGACGCGGCCCTTGTCGTCGCAGCGCGACGAGTATATGCCCAGGGGCGGGCGAGCCGAACCGGGTTGGGAAAGAGACTCTTCCACCTTCCGCCACTTTCTAGCCAGCTTTTACCACTAGCCGATTCTAGCTCCGCCTCACGACGTTTTCAATACTACCTTGTTGGTTTTTCAGGCCTAAGCTGAAGATTTATACGAACAAAAAGCGAAGGTGGCTCGGCAGCGACGGCCGCTACTTACTTGACCCTCCCGTTTCTACCTAGTGACGGCTCCGCCTTCCATCCAGTTCGAGCCCGCGCTTCCACCTACTCGTCGCGGTGGGGCGGTGTTCAAGTCGCTGCGACGGTGCCAGGCAGCCGCGAAGAGGCGCGCCGGCCTTCGGTCCAGGGCAGGCTCCCATTCGGAAAGGCCGGCGTGCTTCGTCCGCCGTCGAGGGCTGCGCGGTACGAGCTTCGTCCCGCCAGTGGTGCGGCGCAGTTCCTGGGCATTATGTAGGGCGGTCCCCCTGGACCGCGCCGGGTCCACTGACCCGGCCAAACCCGGCCAGGGGGCCGGGTTTCGGCTCTGGGGAGCCGCCCCACACGGCTCGGCAACCCGTGCGTTACCTGGGTCGCGCTACGAGCTACGCGTCAGGAACTGCTTGATGGTCCGGGTGGCCTGCCGCGTGCGGTGCTCGTTCTCGATCAGCGCGAACCGCACGTGCCCCTCACCCATCGGTCCGAACCCGGCTCCCGGAGACACTGCCACCAGCGCCTTGTCCAGCAGCCGCATCGCGAACTCCACCGACCCCAACTCCCGAAACCGCTCGGGGATCGGCGCCCACACAAACATGGTCCCCCGCGGCGGCGCCACCTCCCAGCCGGCCCGCGCCAGGCCCTCGATCAGCACGTCGCGCCGCTTCTGGTACACCGCGCAGATCTTCTTGGTATCGGCTTCGCACTCCCGCAGCGCCAGAATCGCAGCGATCTGGATGGGCTGGAACACCCCGTAATCCAGGTAACTCTTGATGCGCGCCAGCGCCGCGATCATCTTCCGGTTGCCCACGCAGAAGCCCACCCGCCAGCCCGCCATGTTGTAGCTCTTGGACATCGAGAAGATCTCGACGGCCACTTCCTTGGCCCCCTCGACTTGCAGGATGCTGGGCGCCTGGTAGCCGTCGAAACACAGGTCGGCGTATGCGAAATCGTGCACCACCATGGTTCCGTGCTGGGCCGCCATACGGATCACCTCCCGGTGGAAGTCCAGGTCCACGCAGTGCGTGGTCGGATTGTGCGGGAACGAGATCAGGATCGCCTTGGGCTTCTCCCCGGGACCCCGGAACACGTCTTCCAGCCGGTTCAGGAACTCCGCCGGGCTGGGCATGGGCAGCAGGATGGCCCGCCCCTCCGCCATGATCACGCCCCACTGATGAATGGGATAGGCCGGATTCGGCGAGGCCACTGCGTCTCCGGGGCCGATCACGGCAAACAGGAGGTGCGCCAGGGCGTCCTTGGCCCCCATGGTCACGATGGCTTCCTTGTCGGCGTCCAACTCCACGCCGTAGTTGGTTTTATAGCGCTTGACGATGGCCTCCCGGAGTCGCGGAATGCCCCGCGACACCGAGTACCGATGGTTGCGAGGGTCCTGGGCCGCCTCCACCAGCTTCTTGACCACCAGCGGCGGCGTCTCCCCGTCCGGATTCCCCATCCCGAGGTCGACCACGTCGAGTTGCTGGGCGCGCAACTGCGCTCTGCGTTCACTCACCACCGCCAGCACGTAGGGCGGCAGCTTTTCAATACGATAGAAACCTTGGCCTGATTCCGACATAGCGTTCCTTAATTCTACGCTACCTGAGCCGGTTTCCGCTTCCGCCCCTCCGGGCGAGTGTCTTTCCTAGAAAACAAGTGGTGTGTATTCAATGTCTTGCAAAAAAGTTGTCAGCTTTCAGCCCGGAGGGGTTGCATCCTCATGACGGTTTTGTTACGCTTGGGAAGTCGCCCGGAGCCGACATCGCAACTGTTGCGTTGCTCTGGCGAGGGTGGTACCATAGAGCCACGGTTTAACGAGAGGCTCGGCGTGCGAAAGCGCGCCGGAAGGCAGTAGGTCTTCCAAGAGCTCTAAACGATTTTTTCGGTTTTCGGCCGCTGGATTCTCCGCTCCCAAAATTAGAGCGTGGCGGAGTGCGGTCTGAACGGTTTTGAGGCCTGCGGTTGGTTCGGCTTCCTTCGGGATCTCGGGCTTGCCGCAAAGATCTTTGAAAATCTGGTTGGACGCAATCTTGAACCTCGGATATTCGAGTTCAACTGAGGCGATTGATATCTCAACAAGATCAAACGAGAGTTTGATCCCGGCTCAGAATCAACGCTGGCGGCGCGCTTAACACATGCAAGTCGAACGAGAAAGGGGAGCAATCCCCAAGTACAGTGGCGTACGGGTGAGTAACACGTGGGTAATCTGCCCTTTAGTGGGGAATAACCCTGGGAAACCGGG
>PLEM01000186.1 GCA_003137035.1 Bryobacterales bacterium | reverse complement strand
TCATGAAGTTCACCGAGGGCGCTTTCCGCGACTGGGGCTACGAGGTCGCCCGGGATGAGTTCCCGGACCTCTGCATCGCCGAGAAAAACCTCGCGGGAGCGCTCCCGCCCGGCAAGATTCTCATCAAAGACCGCATCGCCGACTCGATGTTTCAGCAGGTGCTCCTGCGGCCCGACGAATACGAGGTGCTCGCCACTCCGAATCTCAACGGCGACTACCTCTCGGACGCCTGCGCGGCCCAAGTGGGCGGCCTGGGCATGGCGCCGGGGGCCAACATCGGCGACGAGTACGGCATGTTCGAGGCCACGCATGGCACCGCGCCCAAGTATGCCGGCCTGGACGTGATCAACCCCTCCAGCCTGATCCTTTCCGGCTCCATGATGTTCAAGTTCATGGGCTGGAAGGAAGTCTCCGACCTGATCGAAAAGGGGATCACCGAGACTATTCGCCAGAAGCGGGTCACCTACGACCTGCACCGCCAGATGGAAGGGGCGACCAAGCTGAAGACCAGCGAATTCGCCGCCGCTATCGTCAGCAACATGGGCTGACGGGGCCGGTGCGGCGCGGCGGGGCTCAAGCCCCGCGCGGGTTGAAACCCGCCCTCCGCGGCCCTGCCAGACGGACTTCCAAGTTCTGGTATGCTGTGTAGACTCGGAAACGGCCCCTTAGGAGGAGACCATTGAACCGTGCACCCAGTCGTGCAGCTACTTCTATTTCGCACCCGATCTGTCTGGTGCTTGTCCTAGCCTTGGTTCTTGCCGCCACGCCGGTTTTCGGCCAGCAAAGCTACGTTGGCCGTTTCGACGCATTCGCAGGTTTCACCTATCTCGACAGCCCGCACATTAAACTGGCCGAGCCCGGTTACCATCTCCAGGGCGGGGTCCGGGTGATTTCCTGGCTCTCGCTAGGGGTGGACTTCAGCCGTGCCAAGGGCGACTTGACCGTCCTGCCAAGCTACTTGCTCACCAGCCTCCAGCAATCGCTCGGCGCGCAACTCGCACAGCTAGCCGCGGCGGGGAGGCTGCCGGCGGGCTACTCGCTTACCGTGCCCGCCAACTCGACCACCGAGACGTTCGCCGCGGGTCCGCAGGTCGCCTTCCGCCACTTCTCCGCGGTTACTCTGTTCATCCGGCCGTCGTGCGGCATCATCCACGAAGTGGCGGTCACGCACGTGCCTTCCACGGACCTGATCGCGCAAAGCGTCGTCGCCCAACTCGCTCCTTCCGGGAGGAAAACGGACTGGACCAAGTTCTTTGGCTTTGGGGGCGGCGCCGATCTCAACATCACCAAGCACTTTGCCGTGCGCGTCCAGGGCGATTTCGTGCGCGATCACCTGTTCAACGATTTGCTCAAGGACAGCCGCAACACGGTCCGGTTCTCGATCGGCCCGGCAGTCCAATTCGGGAAGAACGTGCGCAAGTAGAGGCGCTCTACCGCGCCGGCAGCTCGATGCGGAAGGTGGCGCCGCGTCCGGGCTCGCTTTCCACCGAGATCTTGCCGTGGTGGTCGGCGACCACCGATTGCACGATGGCCAGGCCCAGGCCCGTTCCGTGGCGCTTGGTGGTGTAGTAGGGCGTGAACAGGCGCTCGCATTCCTCTTTCGTCAGGCCCTGGCCGGTGTCGGAGACTTCCAATTGCGCGCAGCCCTCCAAGCGGCGGGTCCGGATGCGCAGCGTGCCGCCTTCGGGCATGGCGTCGATGGCGTTCAGAATCAGGTTGTGCAGCGCGCGCGTCACCTGCTCGGGATCGGCCTGAATCAGGCCCAGGCCGGGGCCGCAATCCACCTCTGGCGCGATCGGCGCGTGGTTGCCGGCGTGTAGCTGCGCATCGAATAGCCGCGCCGCGCTCCGCACAATTTCGTTCAGATCCACCGGCTCCAGTTGCGGGGCCGGCATCTTGGCGAAATCGCTGAACCGTCCGACGATGGCTTTCAGGTTGGCCAGCTCGGCCAGCAGCGTTGCGGCGCTCTCGCAGAAGATCTCGTCGAACTCGCCGGGCGCCTGCTCCTTGGCGCGCTGCAACGTCTCGATGGTGATCTGAAGCGGGAACAGGGGATTCTTCAGCTCGTGGGCCAGCCGCCGCGCCAGCTCGCGCCAGGCGGCCACGCGCTCGGCTTGCAGCAGGCGGTCCCGCTGGCCGATCAGTTCCTGCGTCATCGAGTTGAAGGCCCGCGCCAGCTCCCCGATTTCGTCCCGCGAAGCGACGCTCACTCGCGTGTTCCAGTTGCCCGAGGCCACCTCGCGCGCGCCGCGCACCAACTGCGCCACCGGCCCAGTGAGCCGCCGAGCAAGCCAGTAGCTCAGCGCGATGCCCAGCAGGATGCCGAAGCCGGCCGCCAGCGCGCCCGCCCAGCGGATGCGAGCCGCCAGCGCCGCCAATTCGCGCCGCGAGCTGCCCACCAGCAGCACGCCCAGAAGCTCGTTCTGCCGGCCAGCGAGGGGAATCGCCTGGAAGGTCTCCGGCCCGTCGGGCCACTCGATGGTGCGCGCCACCTCGCGCTGTTCCGCGCGCACCTGCTCGATGAGCGGCGCCAGCCGCTCGGCGTCGCGCGCCGGCCCCGCCGCGTCGGTGAGCGCCGGCGCGCTAAATCGCGGCTCGAAATTGTGATACAGCAGCACACGCATCCCGGCGGGCAGCACCAGCGAACCCAGAAAACCCCGGTCCAGGCGGTATCCGCCGGCCACATACAGATTACTTCCGCCGGCGCTCACCGCGCGCACCGCCACCATCGCCAGCGCGGTCTCGTTGGGCAGCTCTTCGCTCTTCAGGAACGCGTCTTTCCACTCCGTCTGCTCCTTCACCCACTCGGCTTTGTAGCCGAAACGCGCGGGCCATTGCGCCGAGGAAACGATGGCGCCATCCTGCGCCAGCAGTTCCAGGAAATCGAGCGCGTGGGCGGCGGCCAGCGCGCCGGCCTCGTTCACGTAAGGCGCATAGTCCGGCTCCGGGCGGCTGAGCTCGATGGCCATGTCCAGCGTGCTTTGCATTGCCGCGATCGCCTCGACCCGTCGAACCAGTTCCTCGCGGCGGCTCTCGAACTCCCGCCGGAACTGTGCCACCAGGGTCGCAGTGCGCCGATCGTCGGCCTGCTCGAAGGTGCGGCGGGTCATCGCCGACACCACCCAGGTGACCAGCGCCGCGGTCGCCACCACGGCCAGAGCGAACGACACCAACATGCGCGTGCGGAAGTTCACGGCAACTCCGAATCCAGCCACAGGTCGTCCAGGCGCCACTCGCCGGCCCGCAGCAAACCCGGCGTCGCCCAGGTCTTGACACGCGGGCTGGCGCCGTAGATCTCCGGCAGATGGAACAGCGGAATCACCCGGTGATCCTCCAGCAGCGCGCGCTCGGCCGCGTACAGGCTTTCCAGCGCCGGGCTGGAAAGATGAAGCAGGTCCGGCAACTGCAGCGAGGCGGCCAGCCGCACCAGCGCCTGCTCGGCGCCAAGCGGCGAGATGCGCGCGCGAACCAGGCGCACATCCGCGTTGCCTCCCGCCTGCGTCAGCAGCCGGAGACCAACCTCCCGCGCGTTGACCGCGATGCGGTCGGCGATCATGCGGGCCAGCGCGTCCGACGGGTCGGACGCCAGCGACAGCACCGGCGCGCCGGTTACCAACTGGCGCGCCCGCGCGGCGTCGCGCGCCGTGGAGAACAGCACCGCATACCCGCTCAGCCACTGCGGCAAAAGGCCCCCTGCGGCCTCGCCCCGTTTTTGCAGCAGCACGTTCAGGATCGCCGCCCGGTCGATGGAGAGCGCCAGCGCCTCGCGCAGCTTCGCGTCTTCCGCCAGCGGCCGCCCCCGCTCGAACCGCAGCGCCATCAACGTGACCGGCGCCGAGGTCCAGATTCGCGCCCCGGATTGCGTCGCCCGCCGCACGTCGCCCGGCCCGAGCTCGATCAGGTCGGCCTTTCCCAGCTCCAGGTCCAGGAGCTGCTGCTGCGCCGAGCGCCCCATCTCGATCGCCACCGCATCCAGGAACGGCCGGCCGGCCCAGTGGTCCTCGTAAGCCGCCAGCGTCGCGCGCCGCGGCTCCCACTGCGCCAGGCGGAATGGCCCGGTTCCTTGAAGCGATCCGTCGGCGCCGCGCACAAACACCGCCCGGCGGCGGTCCGCAAATTCCGGAAGCGGCGCCGGCGCCTCCGTCTGGACGACCACCTCCTCGCCCGCGGCGCGCGCAGACCAGCCGCTCCCTCCCAATGCCGCCGCCACCGCCTCGGCAGTCAGCGGCGAGCCGTCGTGGAACTTCACATTCGGCCGCAGGTGGAACTGCCAGCGCCGGCCCGATGCATCGTGCCGCCAGGAGATGGCCAGCGCCGGCTGCGGCCTTCCGCTTTCATCCAGCGCCACCAACGTCTCGAACGTCATCGGCCACTCCGCCGCTTCGAGCGCCCGCGCGACCCGCAGTTCCACCCGCAGCGTCCCGCCGTAGCGGGGCCGCCGCGCGGCATCCAGGCTCGACGCGGCCCCGAGCAGCAGGCTAGCGGCTGCAAGTAAGTGAAATGCGGAACGCGGCATATTGTCCGGTCTTCAGATCGCGCGCGATCGCCACCGCGCTGGCAGGTCCCGACGCCCACATCGCCGTCACTGGCCCGGAAAACTCCAGCGCCGGGCTGACGGCAACCGGCTGGCGGCCGGCCAGCTCGAACGCTTGTACGGCGTCGGTCTCGTTGGCGTCGCCGGGGCGCGTGGCCAGCACCTGCCGCCCCCTGCCGCAGCCTGTTTCGACGGCGGCGATGTCGCTGCCCCAGCCGCCGAAAGACCCGCTCGCCGCGGTGGCATTGTCGAACCACTGCGTCCGGTTGTCTGTGCCGGCAGCCAGCGAATAATCTCCCACCCGCGCGGCCGAGTAGAACGGCGGCAGCTTCTCCGGCTCGAAGGTGTTCCGGCCTTTGGCGAGTGGGGCGCCGGCGGGCCACGGCGCGTCGCTCTCCTCGCACTGGAGCGCCGGCTCGGGCTGCGTCTTGCCTTTGCAGGCCAGGCCCGGAAGAAAGGCTTGCAGCGTATCGCCCTCGACCGCCAGGCGGCCCCGCAGGTCACGCGGCCACACCCGCTGCGGCAGCGCGATGGCCTGGCGCCGCTCCCAGCGCGCGTCCTTGCGCGCGTAGAACACGACCTCGGCGGGTTCCAGCACGATCAGCAGGTTCTCCAGCGCCACCGCGTCCAGAATCGGATCCGGCTGTTCCAGGATGAGTTGCTTATCGATCCCCATGGGCGTGGCCGCCGTGCGCTCCCGCGGGCGCGTGAGCGACACCATCGCCACCTCGCGCTTATCCCCGTGCCGGATCTCGGCGATCCAGACGCCGCCCTGCCAGTTCTCGGCGAGCGTCACGGCGACAATCGCGGGCGCGTCCGAAGCCAGCGAGAAACCGCGGGCCCGCAACTGGCTCTCGATCTCGCGCCGCACTCCCGCCACTTCCGCTGCCGCGAGAGAAGAGGCATTGCGCACGGTAAGCGCCACGGCCTCGCGCGGTCCGAGCGCCGCGGCGATCCTGCGGGCCAGCTCGGAGACCGAATCCTCCGGGGGAACCGCCAGGCCGACGAGAACCAGAATCAGGCGCAGCACGAACCGTCATCGTATATCGCGGACCCCGGCCACTGCAAACACAATCCGGATCGCCAGGCGCGCGGCATACAGCGCCACGGTGAACGAACAGCCGGCTACAACCCCGACTCCCACCAGGAATAGAACGGCGTCCATACTCATTCACCTCCATTCGGATCATGCGGGTCGGCGGCCGCAACCACGGCCGTCGCGGGCTTGGACGGGGCGCCGAAGATGCGCTCGGTCTCCGGGTCGCGCTCGCCGCGCAACTCGACCACGTAGCCCACGCTCACCCGCTCGAACAGATCCTCCACATCCCGGTTGCGCATGCGGATGCAGCCGTGCGAGGCCGCCCGGCCGATGGACCGCGGGCAGTTGGTGCCGTGAATGCCGAAGCCTTTGAGGCTGAGTCCCATCCAGCGCGTGCCCAGCGGGTTGTGCTTGCCAGGGCCCACCACCTTGCCCGGTGTGTACCAGGTCGGATTCGGGATGCGCGTCACCACGGTGAAGGTCCCGGTGGGGCTGGGGCTGACCTCCGCACCCACCGCGGTCTCATAGACCTTTACAGCTTTCCCGTCTTCGACCAGCGCGAGCTTGCGGTCGGGAATGCTGACCACGATTCGGGGGGCGCTCACCGTCTGCGCGCCGGCGTTTTCCGCCTGCGCTTTCGCAACCGCCACCAGGATGGCCGCCGCCAGCGTCCTCATCTTCGATTGCCCTTGGTCTCGCTTCATGGCCAGACATAAGGCAAGCCGGCTGCCAGGGCGCAAACTATTGATTTATCGGGGGCTGGCGCCTATAGGGCGCGTGTCAAACCGTACACGCCGCGTGTTCGATTGGTGGCAAGCTGCCGCGGCGTTCACTGGACCGCGATGGTCACCGTGTTCGACGTTGCGCCCCCTATGGCGATCGTTACCGGGACTGCGGCGCCTTTGGACGACGCTGCCGGCACATACGCGTTCACCTGGTATAGGCCGACGTCTCCCGGCGTCAGTCCGGAGAACTGCACGGTCGCCCGAGCGCCGCCGATCGTCACCACTGGCAACGTGGTGGTGCGCGCAAGCGGGTCGAGGGGCGAGGGCGCGCCTGTTGCGGGCTGATTGGTCACGGGCCCCAGCCCCGTGCAATAAAGCTGGATGATGGCACCCGCGGTCGTCGGATTCGTCGCGGAAACGAGATGGTAGTTGCTGTCCAGAATGGCGCCTGGTCCGGTCCCTTGGCCGTTGGCCGTGAAGATGCCGGGAGCATAGGTTGTCAGGCTGACCGTCTGCGGCGCGCTGGTCTGTCCGTTTATGCTTGCCGTAATGGTGGTCTGCGATTGCCCGTCCAGTTCCCACGGTACCTGCGCGTTCACCTGACCGAAACTGGCATAGAACAATGGGGCCAAGACCGGGCCGCCGAACTGGAGGGAGAGGCCGCCGAGGCTGGTTGGAATGGGGAAAGAAGTTGCCGGGATCGGCGAAGCGAAAAGGAAGTTGCCGAACAGCGCGGCGATACTGCCCGGGGCTACCGGCGCGGTGTAGCTGGCCGCGCTAACGACGCCGCCCGAGTTGACCAGGACCACACCGGAAATCGTGGTCAAGTCGCTGGCGCCGGCTGCCCGGGCGCCGCCGCCCGACAGGGTGACCTGGTTCAGCATCTGTACGGGCGGGTCCTCCGCCACGTTCACCGTCAGGGTGATGGGCGGATAACTGGCGCCGGGGTTGAGGGCATCATAGCGCGTGCAAGTGGCGCCCGAGCAGTTCCAACCCGCGCCCGACATGGACACCAGCGTCAGGCCGGCGGGGACGATCTCGGTCGCCGTTACCATGCCGCTGGTTGGCCCGGCCCCGGTGACGTTGCTCACCACCACCGAGTAGGGTGCGCCCGTCTGTCCCTGCGCGAAGTTGGCGGAGTGTGTCTTGGTGAGGCTCAGCAGCGCGTTGGTCCCTCCCGGCGCCACTAGCCGGATCGCGCTGTTGCCGCTGTCCGCGATGTAGAGGT
>PLEM01000181.1 GCA_003137035.1 Bryobacterales bacterium | reverse complement strand
TTCTGCTTGACGTACTTGCAGGCGGGGTAATTGCTGCACGCCGTGAACTCGCCGAACCGGCCATACTTCAGCGCAAGCTGGCTGGAGCAATCCGGGCACTTCTCCTCGAGCAGCACGTCGGGCTTCTTCTCTTCTCCGCCGATCCGCTTGGTGGTCTTGCAGTCGGGGTAGCCCGAGCAGGCGAAGAACGTGCCGAAGCGGCCGCGCTTGAGCACCATCGGCCGGCCGCAGTTCTCGCAATACTCCTCGTCGCCCTGGTCGGTCAGATCGACGCTGTCCACATCGGGAAGATCGACCGCCAGCTCGCGCGTATTGGAGCACTCGGGGTAGCCGCTGCAGCCGATGAAGCTGCCGTGCCGGCCCCACTTGATGACCATGGGCTTGCCGCACTTGTCGCACACCAGAGCGGTGGGTTTCTCCATCCGCTTGATGTCCTCCATATGCTCTTCCGCATGCTCCAGGTCCCGTTTGAACTTCTCGTAGAAATCGGAGATGGCGTCGCGCCACTGGATCTTGCCCTCTTCGATTTCGTCCAGCGCCTCTTCCATCCGCGCTGTGTAGGTGATGTCGAAGATGTCGTCGAAACTGGCCACCAGCAGGTCGTTCACCACCATTCCCAGTTCGGTGGGCAGGAACCGCCCGGCGTCCTTCTTCACGTAGGCGCGCTCCTGGATGGTGGAGATGATGGAGGCATAGGTCGAGGGCCGTCCCACTCCGTCGGCTTCCAGTTTCTTCACCAGCGTGGCTTCGTTATAGCGCGGGGGCGGCTCGGTGAAATGTTGCTCGGGCTCGATGGAACGGAACTTCAGCCGCTCGCCTTCGCTCACCGCGGGCAGCCGGTGTTTGAGTTCCTCGTCCTCTTCGTCCTTCTGGTCCTTGCCTTCCTCGTACACCTTGAGGAATCCGTCGAACTTGGGGACCGACCCGGTGGCGCGGAACAGGTACTCGGCGCCGTCCCGGCCCTGCGCGGCGACGTCGATGGTGGTCTGGTCGAACACCGCGGGCATCATCTGCGACGCCAGGAACCGCATCCAGATCAGCCGGTACAGCTTCATCTCGTCCTCGGCCAGATACTGCTCGATCGACTCCGGGGTATGCGACACCTCGGTCGGCCGGATGGCCTCGTGGGCGTCCTGCGCGTCCTTCTTGCTGCGGTAAATGTTGGCGGACTCGGGCAAGTACTCGGCGCCGTACTTGTCGGCGATGAAACCGCGGGCCTCGCTCAGCGCCTCCTCGGCCACGCGGGTGGAATCCGTGCGCATGTAGGAGATCAGGCCGACGGGGCCTTCCTCGCCCAGCGCGATGCCTTCATAGAGCCGCTGGGCCAGCCCCATGGTGCGCTTCACGCTGAAGCGCAGTTTCCGCGCGGCTTCCTGTTGCAGCGTCGAGGTGGTGAACGGCGGCACCGGGTTGCGGCGCTTCTCGCGGGTTACCACCGACCGGACCAGGTACGGCGCCTCCTCCAACTGCGCGATCAGCGACTCCGCGGCGGCCTGGTTCCCGACCTCGATGGCTTCGTCGTTGCGCTTGATGAACCGCGCCGCCAGCGCCGGAGGTTTTTTCGCCGCCAGGTGGACGTCAACGGTCCAGTACTCGCGTTTGTCGAACTGCCGTACCTCGCGCTCGCGTTCGACGATCAGCCGGACGGCAACGGTTTGCACGCGCCCGGCCGACAGCCCGCGCCGCACCTTGTCCCACAGCAGCGGGGAGATCTTGTAGCCCACCAGCCGGTCGAGCACGCGCCGCGCCTGCTGCGCCTCCACCAGGTGCATATTCACTTCGCCGGGGTGCTCGAAGGCCTTGCGGATGGCCTTGGCGGTGATCTCGTTGAACATCACCCGGCGCACCTTCGGCCCGCTGTTCCGCTTTCCCTCCAGCTCTTCCTTCAGGTGGTAGGAGATCGCCTCACCCTCGCGGTCCGGGTCGGCCGCCAGGTACACGAACTCGGATTTCTTGGCGATCTGCTTGAGCTCGTTGATCAGTTTCTTCTTGCCCTCGATGACCACGTAGGTGGGCTCGAACTCCCGGTCCACGTCCACCGCCAGGTCGTTCTTGGGAAGGTCCTTCACGTGGCCAAGCGAGGCCTTGACCACATACTGCTTGCCGAGGTATTTGCCGATGGTCCTGGCCTTTGCCGGAGACTCGACTATGACAAGAGAGTTAGGCATATAAACAAAAGTCCGCTGTCAGTTGGCCGCCACACCCGAGGATTTCTGCCGCGCTGGCGCCGGAATGAGGTTCTCACCACACTCTAACAAAATTCCTGCCCGGAAGTTGCCGGACCGCGCCCAGCATCTCCAGTTCGAACAGGGCGGCGATGACTTCCGACGAGGAAACGTCCTCGGATCGTTCGAGAAGATCGTCGATGTGGGTGGCCGTCTCGACGCTGAGCAGCGCGAGCACCTGACGGCCGATTGGACTGGAGGGATTCTCGTTCTTCGGCGCTTCAGCGGACTCCTCGCCGTCGCCGAACAGCCGCATCTGGCTGCGCTCCGAGAGCGTGCGCCGCTCCTCCGGCGGAAGCTCGACAATCACGTCGTTCCAGTCCTGAACCAGCTTCGCCCCTTGCTTGATGAGCAGGTTCGGGCCCCAGCTCATCTTCGAGATGATGCTGCCCGGCACGGCGAAGACTTCCCTGCCCTGGTCCAGCGCGAGTCGCGCCGTAATTGCGGAGCCGCTGTACTGCGCGCCCTCGATCACCAGCACGCCCAGGCTCAGCCCGCTGATGACGCGATTGCGGATGGGAAAGTTCTGGGGATAGGCCGGCGCGCCCATCGGGAACTCCGAGAGCAACAGTCCCTTCTCGACGATCTCGGCGGCCAAGCGCCGGTTCTCGGACGGATAGACCAGGTCGACCCCGCAGCCCAGCACCGCGATGGTTTCCCCCGAGGCGGCCAGCGCTCCGCGGTGAGCGGCGGTGTCGATGCCGCGCGCCATTCCGCTGACGATGGCGAGGCCCGCGCGCGCCAGGTCCTCGGCGAGCCGTTCGGTCACCGCCAACCCGTATGGCGTGGGCCGCCGCGTCCCGACGACTCCGAGCATGAGCGACTCCAGCAACTCCAGGCGGCCTCTGGCGAACAACAGGATGGGCGGATCGAAGATCTCGCGCAGGCGCTGGGGATAGCGTGGGTCGGAGATCGCCACCACCGAGGCGCCCGCCTGCAACATCTTCTCCTGCTGCACCACCGCGTCTTCGAACGCACAGCCGCTGGAAATGCTCTGCGCCACGCTCCCGGCCACGCCGCTGGCCTCGATCTCCGCCCTCGACGCGCGCAGGATGGCCTGCGGAGTCCGAAATCGTTCGAGCAACTTGGCCGCGGTGCGAGCGCCCAGGCCCGGCGCCATCCTCAGCGCCAGCCAGTCCAGTTCCTGTTCCCGAGTGAGCGACGACGCAACTAGTTGGGCCACATCACTTTGTGGCTCTTCCGGCCCGGTATTCTCAAAAAAACCCGTGACAGTATACTCAATTCCCGATTTCCCGGGAGGCGATTGGAACGCTGCAAACCGCTGTATCCAAAGGGCCTCTTCAGTCCGCAGGAAATCGGTGATTGAGTGTACTGTCACTGGTTTCGGGTTTTGGGTTAAAATATATCCATGCGAGGGGTACTGGTTCCTATAGTGGCTATCGCTACTTTGTTTGGCTCGGCGTTGCTCTTGAGCAGCTCCGATCGCCCCGTATTCACAACTCAGGACAAGGCGTTCTTCGCCGATCCGGCCCTGGTGAGCTTCGTCCGGCCCGGCCTTGTGATCAAGATCGTTGGGGCCAGCCTGTCCTCCGACGGCGCCATCAAGGTGCAGTTCACCTTGACCGATCCCAAGACCCTGCCCCTGGATCGCAACGGCATCACCACGCCCGGAGCGGTGTCCACCAGCTTCGTGGCGGCGTATATTCCTCGGGGCAAGACCAACTACATCGCCTACACCCGGCGCCCTCAAACCAGCCCGATCACTAACGTGACCGCCATCCAGCCAGCGGCGGACTCGGGCGGCAGTTACCTGCAGACCGGCGACGGCCAGTACACGTACACCTTCGGCACGAAGGCGGCCACCGGCTTCGACCTCGGCGCCACTACAACCATCGGCGTGTACGCCTCGCGAGATCTGAGCGAATTCGACCTGGGGACCAACTCGGACAACGACGAGTTCAGCTTCGTGCCCAACGGCTCGCCCGTGATTGACGTTCACCAGGTTGTGCGCACGGAAACCTGCAACAAGTGCCACGATCCGCTCTCGGCCCACGGCGGCTCGCGCCGGGAGGTGCCGCTGTGCGTGCTGTGCCACAATCCCGGGGGCGGGGGAACCCAGACCATCGATCCCGACACCGGCAACAGCATTGATGCCGAGGTGCTGTTCCATAAGATCCACATGGGCTCGAGCCTGCCCAGCGTCCAGGCCGGCACACCGTATCAGATCATCGGCTTCCAGCAATCGGTCAACGATTTCTCCACGGTGGTGTTCCCGGCCGACGCGCGGAACTGCCAGATGTGCCATGAGACCGGCGCCCCGCCGCAGGGCGGAACGGCTCCGCCCGGCAGCATGACGCCCACACCCAACCCTCCACCCGCGCAGGGCAACTGGTGGATCACGCACCCCACGCGGGCAGCCTGCGGCGCGTGCCACGACAACGTGAATTTCGCCACCGGGCTGAACCATGTGAACCTGCCGGAGCTCGACGATACCCAGTGCACGCAATGCCACTTCCCGCTGGGAGAGTTGCCCTTCGATGCCTCGATCCTGGGCGCACACACCATTCCAACGTTCGCGCCGGGGCTGCCTGGTGTCGTGTTCACGCTCCAACGCGTGGACAACGGACTCGCGGGCAAAGCGCCCACGGTCACCTTCACATTGAACGACGCGAGCGGCAACCCCATCGCGCCGTCCGGCATGAACTCGCTAAACCTGGTGATGGCGGGACCGACCTCGGATTATGCCTCGGTGGTTTCCGAGGACGCGCGCAAGGCCTCCGGCGCAAACGGCACTTACATGTACACCTTCCAGAACTCGATTCCGGCGAGCGCCACGGGCACTTACAGCATCGGCATCGAGGGCTATCGGAACATCACGCTGTTGCCCGATACCGTCACTTCGCAGGTGGTCCGCGACGCCGGCCACAACGTGGTCATCAGTTTCGCAGTGGACGGTTCCAAGGTGGCGCCGCATCCCGTCGAAGCGGCCACCGCGAACTGCAACTCCTGCCACTACAGCATCTCGGCGCATGGCGGCTTCCGCAACGAGGTGCAGTACTGCATCCTCTGTCACAACCCCAATGCCACGGACCAGGCCCGGCGGACCGCCGCCCAGATGCCGGCGCAGACCATCGACTTTCCGGTGTTGATCCACAGAATCCACACCGGTGAGAATATGGAGAGCCCGTACATCGTGTACGGATTCGGCGGCTCGGTGAACGACTTCAGCGACATACGTTTCCCGGGAGACCGGCGCGACTGCGCCAAGTGCCACCTCAACGGCTCGCAACAGGTGCCCGTGCCGGCCACGCGGATCGACGTGCAGACTCCCCGAGGATTCTACAATCCGATGGGGCCGACCGCCGCCGCTTGCACCGGCTGCCATACCGCCCAGGATTCGGCCGCGCACACCTCGATCATGACGGATCCCAAGCTGGGCGAGTCCTGCTCCGTCTGCCATCAACCCAGCGCGACTTTCTCCGTCGACAAGGTACACGCGCGAAGCTTGTAGGCGCCCTGCTATCCTGAAAACTGATTCTGGTCCGTCCTCGCGGGTACACGCTTGAAAGTAGGCTTTGTCAGTCTGGGGTGTCCCAAGAACCTCGTGGATTCCGAGGTCATGATGGGGCAACTCGCCGCCCGCGGGCACCAGCTCACCCCGCGCCCGGAAGACGCCGAGGCCATCGTCGTCAACACCTGCAGCTTCATCGATCCGGCTAAGCGGGAATCGGTGGACGCCATCCTGGAGATGGCCGCGTACAAGAAATCGGGCGGACTGAAGCGGCTGATCGTGGCCGGCTGCCTGGTGGAGCGCTATCGCGAGGAGATCCGGCGCAGCCTGCCCGAGGTGGACGCAGTCATCGGCACCAACGAACTCGACTCTATCATCGCCGCCTGCGAAGGGACGCCAGCGTCCTCAATTCCGCTGCAACCGTACCTTTATGATCACGAGACCCCCCGCGTGCTCTCCACCGCGGGTCACTACGCCTACATCAAGATCGCCGAGGGCTGCGACCATCCCTGCACGTTCTGCGTGATCCCGCAGTTTCGCGGGCGGTTTCGGAGCCGGCGTCCGGAGTCGGTGGTGGCGGAGGCGGAACGGATGTTCCAGCAGGGCGTCCGCGAGATCAACCTGATCGGCCAGGACACCACCTGCTACGGCGAAGACCTCGGGATGCGCGAGGGACTGGCGCTGCTGCTCGGGCGGCTGGCGCGGATCGAGACCCAGGGCGAGAAGTGGATCCGGTTCCTCTACGCCTATCCGAACAAGGTGACCTCGAAGCTGCTCGATACCATCGCCTCCTGGCCCGCCCTGGTGAAGTACATAGACATTCCGCTGCAACACGCCAGCGAGGCCGTCCTGAAGCGCATGAAGCGCGGCGGGAATGGCGACCTCTTCCTGCGGCTGATCGAGAAGATCCGCCGCAAGATCCCCGGCGTCGCCATCCGGTCCAGCATGATCGTCGGCTTCCCCGGCGAGACGGGCGCCGATTTCGAGGAGCTGTGCCAGTTCGTGGAAGCGGCGCAATTCGACCGGATGGGAGTCTTCTCGTACTCCGACGAGGAGACCAGCGCCAGCTACCACCTGGACGGGAAAGTGGATGGCCGGACGATCTACAATCGAAGGCGGCGGCTCATGGCAATCCAGCGGAAGATCTCGCGCGCGCGGAACCGCGGCTTGATCGGCCGCGAGGTCGAGGTGCTGGTCGAGGGGCCGTCGCCAGAAACCGACCTGCTCTGGCAGGCGCGCATGGCCACACAGGCCGCGGAGATCGACGGTGTGTGCCTGGTCAACGATGTCGAAGGCCGTGCGCCGCGAGCGGGCGACTTCCGGCGTCTGCGCATCACCGCGGCACAGGACTATGATTTGGTGGGCACGCTGCTCGAGGCAAACGGGGGTCCCTTCGTGATCCTATGAGATGCCCGATCTGCAAGAAGGAAGTGGAGCCCGGGAGTAGTTACGTTCCGTTCTGCGGCGATCGCTGCCGCCTCTTCGACCTGGCCAACTGGGCCACGGATAAGTATGGCTTTCCGGCGTCCGCTGAACCTGAGCCGAAGGCGGAAGATGAAGAGCGCTAACGCCTCGGACCGGCTCGCCAGCGCGATTGCCACGTGGTTCGGTTGTGGCTTGGCGCCGTTCGCGCCGGGCACGGCTGGCTCGCTGGGCGCGCTCGCCCCGGCGATCCTGCTGGCGCGTTACGCCGGTTGGCGGCCACTCTATTTCGGCGCGCTCGCCCTGGTGTGTATGGCGCCGGGGATCTGGGCCGCGGGCCGCGTTGCGCGGGCGTGCGGCGAGAAGGATCCCAGCCGGGTGGTGATCGACGAGGTGCTGGGCCAGTGGATCACCATTGCCGGCGCGACCACACTCAACTGGAAGAGCTGGCTGGCGGCCTTCGTCCTGTTCCGCCTGCTGGATATCTGGAAGCCGGCGCCGGTGCGCCAGCTCGAATCGCTGCCCGGCGGATACGGAATTGTGGCCGACGACGTCATGGCGGGCGTATACGGCGCGCTTGTGTTATTCGCGGCGGGATGCTTCAATCTCTATTGAGTATGCCTATTCGTAAGAACACAGAGGGCCGGCCCGAGATTTCGCAGGTCACCCCGCTGGCGGCGATCGCCGGCGGCGAGTTTCAGATCCGCGGGAAGGGCTTCGTGAAATCGCAGCGGCCGCGCGTGACGTTTGGGGAAGTCGAGGCGCCGGTGGTGATCGGCTCGGATTCCTTCGTCATTGCGCGAGTGCCCGAAGGGGCCTCGGTAGGCGAGCTGATCGTGGGAAACGGAGAGCAGGCCAGCCCGGCCTATACTTGCGACATCGGGATTCCCATCGCCGACGGCGTGCACCCGGTGGCCAATCCGGCGGTGGATGCGACGGGCAACATCTTCACCACCTTCAGCGGCTCGCGCGGGCAGAAAACGCCAGTCTCGGTCTTCCAGATCGACCTGAATCTCAACCTGAAGCCGTTCCTGTCCGACGTGATGAACGCCACCGCGCTGGCTTTCGACCACGAAGGATTGCTCTACATCTCGAGCCGCTACGACGGCGTAGTCTACCAGGCCAACTCCGGCGGAAACATGTCGGTCTACGTGGAGGGCATGGGCGTCTCCACGGGCATCGCCTTCGATCCGGCCGGGGATCTGTACGTCGGAGACCGCCAGGGGACGGTCTTCAAGATCAGCCGCGAGCGGCAGATTTACGTGTTCGCCACCATCGAGCCGTCCATCGCGGCGTACCATCTGGCGTTCGGCCCGGACAATTACCTGTATCTCACCGGACCAACCACCTCGAGCTTCGACGCGGTGTACCGTATCTCGCCCGCTGGAGAGGTCGAGGTGTTCTATCGGGGGCTGGGGCGCCCGCAGGGACTGGCCTTCGACTCCGACGACCGGCTCTACGTGGCTGCCTCCCTGGGCGGGCGCCGCGGCGTGGTCCGCATCGGCCCGGACCGCAAGCCCGAGCTGTTCCTGTCGGGCCCCGGCATCGTGGGCATCGCCTTCACTCCGTCGCGTTCCATGATCGTGGCCACCAACGGGGCGCTGTACCGCGTGGACGCCGGCATCCAGGGGCGGCCGCTACCCTAAATGAACGCCGAGATTATCGCGGTCGGCTCCGAACTCCTCACGCCGCAGCGGATCGACACCAATTCTCTGTGGCTCACCGATCAACTGAACGCGCTGGGCGTCGAGGTAACCAGCAAGACGATTGTGGGCGACCATCGCGAGCGCCTGGCGGAAACGGTTCGCGCCGCCTGCGCGCGGTCGGACATCGTGATCCTCACCGGTGGTCTGGGACCGACCGAGGACGACGTCACACGCGATGCCGTCGCCGCCGCGCTCGGCCGCACCCAAGTTTTTCACCAGGACATCTGCGATGGCATCGAGCAACGCTTCCGCCGCTTCAACCGCGCCATGGCCGAGATTAACAAGCGGCAGGCTTTCGTCATCGAGGGCGCCGAAGTGCTGCCCAACCCCAACGGCACCGCCCCCGGCCAGTGGATTGAAGACGGCGGGCGCGCGGCCATGCTGTTGCCGGGGCCGCCCAACGAGATGAAGCCCCTGTTCACCGGCGAGTGCCTGCCGCGGCTGCAGGCCCTGCTTCCGCCGCAGGTCATCCGCACCCAGAGCTACCGCATCGCGTTGATGCCCGAATCGGAAGTGGACCAGCGGATCGCGCCCGTGTACACGAAGTACACGAATCCCGTGACCACCATCCTGGCCGCGGCCGGCGACATTCAGATCCATCTGCGCGCGCGCTGCTCGAGCGAGGCCGAGGCGGAATCGCTGCTGGCCGAAGTCGGTTCGCAAATCGAAACCATCCTGGGCGCCTGGATCTACGCGAAGAATGCGGACCCGCTCGAAGCGGTGGTGGGCCACGCACTGCGGGCCCGCGCCCAAACGCTGAGCGTGGCCGAGAGCTGCACGGGCGGCCTGGTGGCCGAACGCATCACCTCCGTCCCCGGCGCCTCCGACTACTTCCTGGGCGGCTTCCTCACCTACACGGATCGGATTAAGACCGAGCTGGTCGGCGTGCCTGAGCTCCTGCTGCGCGAGCACACCGCCGTGAGCGAGCCGGTGGCGGAAGCGATGGCCCGCGGAGCGCGCGAGCGCACCGGTTCGACTTACGCGCTTTCGGTCACCGGCGTTGCCGGCCCAGATGGAGGCGCCGAAGCCACGCCGGTCGGCACGGTGATCGTCGGCCTGGCCGGCCCCGAGGCCTGCCGCACGCGCCGCACCCGCTTCCTCGGCGACCGCGACCGCGTGCGCGCTCTGGCCGCGCAGCTCGCCCTCGACATGCTGAGGCGCGAACTCCTCCCGTCACCACGCTGGTGAAGTGCCGCAAGCAGATTGACGATCGTGTAGGGCGGCCCCCTGGACCGCGCCGGGGCCCCTGACCCGGCCAAACCCGACCTGGGGGTCGGGTTGCGGCTCAGGGGA
>PLEM01000124.1 GCA_003137035.1 Bryobacterales bacterium | reverse complement strand
AGGAATTCTGCAAGTACCTCTGAAGTCCCGCGCGGGTTGAAACCCGCCCCACGGCTTGCCTTAGGATGAAAGCATGCGCGTTTGGACTACTTCTGCTCTGCTGCTCTCCCTTTCCTCGCTGATGGGGCAATCCCAGCCGCCCCGTGCCTTCGACGTCTCCGCGCTCGACCTTAGCGCCGACCCCTGCGCGGATTTCTACCAGTACGCCTGCGGCGCCTGGACGAAGAACAATCCGATCCCTCCCGACCAGTCCATCTGGGGGCGGTTCAGCGAACTGGAGGAGCGGAACCGCCGGGTTCTGCGCGACATCCTCGAGAAGGCGGCGGTCAACGATCCCCGCCGCGACGCCGTCACGCAGAAGATCGGCGACTTTTACGCCGCCTGCATGGACGAGGCGGCCATCGGCAGCAAGGGCATCGAGCCCGTCCAGGCCGACCTCGCCCGCATCGCCGCCCTTCCCGACAAGCAGGCGCTGGCCGGCGAAGTTGCCCAGCTCCACGCGAGCGGCGCGAATGTCCTGTTCAGTTTCACCTCGGGCGCGGATTTCAAGAATTCCAGGGTCGAGATCGCTCAGGCCGATCAGGGTGGCCTCGGCCTTCCCGACCGCGACTACTACCTCAAAAAGGATCCCCAGTCCATCGAACTGCGCAAGCAGTACCTCGCCCACGTGCGGAAGATGTTCGAGTTGCTTGGCGAGTCGCCCCAGCGGGCGGCTGCCAGCGCCGCAGTGGTCCTGGAGATCGAAACCGAGCTGGCCGCCGGTTCCCTCGATCTCGTCTCCCGCCGCGATCCCGAGAGGGTCTATCACAAGATGAGCGCGCCGGTCCTGGTCACGCTCACTCCGTCTTTCGCCTGGCCCCGATACTTCGCCGGGGTGCACGCGCCGCCACTGGAGAGTCTCAACGTGGCCGTGCCGGAGTTCTTCAAACGGATGCAGACCGTCATCCAGCGCACCGGTCTGGACCACTGGAAGATTTACTTCACCTGGCACCTGGTCCATGCTTCCGCGCCCTTGCTGCCGGCGCAATTCGTCAACGCGGATTTCGAGTTCTACGGCCGGACCCTGACCGGCGCCAAGGAACTCCGCCCCCGCTGGAAGCGCTGCGTCTCTTACACCGACGGCGACCTGGGCGAGGCGCTGGGCCAGAAGTTTGTCGACCTCACCTTTGGCCCCGAGGGCAAGCTGCGCACCCTCAAGATGGTCCAGGCCCTGGAAAAGGCACTCGGGGACGACATCCGGCAAATCTCCTGGATGACGCCCGCCACCAAACAGAAGGCCCTCGAAAAACTGCGCGCCATCGCCAACAAGATCGGCTACCCCGACAAGTGGCGCGACTATTCGAGCGTGCGGATCGCCCGCGGCGACGCGCTGGGCAACGACCGCCGCGCCACCCAGTTCGAGTTCCAGCGCCAGATCGGCAAGATCGGGCGTCCGGTGGACCGTTCGGAATGGACCATGACCCCTCCCACCGTGAACGCCTACTACGAACCCACCCAGAACAACATCAACTTCCCGGCCGGCATCTTGCGGCCGCCCTTCTACGACAACCGGGCCGACGATGCGGTGAACTTCGGCGGCATTGGCGCGGTGATCGGGCACGAATTGACCCACGGATTCGACGACGAGGGCCGCCAGTTCGACGTCGATGGCAACCTGCGCGACTGGTGGACCCCCCAGGACGCCAAGGCGTTTGAGCAGCGCTCCGCGTGCTTCGTCAACCAGTACTCCAGCTTCACCGCCGTCGACGATCTGAAGCTGAACGGCAAGCTGACCCTGGGCGAGAACACCGCCGACAACGGCGGCCTGCGCATCGCGCTGATGGCGCTCACGAACACCCTGGCCGGCAAACAGCCCACCAAGATCGACGGCTTCACCCCGCAACAGCGGCTGTTCCTGGGCTGGGGGCAGATCTGGTGCGAGAACTCGACCGCCGAGACGCGCCGCCTGCTCGCGCAGACCGACCCGCACTCGCCCGGCCGCTACCGCGTCAACGGGGTAGTCGAGAACATGCCCGAATTCCAGAAGGCTTTCGCCTGCCGGGCCACGCAGCCCATGGCGCGCCAGCCGGTCTGCCGGGTCTGGTAGCCGCCCAGCGGCGCCCCCATGCAACTAGTACCCACCCCCATGCAACTAATACTTGAAAAGCTGCAAGGAAAGAACTATGATGGGTCGATCCGTTCACGGAGACGAATGGACTTTCTTCGAAACTGCCTTCGGGATGAGTGCGGTCAGGATATCGTCGAGTACGCCTTGCTGTTGGCGTTCGTCGTGGTGACCGCCGCGGCCCTCTTTTGGGCCGGGGGCGGTCACATCGAGACCATCTGGACGGCCACTACCAACAACCTCTCCTCAGCCACGTCGGTATTGCCGCACTGAGAACACCCGGCTCGCGTAAAATGGAGGCGATGGCTTCCGGGCGCGTAGCTCAGGTGGATAGAGCATCAGCCTTCTAAGCTGAGGGTCGCTGGTTCGAGTCCAGCCGCGCCTACCAATCGAAACCCCCAACTGGACCCCACGCCGGGCAGGGAAGACGCCTAGGATGGCGCCGAAGAGGACAAGCTAAAGCATGTCCTAAGTGGGGCATGCCTCAGCTTGCCCGGCGATTTCTTCACAGTCCCGCCAGGGAGCGGTCCCGCCGGAAGGGCTCGCGCGGGCGGGCGGAGATATCGGACAATGGGAGATTCGATGCGCTTCCTGATGGTTCTTGTCGCGATTGGGGTGGCCGGGATTGGCGGAGGCCCGCGAGGACCGGCGGAGCCCGCTCCGAAACTGGTGGACGTGCAGCGGATCTGGGGTCATGCGCCGCACAACGCCGCCACGGACCTGGTCCGATTCAAGGGCCGCTGGTACTGCGCATTCCGGGAAGGACAGGCGGAGGGATCGTCTGACGGCGTCGTGCGGGTTCTGACCTCCGCGGACGGCGAGCGCTGGGTCTCCGCGGCGCTGATCTCCTCTCCGCTTGGGAATTTGCGCGGGCCCAAGCTGTCGATCACGCCGGACCTCCGGATGATGCTGAACGCGGGACTGGACTTCCCAAGAACGCAAACGCTGGCCTGGTTCTCTTACGAGGGAAGGGCTTGGTCCGAGCCGGCCGAGATCGGCGAGCGCAACGTATGGCTGTGGCGAGTCACGTGGCAGCGGGGCAGAGCCTACGGGATCGGCTACAGCGCTACCGGCAAGCAATTCAGCCGGCTCTACATCAGCCGCGACGGCCTGAGTTACGACACCCTGGTGGAGGACCTCTTCAGCCAGGGACTGTCGAGTGAAGGGGCGCTGCTGTTTTTGGAGGACGATACGGCGCTGTGCCTGTTGCGCCGGGACGAGAAAGGCGCCAGCAGCTTCCTTGGGCGCGCCCGGCCACCCTACCGGGCGTGGACCTGGAAGGATCTCGGGATGCGACTGGGTGGAGCGAGCCTGTTGCGCGTCGGCGACCGCATCCTCGCGGCCGGCAGTCTGAGCAACGGTAGCGGGCGGATGGCGCTGTGCCGACTCGACCCCGAGGCGCTCACGTTGAAGGAGGTCCTGGCATTGCCGTCGGGCGGCGACACGGGCGGAGCGGGCCTGGCGTTCCACGACGGGCGGGTGTGGGTCAGTTACCATTCCTCCCACGAAGGCAAGACGGGCATCTACGTGGCGAGGGTGAAGCTGGGCGGGGACTAGGGTCTATCACACAATGCGCGGGTATGGACTAGGCCGAGGGGAACGCGCGCCGCGGTTCCACGGCGCTGCAGCCAGGCCGGGAGCGGAGCCGGTGGGGAACAAGAAGGCTGTCGCGGAGAAGTTGCGCGCGCTACTTCCCGATATCTGGGAACTCATCAAGCCGCGGCGCTGGTCGTTCGTGCTCGGCTTCGTGCTGATCGCCATCAGCCGCGCGGCGGGATTGGTAGTGCCTGCGTCGACCAAGTATCTGGTGGACGACGTCATCGGCAAACGGCGGCTGGAGATGCTCGGCCCGCTGGTGGCGCTGGTGCTGGCCGCGACGGTGGTGCAGGGCGCCACCTCGTATTCGCTCACGCAACTGCTGTCGAAGTCGGCGCAGCGTATGATCGCGGACCTAAGGCGCAAAGTGCAGGCCCATATCGGCCGGCTGCCGCTGGCTTACTACGACGCCAACAAGGCCGGCGCGCTGGTGTCGCGCATCATGAGCGACGTGGAGGGCGTGCGCAACCTGGTTGGCACGGGGCTGGTCGAACTGCTAGGCGGCTTTGTCACCGCCTTGATCGCCCTGGTGGCCTTGCTGCACATCAGCCCGGCAATGACCGGGATGGCGATCGCCATCGTGGGCGTGTTCATGCTGTTCCTCAAGCGCGCGTTCGGCACCATCCGGCCGATCTTCCGGGAGCGCGGCCGGCTCAACGCCGAGGTGACGGGCCGCCTGACGGAATCACTCGGCGGAATTCGCGTCGTGAAGGGATACCATGCCGAGGCGCGCGAGGCCGCGGTGTTCTCCTCCGGCGTGCAGCGGTTGCTGGACAATGTGATCCGGTCGCTGACCGCCACTTCGCTGATGAGCCTTTCGGCGACGGTGCTGCTGGGGCTGGTCAGCGCGCTGGTGATGTTCGTGGGAGCCCGCCAGATCCTGGCCGGCACGCTTACCCTGGGTGGGTTTGTCACCTTCACCGCGTTCCTCGCATTCCTGGTCGCGCCGGCGTTCCAGATTGTTGGCATCGGCACGCAACTCACCGAGGCGGTCGCCGGCCTGGAGCGCACTCGCGAAGTGTTGCGCGAGTTGCCCGAAGACCTCGACCCGCGACGGAGCGTCGCCATGGGGGAGGTCCGCGGCAACGTGGCTTTTGAGGAAGTGGGTTTCGCGTACGAGGCCGGCAAGCCGGTGCTGCATGGCGTATCGTTCGAGGCGCGCTCGGGGACGGTGACGGCGCTGGTTGGGTCGTCAGGTTCGGGCAAATCGACCATCATCGGACTGATTGCCGCCTTCTACACGCCGTCCAGTGGAACGATTCGGGTGGATGGCACGGATCTCTCGACCGTTCGCCTGGAATCTTATCGCACCCAGCTTGGCGTGGTTTTGCAGGACACGTTCCTGTTCGACGGCACCATCCGCGAGAACGTGGCTTTTGCCCGCCCCGACGCCACCGAGGAGCAGATTCTGCAGGCCTGTCGTATAGCCCGCGTGGACGAGTTCGCCGAGTCGTTCGAGAACCAGTACGACACGGTGGTGGGCGAACGCGGCGTGAAGCTGTCCGGCGGCCAGCGGCAGCGGGTCTCGATCGCCCGCGCCATCCTGGCCAATCCGCGCATCCTCATTCTGGACGAGGCCACCTCGAGCCTGGACTCCGAGTCCGAGGCCTCGATTCAGCAGGGACTGGCCTACCTGATGCAGGGGCGCACGACGTTCGTCATCGCGCACCGGCTGTCCACCATCCGGCGCGCCGACCAGATCCTGGTGGTCGAGGGCGGCGAGATTGTCGAGCGCGGGACTCACGCCTCGCTTCTGGCTGAGGAAGGCAGGTACCACGAGTTGTACACCCGCCAGCACGGCCTCACGGAGAACCTGTTCCTCGCGCCCGGCGAGGTCGAGGCTCCGGAGGAGGAAGTCCCGGCCCCGGCAGCGGCGGAGGAAGCGGCGTCGATCACCGACACGATCCGGCGGTTGAAAGGGTAGCGGGAGCACTGTTCACTTACTGTACAGGCTGCCCACCGGCACGGATTTGTAGGGCGGTCCTCCTGGACCGCGCCGGACCTCCAGGTCCGGCNNTCCTCCTGGACCGCGCCGGACCACTTGGTCCGGCCTCTGCACTATCTGGGAAGGTGCGACGGCGCCCTGAGAAGCCGCGAAGAGAATTGGGGACACGCCTGAGAGCCTCTGCGAGGATAGGATCCCCGTGGCCGAGCCCGGAGTGTCCCCAATTCTTTTCGCGGCTTCGCAGCGGTTACAATAGCAGCGTGATGAAACCAAAGCTGCGCGCTGCTGCCGTAACCGACGAGTTCGGCCCCGACCTGGAAGCCGCCACGCGGGCCATGGCCGAGATCGGGATGACGGGCGCCGAGCTGCGCGTGATTTTCGGCAAGAACATCCTGGAGCTGAGCGACGAGGAAGTGGACCGCGCCCGCCAGATCATCGGCTCGAAGGGGCTGGAGATCGTCTCGCTCTCCTCGCCGTTGCTCAAGTGCGATCTGCCCGATGCTCCGCCGATCGACAGCCGCTTCGAGCAGGACGTTTTCGGCTCGAAGTTCACCTACGCAGACCAGCCCCGGCTCACGGCGCGGGCTTTTGAGGTCGCCCACCGAACCGGTGCGCGCATCATCCGCGTTTTCTCCTACTGGCGGGTCACGCAGCCGGAAGCGGTGTTTGATCGGGTTGCGGAGGCGCTGGGCGCGCTGGCGGAGCAGGCGGCCAAGGAAGATCTCATCATCGGCCTCGAGAACGAGCACGCTTGTAACATTTCGACCGGCGCGGATGCCGGCCGGCTGCTGGCCGCCGTATCTAATCCGAACCTGCAGGTGGTCTGGGACCCGGCCAACGCCTACGTAGCCGGCGAGACCCCGTTCCCGGACGGTTACCGCGCGCTGCCTCCCGCGCGCATCGCCCACGTCCATGCGAAGGACTGTTACCTGGACGGCCACAAACCCATCTGGGGACCGCTCGGCGCCTGCGCGT
>PLEM01000161.1 GCA_003137035.1 Bryobacterales bacterium | reverse complement strand
CAGGGACGTCGATAACGACGGCTGGGACGACCTGTGGCACACCGCGATCGAGGGGGAGTTCTTTCCGCTCTTCAGGAACCGCGGGAGCCAGGGCGGTTTCGAGGAGATCACGAGTGTTGCCGGAGTGGGCCGGCCGACGCGCGAAATGTCGGGCTGGTCCAACGGTATCGCCGACCTGGACAACGACGGATGGAAGGACTTGATAGTCGCGCGCGGCAACGTGATCGACAACATCGCCCAGATGTCGCTGCGAACTTATGAGGAGCCCAATTCGATCTTCCGGAACCTGGGCGGCGGGAAGTTCCAGGAGGTGAGCGCCGAGGCGGGGCCGGATTTCCAGAAGGCCGCTGCGCACCGCGGCCTGGCCTCCGGAGACCTGGATAATGACGGGCGGCTCGACATCGTTGTCTCGGTGCTCAACGGCAAGGCAAAATACTTCCACAACATCTCGCAGAACGGCAATCACTGGCTCCTGCTGAAGCTGGTAGGCGTGAAGAGCAACCGCATGGGCCTTGGCGCGCGGATCCGGGTCACCTCCGAGGGCGGCTTCACGCAGTACAACCACGCCACCACCAGTACGGGCTACGCCGCTTCGAGCGATCCGCGGGTGCACTTCGGCCTGGGCGGGGCCAAGGTCGTGAAGGAGATCGACATCCTCTGGCCCAGTGGCATCCATCAGACGCTGCACGAGGTTCCCGCCGACCAGATCCTGACCATTACCGAAAAGCCCGGGGAAACCGCCGTCCCCGCCGGCCCGGCCCGGCGGCGGAAGTAGTATCCTTCGAGTGTTCCGCCGAGGAGGAAGTATGAACACTCGCTGGCATCCGGCAGCGGCCCTTCCGCTCATTCTGTTTTGCGGGCTCGCACCTCTGCGCGCCCAAACTCAATATCCGTTTCAGAATCCCAAGCTGCCGATTGAGCAGCGGGTGGACAACATCCTCTCGTTGATGACGCTGGAAGAGAAGACCGCGTGCCTGCAGACAGACAGCGCCGTCCCCCGGCTGCACATTCCCAACGCGGGATGGTCGGAAGGGCTGCACGGCCTGGTTCGCAAGGGGGACTTCGGAACCACCGCCATTCCCACCACCAGCTTCGCCGAGGTGATTGGGATGGCGTCAACCTGGGACCCGGAGCTGATCCGCCGGGCGGGCGCGGTGCAGGGCTACGAAGCCCGGTACATTCACCAAACCGCGAAGTACAACAGCCACGTCCTGGTGGTCTGGGGACCGAACGCCGATCTGGTCCGCGATCCCCGCTGGGGCAGAAACAACGAAAGCTACGGCGAGGACCCGTTTTTCACCGGAACCATGTCGGTGGCCTTCATCAAAGGAATGCAGGGGGACAATCCGAACTACTCTCAGGCGGCCGCCCAGCTCAAACACTTCCTCGCGAACAGCAACGAAACCACTCGCGGGAAATCGTCTTCCGATTTCGACGAGCGGTTGTTTCGGGAATACTACTCGGCGCCGTTCCGTATGGGATTCGTGGAAGGCGGCGCCAAGTCGTTCATGGCGGCCTATAACGCCTGGAACGGCATCCCGATGACGGTTCATCCAGCGCTAAAGAACGTTGCGGTGAAGGAGTGGGGAACCGACGGGATCATTTCCTCCGACGCGCTGGCGGTGGAACTGATGGTCCTCTCTCACAAGTACTACAAGACTACGCTGGAGGCCACGGCGGAGGCGGTGAAGGCGGGTATTGGCCAATTGCTGGTATTCATCGTCAACGTCCCGAAGACCATCAAAGAGGGGCTGGAGAAGAAGCTGCTCACGGAAGGCGACATCGACGCGGCGCTTCGAGGCTAATTCAGGACGGGCATTCTCCTGTGCCTGCTGGATCCCCCCGAGATGGTGTCCTATTCCAGCATTGGCCGCGCGGGCGAACCGGAGCCCTGGACCACCGAGAAACACAAGAGCGTGGCCAGGGAGGTGGCGCGGGAGTCGGTGGTGCTGCTGAAGAACGCGGGCGGCCTGCTGCCGCTCGACCGGGCAGCCATCAAGTCGATCGCGGTGATCGGACCGCACGCTGGCGAGGTGCTGATGGATTTGTACGGCGGGCGATTTCCCTACGCCGTCACGCCGCTTCAGGGAATCCGGGAGAAGGCCGCGCCCGGAACCACCGTGAACTTTGCCGCGAGTAACGAGAACGGGGCTGCCGTGAAAGCCGCGAAGTCCTCCGAAGTGGCCATAGTCGTGGTTGGCAATCACCCGACGTGCGGCGATACGAACCCACTGACGATGTTCAACCTGGACGTCTCGAGCAAGCCCTGCGCCGATAAGGGCGAGGGGCGGGAAGGGCGCGACCGCGAGTTGCTCGATCTCTCCCAGGAAGAACTCGTCAAGCAGGTGTACGCGGCCAATCCCAAGACCATCGTAGTGCTCGTATCGAGCTTCCCATACGCCATCAACTGGTCGCAGCAGAACGTTCCGGCCATTCTTCACATGGCGCACGCGGCCCAGGAGCAGGGCACGGCGCTGGCGGAGGTTCTGTTCGGGGACTACAACCCGGGCGGCCGCCTGAACCAAACCTGGCCGAAGTCGCTCGATCAATTGCCGCCGATGATGGATTACGATATCCGCCACGGCCGAACGTACATGTACTCCCAGGCCGAGCCGCTCTATCCGTTCGGCTACGGCTTGAGTTACACGACGTTCCAATACTCCCGCCTGCGGTTCAGTTCGGCGCGGCTTCCGGCTAAGGGCGCGGTGACGGTCAGCGTGGACGTGAAGAACACCGGCGGGCGGCGCGGGGACGAAGTGGTTCAACTCTACGTTCAGCACCTGAAGTCCAAAGTGGAACGGCCGCGCAAGGAGCTGAAGGGGTTCCAGCGCGTCACGCTCGGGCCCGGGGAACAACGGACCGTCCAGATCCCGTTAAAGGCGGAATGGCTGGGCTGGTGGAACGCGAAGGCGGGCCGGTTCGAAGTGGAGCAGGAGCCGGTGAGCATCGTGGTGGGAGGCTCCTCGGCCGACGCAAGGCTGCATAAGACGATTCAAGTGACCCGGTGATGCCGTTCGTGGCGCACGCTAAAGAGGCTGCTGAAAGAGTCCCCAGGGCAAGCTGAAGCATGCCCCACGAACAGCGTCAGCGGGCTGCGGGGATCGTCGCGGCCTGCCCTTCGGGAAGCACCTGGAAGTCGGTCCATTGCGCCGCGCTCGAGTTCCTGCTGGCGCGATCGGTGGCCACCACCTGCATGTAGTACTCGCCCGGCGGAATCGCATCGGAGAGCTTGAGCAACCCGTACACCGTACGCACGCCGTTTTGGAGATCGGCGATCTTCGCGGGGGCGGAATACATCTCCCGGCCGTCGCGAAGGATCCGAATCTGCACAGCGAGGTCCGGGGCGGTTCCCTTCTTGCGCCCGGCCTCGACCAGACAGGCGTATTCGAGTCTGCCCCCGCGCCGGAACTGCCGGCGGGCCGGCGTCAGCATCAGAAAGCCGGGCGTGGCGGGCGAGCGCTCGCCGTCCTGGAGGACCACACTGGTGAGGACCAGCGGGGTCTTCTTCACGTCCGGGATATCGATGAACTGGCTGGCGGAGCCGACGTTGGCGCTCCAGGCGTCCCGCACGGCCACGTGGATCTGGTAGGCGCCGGCCTTGTGAACCGGCACGTCGAGCGTGTACAGCGCGCCTTCCGTCCGGGCCTGCTCCAACAACCCCGGGGCAATATGGAAAGTGTACGAGCGAGCGACGGTGGCGAGGTTGCGATCGCCCGTGCCCACGGCAACCGCCAGCATCTCCACCTGGGTCTGGCTGGAGCCGTCGGCAACCGTGACGAAGGTAAGGTCGCGGGCGTCAATGTGCAGGAGGTTGCGCACCACGGGACCGTGCTTGCCGGCCTCCGCATACAAGGCGGTCAGCCGCAAGCGCACGCTGGAGGAGTTGAAGGGAGACAACATCGTAGCGCGCATCTGATCCATGGCCGTTTCGTACTTAGGCCGGGACTCCTCGTCGGTTTCTCCGAAGAATCCCGTCCTGGAACGTACGTGCAATCCCGCGCGCTTCACCTTGACCACGATGCCGTGGAAGCCGCGCGCTCCGTGCCGCGCCTCGAAAGTGCTCGCCGAGGGCTTGTACCCGAGCAGATAATACCCCTGCTGGTCTTCGAGCACACGATCCAGGCCCCAGTTGAGATCGTTGCCGCTCTGATAAGCCAGCCCGCCAGTCTGGTAGGCGAGGAAAGCGAGCCCCTGTTGTCCGATGGTCAGCAAGCGGTCCCGTTCCTGGTCCACTCCGGTGAGGAGCCCTCGGTCCTGCGCGTCGGGTTGGACCGTATCCAGTCCGGCCGTATGCATCGTGTAGATGACCGTACCCGCCCGGTTCGCGCGATCGATCAGCTTCCGCAGGGCTTCCACGACCTCGGCGTTCCTCTCCATATCCAACTCAGTCGGGTCCGGGCCGGTGTGGAGGTGCGGGCCGTCAGCCGACTGGAACAGCCGCAGCCCGTCCGAGAACACGACAATCGATTTGCGGCCGGGCAGTTCCCGCAAAGCGCCGACGATGTGGCTGATGGCGCCGAGGGTTCCCACGGTCACAATGGAGTTTCGCCGGCTCGTCTCGTAGGATACGTCGCGCGGCCCGGGATCGCCACCTCCCGGGAGTTGCGGCTGGGCGTCTCCATACTTCCCGAGCGGCTCCCAGACGCCGATTCCAAAGCGCCCGTTGGTGTTCCACCGCAGTCCGTCGATGATGGACAGCAGAACTCGTTTGTCGGCGGTGAACTTCTGAAGGGCCCCGCTTCCGGAGCCGGTCCGGCACACCGCCACCAGATCGCCCGGCTGCATCTGCTTCTCGACAAACTTGCGCAGCGATGACCGGACGAACGCCATGCTCGTGAAGGAGAGCCCGAGATCGTCCACCATCAGGACGATGGTGCGGCGCACATCTTCGGGACGAAGCTCCGGGGAGGGCGGAAGCCAAAGAGCGAGCCGAGAGAGCGGAGTGTTCGCCGGCTTGGGCGGGCGAACTGGCGGCGCCGTCTGAACATAGGAGAAGTGCGTCAGCTTTTGCGGCTTTCCGTCTTCGAGCACCTCGAAATCGGCGGCGGTGAGATCCGTGACCTGGCGCCCCTTGGAATCGGTCACCACGGCATCGACCTGAACCAGAGTGGAGGTGACGGTGAATACGGCGGTTTCGCGCGGGGCGCTCCCGGTGGAAGTGGGAGGCGCCTGTCCGAAAACCAGCAGGCCGCCGATCAGGATAACACCGGATTTCTTCATTGCCGATTCGCGGCGCTCCGCCAGTGCCAGTATACCCAACCCGGCGGCGCGTCAGGGTATCCTGGTCTGTAATGCGTTGGGTCGTGGCGGTGTTTGTGGTAATCCTGGTGGTCCTCGCGCTCCAGGCGGGCGGAACGCCTCCCGCTATCCGGTTCGAGCTCCGGACGATCCCCTTCCGCCTGGAGCACGGCGAGGTCAAAGCCCGCCACGTGCCGGCCACCATGGCGGGCGGAGTGGCCGTGTTCGACTACAACCGCGACGGCCGTCCCGACATCTTCTTCACAAACGGGGCCAACCTGGCGACGCTCACGAAAGACTCGCCCAAGTACTCCAACCGGCTGTTCCGCAACGATGGAAACGGCGTGTTTACCGATGTGACCGCGCAGGCCCACCTGGCGGGCAGCGGCTTCGATAGTGGCGTGGCCGTCGGGGACTACGACAACGACGGCTACCCCGACCTGTTCGTGGCCGGCGTCCACCACAACACGCTCTACCACAACAACGGGGACGGAACGTTCACCGACGTGACGGCCAAGGCCGGCCTCAATCAGCCGGACGCCCAGTTTGGACCCATGTGGGCGATCACGGGTGTCTGGGTGGACGTCAACAACGACGGGCTGCTGGATCTTCTCGTGGTCAACTACCTGCGCTGGGATTACGCCACCGAACCGCTGTGCGAGTATCGCGGGGAGGCGGACTATTGCAGCCCGCGGTCCTACGAGGGCCTGCCTAACCAGCTCTACCTGAATAAGGGCGGAGGAGTCTTCGAGGACGTCTCCGAGAAATGGGGCATCCGCGCCCACGTGGGGAAAGGCATGGGCGGGGTCATGGCGGACTACGACCTGGACGGGAAGCCGGACCTCTTCGTCACCAACGACGGCCTGTACAATTTCCTGTTTCACAATCTGGGAGGGAAATTCGAGGAAGTGGCGTTTCAAAAGGGCGTCGCGCTGGCCGAGGACGGAGGTTTCATCTCGGGAATGGGGGCGGATTTCCGGGACATGGACAACGACGGGTATCCGGACATCACCTTCGTCGCACTGGTGAGGCAAACCTTCCCCTTGTTCAGGAACGTGGCGGGGCGCGAGTTTCAGGAAGTGACCATGCAGAGCGGGATGCGGACGCTCAGCCTGCCCATGTCGGGCTACGGCCCGGGCCTGTACGACTTCGACAACGACGGATGGAAGGACCTGTTCATCACGCGCGGGGACGTGCTGTCGCGCCCCATGCCCAACACCGTGGTCGAGCAGCACAACACGGTCTTCCGCAACCTGGGCGCTAGCGGAAAATGGGAGGCGCTGACCGCGGAGGCGGGGCTGGCGGCCGGCCCGGCGGCCCGTCACCGCGGGGTGGCCTTCGGGGACCTGGACGGCGACGGCCGCGTGGACGTGGTGACCACCGCGCTGGCCAGCCCGGCCGAGATCTGGATGAACCGCAGCCCTGGCGGCGGGCACTGGCTGGATATCGCGCTGGAGGGAACCAAGAGCAACCGCGACGGAATCGGAGCCCGGATCAAAGTGACGACCAAGAGCGGCACGCAGTACAACCACATGACCAGTAGCGTGGGGTACGCCTCTTCCAGCCTTGGACCGGTGCATTTCGGACTGGGCGCCGATGACCGGGCCAAGGAGATCGAGATCCACTGGCCCTCGGGAATCGTGCAGACGCTGAAGGACGTCCGGGGCGATTGTGTTCTCAGCGTGCGGGAGGCGCAGTAGGCCGCGCCCGGTCAGTGGGCGGTCCTGCCCGAAAGGGGCGGCCGGCCTGGTAGAGAGCGATCCGGGCGCGCAAACCATCCGCCAGTTGGCGATTGCCGGCTTGGCTGGCGAGGTCCAGTGCGCGGCGCGCGGTTTCCACGGCTTCGGGGAACCGCCCGGCCTCGGCGTAAGCGGCCGCGAGGGTATCCAGGATCGCCGGCTCCCGATCACCCGCCAGTTGGACTTCCCGCTGTGCGAACTCCACGGCCTTGGCGCCGTCGCGAATCGAGGCGTCGGGACCCGAGGCGAGTAACTGCGCGGCCTGATCCAACGCCCCCACGTGGTTGGGATTCAGGCTAAGCGCTTCGCGCCACTGCGCCAAGGCCTCCGGGAACTTTCCCCGCATGGCGTACATGGCCCCCAGGCGGGAGTGGCCCTCCGCGGAGCCGGGCGCCAGACGCAGGGCCTGCTCCATGTGCGGAATGGCTTCCTCGATCCGGCCCAATTGAGCCAGAGCCAGGGCGAGATTGCCGCGCACCATCGCATCCCCGGGGGATAGTTGCGCGGCGATCTGGAGGTGGGGAATCGCGTCGGAGAGCCGATTGGTGGAGGCCAAGGCAAGGGCCACGTTGACCTGGGCCTGTGCGTCCTGGGGATGGATCTGCAGGGCCTTCTCGAGATGGGGAATGGCCTCCGCGACCCGGCCTCGCTCGGCAAGGGCGGCTCCGAGGTTACTCTGGAAGCTGGCGTTTTCGGGCGCAAGCTGCGCGGCCCGCTCGAACTGTGCGACGGCCTCCTCGAGCTTGCCGGCCGTGGCCAGGGCAACCCCCAGGTTGGTGTGCGCCTGCGGGTCGTTGGGGTCGAGTTCCAGAGCCTTCCCGCAATGCGCGATGGCCTCGTCGATGCGGCCCCGGCGGACCAGGGCGGCGCCGAGGTTGCTTTGAACGGCGGCATCCTTGGGATTGAGTTCCGACGCCCGCTCGAGGTAAGGAAGGGCTTCATCGAGCTTCCCTGCCTGCGCCAGGCCGACTCCGAGGCGGGAATGGGACTCCGCATTCGAGGGATCGACCTCCAGAGCCTTCCGATACTCTGCGAGGGCTTCTTCGGAGCGGCCAGTACCCGCCAGCGCGAGGCCGAGGGTGTTGTGGGCCTTGGCGTCCCCGGGATTGATCTGCAAGGCCCGCTCCAGAGAGGGAATCGCCTCCGCATACTTTTCCTGGCGCACGAGTGCGCCGCCCAGACGAGAGTAGCCGTACGGATTCTCGGGCTCCACCTCCTGGGCTTTTCGATAGCGGGCGAGGGCCTCTTCGGTCTGCCCCAGCGCGGCCAGAGCGTCACCGAGGTTGATCTGGGCCCGGGCATCGGAGGGATCGAGTTTCACGGCCTTCTCCCACTCGGGAATGGCCGCTTTGTAATCGCCCTTCTCCGCGATCTGGAAGGCCACGCCGAACTGCGTGTAGAACTCGACTGCCGGCGCCTGAATGCTCGTCAACCCGTCCGGAGGAATATTCACGAACTCCGGGAGGTTCACCGCCCGGTTCGCCGCGGTGGCATTCTCGATCAGGATGGCCGGGCTGTCGTCGCCCTTTTCGTCGATGTGCGTCAGGAACATCTGCGTGTAGGGCGAGCGGCTCTTCGAGGAGAACACCAGCCACCGTCCGTTGGGCGAGAAGCTGTGCCAGGAGTTCATCAGCGGGGTATTGCAACGCATGCGGCGCGCTTCACCCCCTTCGAAGGGCACGATGTAGAGCTGGCTGTCGGGGCGCATCAACTGCCCGTTCTTGCACTTCACGAACACGATCCAACGGCCATCGGGCGAAACCTTGGGGAAGGTGTTGCTCATCCCGTTGGCCCCGGCTCCGGCGATGGGCTCGGGCGTTCCACCCTTGCCGTCGTTGAATGGAATCCGGTACAGGTCGTACTGGATGGGAACCTCGTCGGGATCGTTGGCGCGCTCGGCCATCTTGCCGTCCGCGGGATAGGGTTCTCTGGCCGGCGCCCGGGCGAACACAATGGTCTTGCCGTCGGGACTCCAGACACCGTCGGTCTGCACGTAGCGCGGATCGTCGGCCCCCGGAAGCGCCTGCCTGTGGCCGGCGGCGCGACTGTACCAGGCTAGGATGCCGCGCGTGGGGTAGAACACCTGGAGGAAGCGGTAATCCTTGAAATTGACCACATAGTAGCTGGAGCGCAAAGATCCCTGCAGCCCGCTGAGCGAGGTCAGGACGTAGGAGCTATCCGGCGAGACCTGCGACATGAAGCCCACGCGCTCCAGCGCCGGTTGCGGGTCGTTCGGCGAATTCCAGGTGATCATGTCTTCGGTGCGGATCGACATCTGGGGCTTGACCGAAGCCAGCGCGTACAACCCCTTGTCGTTGAGCGGGCCGTCCATATCCATCCCGAGCGTCTTGCCGTCGGTGGAAAAGGAATGGCAGTTGGCACAGGTGCGCATGCCGGTCAACAGCAACCGGCTGCTGGCTTGGCCGACATTGAGCAGGCGCCAGGCAATCAAGGGCACCGCGCTTGCCGCCAGGGGCTTGATCACTCCCTTCTCCGTGGCGGATGGCATCAGGGGCACGTCGCGGTAGAAGATCGGGGCGCCCACCGGGTCTTTCGAGGTGGTAAAGCTGACGCTAGCGGGCGCAGCGCTGCCTTTGAGCGCGGAAATCGTCACCGTCACGGTGCGCTCCGCCGACTGCTTCTTGATCGCGGCCCAGACCGAGGCGTCCGGCGTCCAGGTGTGCGCGGCGGCTTGTTCCGGCGTGAGTTCGGGCGGCTTGTTGGTGTCGGCCACGCAGCGCGGATCGATCTCTCCGATCTTCATCCCCAGGCCCGGCGATCGCAGATGGATGGGGCGCGAACCGTCGGCGAACGACACATCGATGCGCCACTCTTGAGCGCTTTCGTTCGCCACGCGCCACAGGAAAGTCGGAGGAGGGAACTCGGGGGGGAAGACCGAGCCTTGGGCCGGATAGTCGATGGTGACGGAGGCGGACTTCTCCGCGGCAGACAAGCCCGTCGCGACGAGCAGACCGCCCGCCAGGACCATGCAAATTGTAAACCGACCCACCCCTGCCTCCCGCACTACTTCCCTACTAATTGTACGTGAATGAGTTTGGCCTCGCGGGATGAGTATTGTCCAATACGAGATG
>PLEM01000357.1 GCA_003137035.1 Bryobacterales bacterium | reverse complement strand
TTGTGCTTGCCAAACAGGTGCCGGACACCAAGAACGTCACCGGCGAGGTCATGAAGCCCGACGGGACGGTGAACCGCAACGCGCTCGCCGCCATCTTCAATCCCGAGGACCTCAACGCGCTCGAGATGGGCCTGGAACTCAAGGAGCGCTACGGCGGCGAAGTGATCGTCATCACCATGGGGCCCCCGCGCGCCGCCGATATCCTCAAGGATTCCCTGTGCCGCGGCGCGGATCGCGTCATCCTGCTGAGCGACCGCCGCTTCGCCGCCTCCGACACGCTGGCCACCTCCTACACCATCGCGCAGGCCATCCAGACCCACCTGATGCCCTACGACCTGGTCCTGTGCGGGCGGCAGGCCATCGACGGCGATACCGCGCAAGTCGGGCCGCAGGTGGCCGAGAAACTCGGAATCTCCCAGGCCACCTTCGCCGACAAAGTGCTCGAAATCGAAGGCGACCGCGTACGCATCCGCCGCGACCTCGGCCGCGCGCAGGAAACCGTCGAGGCGCGCCTGCCAGCGCTGCTCACGGTCCCGAAATCGGCGAATTCCCCCCGCTGGCCCAACGCCCGGCTGCTGCTCAAGAACCGCCGCGCGCGCTCCGGCTTCGAGGTCGAGGCGGAGGCCAAACGCCAGGGCCTCACGGTGGACCAGGTGGTCGAGGGCCTGCAGAAGAGGGGCCTGTTCATCGAAACCTGGAGCGCCGAGGACATCGCCGCCGACCTGGCGCGCATCGGCATCTCCGGGTCTCCCACCAAAGTCAAGAAGGTGGAAAACGTGGTCCTGGCGGGCCGCAATCTGAAGCTCTACAGCGCGGACGACACGGGAGTTCGCGACCTGGTCGCGGAGCTGGTCGACGAGAGGACGTTCGGGTAATGGCACAACACGGTGAAGTTTGGGTTTACGCGGAAGTCGACGACGGCAGGATCGCCGACGTCTCGCTCGAGTTGCTCGGCAGAGGCAAAGAACTCGCCGCGATTCTGGGCGTCCAGCTCGGTGCGATTGTTCTCTCCAGCGATGCCAAGGCGCAGGCGGCCAGGCTCTTCGCGCACGGCGCCGACATCGTATACGCGGCCGAAGACGCCCGTCTGGCGCGCTACACCACCCTGCCGTTCGCGCGCGTCCTCACCGACACCATCCGCGAGCGGAAGCCGGAAATCGTGCTTTACGGCGCCACGCCCCAGGGCCGCGACCTGGCCCCGCGCGTCGCCTCGGCCCTCAAGACCGGCCTTACCGCCGATTGCACCGACCTGCAGATCGGCTCCTACGAATCCGCCGGCCGCCTCTACCAGCAGAAGCTCATGCAGATCCGCCCGGCCTGGGGCGGCAACATCATCGCCACCATCGTGAGCCCGGACGTGCTGCCGGAAATGGCCACCGTGCGCGAGGGCGTTATGCACGTCCCCGAGCCGGTCGAGGGCCGCCAGGGAACGCTCATCGAGATCCCGGTCACGCTGGATTCCGAGTGCGAATTCGTCGCGCTGCTCGAGCGCCACACGCAACCGCGCCTGGTGGACCTGCGCTCGGCCAGCATCATCGTCGCCGGCGGCTACGGCATGGGCTCGAAGAAGGGATTCGATCTGATTCACGAGCTGGCCGCGGTGTTGAAAGCGGCGGTGGGTGGATCGCGCGCCGCCGTGGACGCGGGCTTCGTGCACGCCGACCACCAGGTCGGTCAGACCGGTACCACCGTGCGGCCGAAACTCTACGTCGCCTGCGGCATCTCCGGAGCCGTGCAGCACCGCGCGGGCATGGAGGAATCCGCCAAGATCCTGGCCATCAACCGCGATTCCGAGGCCCCCATCTTCGGGGTCGCCCACTACGGCATCGTCGGCGACGTGCGCGAAGTCGTTCCCAGGCTCATCAAGGCGCTTAAGGGCAAACTGTAGGGTAAGCTTCAGCTTGCCCCGGAGAAAAACGTGGATAACTTCTTCACCGAAAACCCCGACATTGAGTGGCACTTCAACCACCTGGACCTGGAAGAGGTCGTGGCCTCCCTGGAGGCCGATTACACCCAGGCCCAGCAGCACGACGACGCCCCGCTCTCCTACGCCGACGCCATCGAGGGCTACCGCACCGTGCTCGAGATGGCCGGCGCCATCGCCGCCAAGGAGATCGCACCGCTGGCCGCCGAAGTCGACCGCGAAGGCGCGCACTTCGACGGCAAGGAAGTCACCTACGCCAAGGGCACTCGGAAAGGCATGGACATCCTGGCGAAAGCCGGCCTGATGGGGATGATGCTGCCGCGGCAATATGGCGGGCTCAACTTCCCCGGCCTGATTTACAGCTTGGCCATCGAAATGGTGGCGCAGGCCGATGCCAGCCTGATGAACCTCTTCAGCCTCCAGGACATCGCCGAGACCATCTACGAATTCGGCGACGACAAGCAGAAGGACCAATACCTGCCGCTGTTCTCGAGCGGCAAGGTGACCGGCGCGATGACCCTCACCGAGCCCGACGCCGGCAGCGANNGTGAAGCGCTTCATCACCAACGGCTGCGCCGACGTCAGCTTGGTGCTGGCGCGCTCGGAAGAGGGCAGCGTCGACGGCCGCGGCCTGAGCATGTTCCTGTGCGAGAAGTGCCCCGAGCTGGTGATCCGGCGCATCGAGCACAAGCTCGGAATCCACGGCTCGCCCACCTGCGAGTTGCAGTTCAACGGCGTGCCCGCGGTGCTGGTGGGGCAGCGGCGCATGGGCCTCATCCGCTACGTCATGGCGCTGATGAACGGCGCGCGCGTGGCGGTGGCCGGCCAGGCCATCGGCATCGCCCAGGCGGCTTACGAGGAGGCCCGCAAGTACGCCCGCAAGCGCGTCCAGTTTAAGCGCCCCATCATCGAGATGCCGCAGGTCTACGACATTCTCGCGCGCATGAAATCGATGATCCAGGTGGCGCGCGCCATCACCTACGACGCCAGCCGCCTCGTGGATGTTCGGCGAATGCTCGAGCACCAGCTCGAGAAGACCCCGGATATGGCTCTGCGCGCGCGGCTCAAGGAAGTCTCCACCTACGCCTCCATACTCACGCCCCTCGCCAAGGCCTACGCCTCGGAGATGGCCATTGCGGTGACTTACGACGCCATCCAGATCCACGGCGGCACCGGATACATGCAGGAGTTTTCGGTCGAGCGGCTCTCGCGCGACGCCCGCATCACCACCATTTACGAAGGCACCACGCAGCTTCAGGTTGTGGGCGCCTCGGTCGGCATCACCAGCGGCGCCTTCGCCAACTACCTCGCGCTACTGGGTGAGCGGCCGTTCCGGCCCGAACTGATGAAGCTCGCATCGCTGGCCCGCGAGGCCCGCGAGCGGCTGGCCTACTGCGTCACCTTCCTCAAGAACTTCAACGACCGCACCTACAGCGAGTTGACCGCCCGGCGCCTGGTCGATATGGCCTGCGATGCGCTCGGCGGGCACCTCCTGCTGGTCCAGGCCGAGCGCGACCCGGCGCGGGAAGTCGCCGCCGAAAAATTCATCCGCGACGCGCTCCCCCGCATCCGCATGCAGGCCGACTACATTACCAGCGGCGACAAGCTGGTCATCGAGAAGCGCGAAGAACTCGTATGAGGCTTTCCCTGGGAATGGCGCTGGCCGCCGCGGCGTTCGCGGCTGAGCCGAAAACGATTCCCGTTTAGCCCGGGGTGGCGCCGGGATCGGAAGGCTGGAATTACGCGGAAACCGAAACCATCGGGCCCAACGACGGCGTCAGGCGCATTGCCAACGTAACTCGTCCCAACTTCGCGGCCGTCATTTACCCCTCCACCTCCCCGCGGACGCGCCACCGCTCTTCCTGGTGCACGCCGACGACGACCAGATGCGCCCGCCGCTCGATCACGCCGTGCGCCTGTACGCAGCCTGGAAGAAGGCCGGCCGCGGCGGCCACGGATTCGGCATGCGCAAAACCGGCCTGCCGTCAGACACTTGGATCGACCGCTTCCGCGACTGGCTCAGCGTCCAGGGCCTCCTCAAGCGCCCCCGCTAACCCGAACCCTTCCGTCCGCCCCCCAGCGTTTAACGAAACAAAAGCCGTCCTGAAACGTCTCTAGGGGTGTGAGCGGAAGCGGAACAGCCAGCAGGGGCAAGCGAATCGCCGCGCTCCTGCTTGTCGTGGTGAGCCTGGCCTGGGCCGGCCGCACCGGGCCGGCCCGTCACTTTCTCGCTTCGGCGAACGATTTCGTCCGCTACTACCGCGCGCTGGAGGAAACCAGCCTGCGCCCCGGATTCTGGGACAGGGTGGCGCTCAGCCTGGTGCTGGCGAGCGCCGAGTGCCCCAAGACACCGTGCGCTAAACTCACTTCTTCTTAGTGGTGGCTTTGTGCACCGGCGCCTTCTTGACGGGAGGCGGCGGGGCCGGCCAGCCGGTGAGGTCTTTCTTGTCCACCTCGAAGGTCAGCATGAATGGCGCCTTGGTGAAGGCCGTCGCCACGCCCCGGAACTTGATGATGGTGCCCGGCTCGGCCGGCCTGGCCAGCGGCGTTTCGAAAACCAGCTTCACTTCCGCCACCGCGGGGTTCTCGATCCCCACGATCACCGTCTTGGGCGCTTTCGCCGGTTCGCAGCTAATCACCGCGCCTTGCAGTGGCGGTTGGTCCGCCGGCGGGATGATGGCGTTCTTTACATTGGATTCGAAGGTCTGCGCGCCGTCAGCCGCCGTGAGCGGTTCCTTGATGGCCTTGATCCAGAAGGGCAGCGAAGGATTGTCCTTGCCTTTCTGCTGGAGTGCCTGTTCCTTGACCTCGTCCTCGGTGAGGATCTTGAAACCCGCCGGCGGGAACGCCTGCGACTTGGCCATCGCCAGGAGCTGCTTCAAGCCTTCCGCGTCCTGCCCGTGGTAGTTCGCGTAGGTCTTGGTGACGTAATCGAGCACCGTCTGTCTGGTCTTGGCATCCATGGCGCCCGGGCCGTCATAAGCCGCGGCGCGGGCAAACTGGAACAGCGCTTCAGAGGTGCGCTCGGGTTTCTGCCGGATGGCCGTCCCCAGCCAGTAGGAGGCCTCCGCGTCGTTGGGGTTCAGCTTGAGATCCTCGATAACGTACTTCTCGGCCTCCGGCCAGTTCTTGCGCTGCACGTTCACCCACCCCAGGGTTCGATTCGCCAGGGCCGCCAAGTCGGTGCGGGCCTGTTTCCAGGCGGCGTCCGTGGCAGCAGCCGGCTTCTTCTCGGGGGCGAAGAACTCGTCGAGGCTGCTCACCATCGTGCTGGCGGCCTTCTCGCCCATATCCAGCCGCGCCGGCGAGGCGTCCCTCGAGCTCACCACCAACAGGCAGGTCCAATACAGCGCGTTGATGTACTTGGGATCTTCCCTGAGCATCTCCTGCGCCGTCTCCAGCGTCTTGACGCCATCCTGCAGCGCCCGGTAGGTCGCCAGGTATTGTTCCAGGCGCAGCATCTTCTGTTCGGTGTTGGGATAGTCTTTTTTCCACTGGTTGAGAAGGTCCAGCTTCTTCTTGGAATCCTGTTCCTTCTCCGCGGATTGTTCCAGGTCGTACTCGGCCCGGTCCTTCCACTCCGGCGCTTTCTTGGGCTGCGGCGCCTGTCCCCAGGCCGCTCCAAGACCTAATCCGGAAGAGATTGCCACGGCTAGAATCGCTACTGACAGTCTGTTGCGCACTGACGCCTCCTGAATTTACCCTTTACGCGGTCTGCTGCTGTAAGGTCGCCCCAGCCGCGCCGCTTTCGCTCCTGGCTGAAAGCAGTGGCAGCTGCGGAACTTGCAATTGCGGAGTATAGCGGAATCAAACTGTAGGGCGCAACATCAAAGTGCACGTTGATTGGACACCGCGGGGCGGAATGAGGTTCCCGGGGGGCCGCCCAGGCGCCGGCCCGGGCGGCGGCCGTTGTGCTAGTGTGGTCGCTTGCGCACCGCGGATCTTGCCGTCATCGCCCTGTATCTGGCTGGCATCACGTGGTTCGGCGCCCGTTTTCGGCACACCCAAAAGAGCCTCAAGGACTACTACCTGGGGGGCCGGACCGCCCCGTGGTGGGCCATCGCGCTTTCGATCGTGTCGGCGGAGACCAGCACGCTGACCATCATCGGCACGCCCTCCCTGGCGTTTGCCGGCAACCTCGGTTTCCTCCAGGTGGTATTTGGGTACCTGCTGGCGCGGGTGGTGATTTCGACGTTGTTTCTGCCGCACTATTTCCGCGGGGAGATGTTTACCGCCTACGAGCTGATCGGGCGGCGCTTCGGAGTGCGCCTGCGCCGGCTGACTGCGGCCACCTTCCTGGTGGTGCGCGGCCTGGCCGAAGGGGTGCGGGTGTTCGCGATCTCCATCGTCATCTCGATCGTGCTGGGCACCGGAGAAATCGCTTCGATCGTCCTGATCCTGTGCCTCACGCTTTTTTACACGTTCGAGGGCGGCATGACGGCCGTCATCTGGACCGACGTGGTGCAGATGTTCCTCTACGTGGTTGGGGCGGTGGTGAGCCTGTTCGTGATCCTGCACCACATTCCCGGCGGCTGGGGTCACGTAGTGGCGGTGGCGGCGCCCGCCGGGAAGTTCCACCTCTTCGACTTTGGATTCCAGTTCACGAGGCAGTTCTTCTCACTCCCCTACACGTTCTGGGCGGGCGTCATTGGCGGGTGTTTTCTGACCACCGCCAGCCACGGCACAGAGCAATTGTTCGTGCAAAGGCTGCTGGCGGCGCGCAGCCAGGCCGAGAGCCGCCTGGCGTTGCTGGCCAGTTGGGTGGTGATCTTCATCCAGTTCAGTCTGTTCCTGGCGATCGGCGCGATCCTTTACGTGTTTTACAAAGACGCGAACTTGCCGCCGCCGCAGCCCCCGGATTCGCTGTATCCCGGATTCGTGTGGCACTACTTGCCGCCGGGTCTGGCGGGCCTGGTGATTGCCGCGGTGCTGGCAGCCGCGATGTCCAACCTCAGCGCGGCTCTGAATTCGCTCTCCTCGACCACCATCATGGATTTCTACAGGCCGCTCCGGCCGGGGCATTCCGAGCGGACCTATCTGCGGCTGGCGCGGGGCGCCACCGTGGTGTGGGGTTTGGCGCTGTTCGGCGTCGGAGTGGTGGCCCGCCACTGGGGCCCGGTGCTCGAAACTGGCCTGAAGGTCGCTTCCCTCGCCTACGGCGGTTTGCTGGGGGTCTTTTTGCTGGGGGTGCTCACGAAGCGGGTGGGCGAGTCTGCCGCCATCACCGGAATGATCTGCGGCCTGTGCGCGGTGGTCTCGGTGTGGCGGGGGACCTCCATCGCCTGGACCTGGTACGCGGCGATCGGTACCAGCGTCACTTTCCTGACCGGATGGCTGGCATCGTATGTGGAAGGAGCGCGCGCATGGCTGACGACAAAGCTGCGCAGCCCGGATTGAGGCGCGTGTTGGGGGTGTGGAGCGCCGCCTCGATCGTGGTGGGCACCGTGATCGGCAGCGGGATTTTCCGGGTGCCGAAGGAGATGATCGGGTACGTCGGTTCGCCCGAGGTGGTGTTCGCGGTCTGGATTTTCGGCGGGTTGCTCACGCTGGCCGGGGCGCTGACCTACGCCGAACTGGCGGCGGCCATGCCGGAGGCCGGAGGCGAGTACGTGTACTTGCGCGAGGCCTATGGCCCGCTGTGGGGCTTCCTGTACGGCTGGACGCAGTTGCTGGTGGCCAAGAGCGGCTCCATCGCCACGCTGGCCACCATTTTCTACGTCTACCTGGCGAACTTCCGGCCCGAGCTCATGCACGCGTGCTACACCCTCCCTGTGCCGATCGGGCCCAAAGGCGGGCCGCTGGAGATCTGTTACGGGCAGTTGCTGGCCATCGCGCTCATCCTGGTCCTGGCCCTGGTGAACTACCTGGGCGTGAGATTCGGAGGCGGGGTTCAGGTGAGTGTCACCGTGGTCAAGGTGGGGCTGATCGGGGCGCTAATCGCCATCGGGCTGGGGGGCGGGCACGGCACGGCGGCCAACTACACTTCGTCGATTCCGGCCGTCGGGGGTGCGGCCGGTTTCTTTGCGGCGCTGGTGGCCGCGCTGTGGGCCTATGACGGATGGAACAACGTGAGCATGGTGAGCTCGGAGATCCGCAACCCGCAGCGCAGCCTGCCGCGGGCGCTGATCGCGGGGACGGCGGGGGTCATCGCGATCTACCTGCTGACCAACCTCGCGTATTTCTACGTGCTCTCCGCCCACGAGGTGGCCTCCAGCGACCGTGTGGCGGCAACCATGATGCGCGTCATCCTTGGGGAGCCCGGAGCGGCGGCGGTGAGCGTGGCCGTGATGGTGTCGGTTTTTGCAGCCATGAACGGCTCGATCCTCTCGGGCGCCCGCGTGCCTTACGCGATGGCGCGCGACGGACTGTTCTTCCGCTCGGTGGGACGGGTGCACCCGGTGCACCACACTCCCGGAATCTCGATCCTGGCTCTCAACGTCTGGGCGGCGCTGCTGGTGCTGAGCGGCCGGTTCGAGCAGTTGTACACCTACGTGATCTTCGCCAGTTGGATCCTGTACGGGATGACCGGGGCGGCGGTTCTGGTGCTGCGGTGGAAGCGTCCGGAGCTGGAACGGCCCTACCGGACGCTAGGGTATCCGTGGGTTCCGGTACTATTCGTACTGGGGGCGTTGTGCGTGGTTTTATTCACTTTGCGCCAATTCCCGCGCGAGTCCCTGCTGGGTCTGGGGCTGATTCTTGCCGGATTACCCTTTTATTTTCATTGGCGACGGCGATTTTCCGGGTAATCCCGGGAAAATCTCCGGCGGACGCCGGAGGCTCCACCGTCCTGTACCCTTCCCGGAGGGTCTGGGACTAGTTCTGTTCTGAAATCAGAACAAGCCCCTTGAAAAGCTCCGTAAAGTGCGGTAAAACACTAATAGGATTGTATGCGTTACGAGTCTGGTGTTCCGATTTCAGAACGGCGGGTGAAGAGCCCGGCACCGGGACTCATGGGAGCGAATCATGGACGTGACTAAAATCCTGGGCGAACTGCGCCAGGAACGTGAACAACTTGAAGAAGCCATTATCAGCTTAGAGCGGCTGGCTCGTGGGCGCGGCAGGCGCCGTGGAAGGCCGCCCGCTTGGCTTTCGATAGCCAAGAAGCGCGGCCGCCCACCGGGGAGCAAAAACAAGACCAGCCTGGCCAAGCCAGCCGTGGCCTGAGCGGGGAATCCCGCGGATGGGCCAAGCAGGGGACCAAGCTGTCTGGCCCATCTTACCTGTATAACAGGTACTGCTCGCGGAGCTTCAGAAACCCCCGTAAGGACTCTTCGCCGTCCTGCTGGATGAGGGAAGGGTCCCGACCCGCCTCGATCATCCCCATGGCGCGCCGGGAGCCGATCAGTTCCTGGCTCTGGGTAAACGTGTAGCTGGAGGAGTACAGCTTCCGGATCGCCGCGGCGATCTCCAAGCCTAACCTACCGCTGTCGAACGCCTCCCGGTCCGTCACGAGGAAGCGAACTCCTTCAATCGATTGGCCGGACAGGTTGGAGGACGCCGGCTGGAACCGCGTGGGATAGCAGCGGAAGCCGGGGATGAAACGCGAGTTGAGAAGGGCGGCCAACTCCGCGCCACGAATCCATGGGGCTCCGATCTGCTCGAAAGGGGCATCGGTTCCCCGCCCCACCGAATAGTCCTTGGCGGCCTCCAGTATGGCCACCCCGGGATAGAGCAGAGCTGCCGTCAGGCTGCGCAGATTGGGCGAGGGATCCCTCCAGGGCAGGCCGGTGGAATCGAACCAGTCGCCGCGCTGCCAGTTGCGCATCGCGACCACCCGCAGCTCGGCGCCGATCTTGTTCTCCACGTTGAACATGCGCGCCAGTTCGCCGATGGTCAAGCCGTGCCGCAGCGGCATTCCGGCGAAGTAGCCGACGAAGGAGCGCAGATCGGCATCCAGCAACGGCCCTTCGACATGCACGCCGGTGATGGGATTCGGCCGGTCCAGGACCAGGAAGGGGATGCGGCGTTCGGCTGCCGCCTCCAGCGCATAGGCCATGCTGGTGGTGTAGGTGTAAAACCGCGCCCCGACGTCCTGGATATCGAACACAAGAGTGTCGATCTCGCGCAGCATTTCCGGAGTGGGGCGGCGGCCCTTGGCGGAATAGAGGCTCCAGATCGGAATGCCGGTAGCGGAATCCTTGGCATTGCCGATATCTTCGCGGTCCTCGCGGCCGCTGATGCCGTGTTCGGGGGAGAACAGGGCCGTGAGGCGGACGCCCGCCTCGAGCATGCGGTCGAGGCTTCGCCGGCCCTGGCGATCGATGCCGGTGTGGTTGGTGATCAGGCCGACGCGGCGGCGCATCAGCCCGGCAAAGCGGTCCTCGGCCAGCACGTCGATTCCGGTGCGCACGGCGGCGTTGCGGGCCACCACACGGTGCACCCCCGCCCCGGCCAGCGTCTCGTTATAGCCGGTGAGGCTGATGCCCGGCCCGCGGATTCCCAGCCCGGTGGCAACCACGGTAGAGACGCGCGCGCGCAGGGAGGTAATGGGCGGGCGGCGGCGGGGATGCACGCTGTTGGCGAGCAGGATGACGTAAGTCCGGGAGGCTGGATCGATCCACAGCGAAGTGCCCGTGAAACCCGTGTGGCCATACGAGCCGATGGGAAACAATTCGCCGCGGTTTCCCGAAAAAGGAGAATCGATGTCCCAGCCCAGGCCGCGCAGGATGGGCTGATCGGCGGGCGATTGCGGCGCGACGGACTTCTCGATGGCCAGCGCGCCGAGCACCCGAGCGCCATTCGCGGTTCCCTGCCCCAGCATCATTTCGGCGAACTGGCAGAGGTCGGCGGCGGTAGTGAACAGGCCGGCGTGGCCGGCAATTCCGCCCATGGCGCGCGCCGTGTCGTCATGAACCACGCCGCGCAGCACGCGCCCGTTCAATTCCTCGGTGGGAGCGATGCGGGAGGCGAGTTCCGGGGGCGGCTGGAACATGCTCTCGGTCATCCCCAGCGGCGTGAATACGTGCCGGTGGACGTACTCGGCCAGCGTCAGCCCGCTTACCCTGCGGACAATCTCGGCCAGCAGGATGAAGTTGATATCGCTGTAAATGAAGCGGGCGCCGGGGGGCGCCACCGGAACTTCGGCGAGCGCTTTGCGGACACCCGTCTGGTAGCCGCTCCAGGCAGGCTCTAAATCCAGGTCCGCCCGCAGGCCGGAGAAGTGCGTCAGCAGGTTCCGAAGCGAGATGTCGCTTTTCCCGCCCTGAAAACCCGGCAGGTATTTTGTCACCAGGTCGTTCAGCCGCAGTTTGCCGCGCTCGAACAGGTGAAGAATGGCCGGCGTGGTGGCGATAACTTTAGTGAGCGAGGCCGCGTCGAATATCGTGTCCAGCGTCATCGGCTCTTTTTGCGGGACCAGGGCGCGCCAGCCATAGGCCTTGCGGTGCGCGATTTCGCCTCGATGTCCCACCACCAGAACCGCACCCGGGATCTGATCTTCGTGGATAGCCGCCTCGATGGCTGCGTCCAGGTCCGCCGCCCCGGAGAGTGGCGCAGCCGCCTGGGGCGCTGCCGGCACGCCAGCGTGCAGCGCGGCCGGGCTCAGCCCCATTCCGGCCACCACGAAACGACGTGAGATTTTCATTGCAGCTTCCGGGCGATTTCCTCGAGCTTCCCGGCAAGTTCGACGTCTTTCGCGGTGACGCCGCCGGCGTCATGGGTGGTGAGTTCCACCGTGACCCGGTCGTAAACGTTTGACCATTCCGGGTGGTGCCCCAGGGTTTCGATGACCATGGACGCAGTGGCCATGAATCCGAAGGCGTGAACGAAATCCGCGAACCGGTACTCGCGGTGCAACTTGTCGTTCGCCAGAGTCCAGCCCGGCAGTCGCGCCAGGGCCGCCTCGATCTCCGGTGGGGACAGTTTGGGAGGGGCCATAACTCATTGTAGGATAAGGCTCCAGGGTGGAGGGCGGACTTCGAGTCCGCGCGGGGCTTCAGACCCGCAGCGCGGCGGGGCTCAAGCCCCGCGCGGGTTGAAACCCGCCCTCCGATTCTCCCCGCCTATCCTACTCCATAGATGGGAATGATAGCGCCGTTGACGTCCGCAGCGGCGTCGGAGGCGAGCCAAAGGATGAGCTTCGCGATGGATTCGGGCGCGACCCATTTGGAAAAATCGGCGCCCGGATCGGCGGCGCGATTGGCGGGCGTATCGATCACGCTTGGCAGAACCGCGTTGGCGGTGATGCCGGTCCCCTTCAGTTCGAGCGCAAGGGTGCGGACCAGCGCCACCAGCCCGGCTTTGGACACTCCATAAGCGCTCAGCGTCGCCACCGGCTCGATCGCGGTTTTCGATCCCACCGCGACGATCCGTCCCCGCCCCGCGGCCAGTAGCGCGGGCAGGGCCGCGCGCATGGCGTAGAACGCCGAATTCAGATTCATGTCCAACATGCGCTGCCAGGTGGCGTCATCGGTGGCGGCGACCGTCTGGCCTCCCGCGAATCCGCCCACGAGGTGAATCAGGGCGTCCAGGCGGCCGGCCTGACTCCGAGCGCGATCAACCGCGCTTGCGGCCTCCGCAGGCGCCGTCAGATCGGCGTGGATGGGGAGGAAAAGCTCGTGGATAACCGACGGCGCACCGGAGCGGAAGACACCCGCAACGGTCGCTCCCGCATCCAGAAACGCTTTGGTGACGGCGCTGCCCAGCCCCCCGCTCGCGCCGGTGATAAGAATCACCCGGTTCGTGAACTCCAGCATGCTTTCATGCTAGCGCGACCCGCGCGTTTTCGTAGCTTCAGTTTCCTTCCGGTGGCCGGGTGCTGACTTGCGGACTGGGCGGCACTTTGAAGCTGCCGACGGGGTCCGGGTGGGCCGGGTCGAACGGCGGCACATCCTTCACCAGGAACTTGGCGATGCCGAGCTTGTTGGCCTTGATGCCTTCCACGATGCACTTG
>PLEM01000352.1 GCA_003137035.1 Bryobacterales bacterium | reverse complement strand
CAAGAACGTTCTGATGGTCCACGGGGGGCCGGGATTCCCGACGCGCGCGGCCTGGCCGGGGCTCAAGTCGCTGACCTCGCGCTACCGGTTCGTGTACTACGACCAGCGCGGGTGCGGCCGGTCGACCAAGCCGATCGACAGATTCACCTCTCCCAACTACGGCGCGAACCTCAAAGAACTGATCCGCGCGCTCGGCCTCGCCACGCAGCTTGCGGATATCGAGAAGATCCGCCAGAGCCTGGGAGACGAGAAGCTGATTCTGATCGGGCACTCGTTCGGCGGCTTCCTGGCGGCACTGTACGCTTCCGAGCATCCGGAGAACGTGAAAGCGCTGATTCTGGTGGCGCCGGCGGACGTGCTGGTGATGCCCCCCGCCGACGGCGGCTTGTACGAGCAGATCAAGACGCTGCTGCCCGAGGCCATGAAAAAGGAGTACGGGGCGTTTCTGGGGCGTTACTTCAATTACGGCACGATCTTCACGCGCTCCGAGGCCAATCTGCAATCGATCAACGCGGAGTTCGGCAAGTACTACCGGGCGGCGGCGGAAGTCAAGGGCTTCACGATGCCGCCGGACGAGGAGATCCGCGACAACGGCGGCTGGATGGTCCATGCCATGTTCTTCAGCATGGGCCGGAAGTACGACCGCCGCGAAGCGTTGAAGAAGGTGAGCGCCCCGGTGCTGGTGATCCACGGCGAGAGGGATTTGCAGCCGGAGCAGGCCAGCCGGCTTTACGCCGACGCGTTTCCGAACGGCAGGCTCGCGGTCATCAAGAACGCCGGCCACTTTTCGTTCAGCGAGCAGCCGAAGGAGTTCTCCAAGGTGGTCCGCAAATTTCTGAATGAGTTGAAATAGCCATGAAAAAGCACCAAGTCATTCGCACCATCGCACTCGTGCTGACGCTGTCGGCGATCGCTTGCGGCCAGAACCCGAAGGTGAGGCAGGCAGGAGTCGCGGGCGCGTTTTATCCCGCGGATGCCAACGAGCTCCGCAAAATGGTGGACGGCTTCCTGGCGCAGGCGGGGGCGCCGGCGATCCAGGGGTCGGTGGTGGCGCTGATTTCGCCGCACGCGGGTTATGAGTATTCGGGCGCCGTGGCGGCGCACGCCTACGCGCTGGTGAAGGGGCGGAAGTTCGAACGGGTGGTGGTCATCGCTCCGTCGCATTATGAGGCGTTCGGGTTTTCCGCGGTTTTCGACGGCGATGCCTATGTGACGCCGCTCGGCACGGTGCCGGTCGACAAGGCCTTCGCGGCGAAGCTGGCATCGATGAGCCCGCTCATCAAGCTCTCGAGCCAGGGGCACGGATCGCGCGAGCACGCGCTCGAGGATCAGCTTCCGTTCCTTCAGCGCACGCTGGGACAGTTCAAGCTGGCGCCCATCATCATGGGCGATCAGAGCTACGATACCTGCCGCGCGCTGGGCGTTGCGCTCGCCAAGCTGATTCAGGGCTCCGATACGCTGATCGTCGCCAGCTCCGATCTCTCCCACTTCCACACCTACGACGAAGCGGTGAAGCTCGACCGCAAGACGCTGAATGCGATTCAGGAATGGGACTACCTGAGCATGTCGCGGAACTTCGCGACTCAGGTGTGGGAGGCCTGCGGAGGCGGGCCGATCATTGCGGCGATGATCGCCTCCGAGCGGCTGGGCGCAACGGAAGCCATACTCCTGAAACGCGCGAACTCGGGCGACGTCACCGGCGATCGCAGCCGGGTGGTGGGCTACGGCGCGCTGGCGCTGGTCAAAGCGGCCGGCGGGCACGCTGCCGCGGCACCGCCGTTCTCGCTGACGCAGGGGGAGCGCGACGAGCTGCTCAAGCTGGCGAAAACGTCGGTGGAAACGGCGGTGCGCGAACGCAAGATGTACGATTACGCCGGGTCGAAAGCGGAGGCCCTGATGCAGGAGCGCGGAGCGTTTGTGACCCTGACGGAGAAAGGCGAGTTGCGCGGCTGCATCGGCTATGTCGCTCCGATCAAGCCGCTGAGCCTCACCGTGCGCGACGTGGCCGCGTATGCGGCGACCCAAGATCGCCGCTTCTCGCCGGTGGAGCCCGGCGAACTGGGCCAGCTCCAGTACGAGGTGTCGGTGCTATCGCCGCTCCGGCGGGTGCTGGACGTCAAGCAGATCGAGGTGGGCAAGCACGGCCTCGTGATGCGGAGGGGCGAGCGCGAGGGCTTGCTGCTTCCGCAGGTTCCCGTCGAGCAGCACTGGGACCGCGCGACGTTCCTGGCCGAGACCTGCCGCAAAGCCGGCCTCGCCGCCGACGCCTGGAAGGACGCGCAGACCGACATCTTCATGTTCACGGCGCTGGTGTTCGGCGACCACACGCCAGCAGCAGGGCCGCAGGCGCGGCATTGACAATCGCCATCAGCAGGGCGGTCTTCAGGAACCCGAACACCGGAACCAGGTAGAGACTCAGCGCCACCGCACCGAGGCAGGCCCCGGCGAGATCGAGGCCGTAAAGCGTTCCCGCGCTGCGGGCCGGGCCGATGAAGAACACGCGGCTGGCCACAGGAAACTGGTAGCCGCCCAGGAATCCCGCCGCGAGCGCCGCCACGGGGAACACGACCGCGAACTGGATGGGTGAGGCGAACAGGAGGCACAAGGCCACGGGGGCCGCCGCGGCCAGCAGTTGAATAGAAGCCAGAGCGCTCAGGCCTGCCGTGCCGCGCACCGCCCGCCACGCGCCCAGCGCCATGCCGGCCATCAAAGCCGCGATGATGATGGCGAGCTGCTGGTACACGTAGCCGTGCGTGGCTTGAAACCCGAGCAGGATCAGCAGCTCGAGCCCGATCAGGGTGAATCCCATGGCCACTACCGAGTAGCCTGCGATGGCGGCCACGCGGCGGCGCAGCGGCACGGCTACCGCAGCCGCCAGTAGCGCGACGGCGCCGGCAAGCCAGCCGAAGGGCAGCCCAGCCATCCTTCGGAACACCGCTGCGGGCTCGAACTGGCTGCTCCACAGCACCGTGTCGAAGTAGTACGCGATGGGGGCGAAATCGCGGTTCACCGGCGTCTGGGGGCGTGGCGCGGTCTGCGATTCCAGGTCGCGCATGCGGTCCGGCATCATCCGGAAGGGAATGAAGTACTCGCGCACGTACCGGGTCTGGAGACCGCGGGCGCGGAGCCGGGAGACGAGCTCGCGCGGATCGCGGAGCAGGACGTCCCTCCCGTTGGCCGCGAAGAAATGCACGCTCGCGCCTGGCATCGCCCAGACCTCCGCAAATGCCTGCGACAGGGTCTTGCGGATGCAGCGCAGGAAATCCGCCAGCTCGGGGCTGATGTAGTCCTCGGCGCCGCTTACCTGAAACGAGAATACGCCGCCGGGTGCCAGCTTCGATGCCGCCTCGCGGAAGAACTCGAGCGTGTAGAAGCGGTTGAGCTGAGCGGTGCGGGGATCGGGCAGATTGACCAGGATCACGTCATAGGCGCTGGACGCGGTTTTCAGGAACAGGCGTCCGTCGGTGTGGTGCACGCGGAGGCGCGGGTCCGCGGGCATCGAGTTCGGGAAGTACTTCCGCGCGAGGTCGAGCACCGCCGGGTCGAGCTCGACGTAATCGACCCGTGCGAGGCTTTCGTGCTGGAGCGCCTGCGCCAGGCTGCCGTTGGCGCCGCCGCCGATGAGCAGCAGCGAGCGCGGCGCGGGGTGTTCGAGCAGCGCGTAATGAACCGCCTCCTCGGCCGCCTCCGGGTCGGGAACGGTAAAGGCGACCAGCCCGTTCTCGAACAGGCTGCGGCTCCCCTCGGTAGCGACCACGGCCAGGTTGCCGAACACGGAATTGCGCGTCGCAACCAGGTGGAATCCGCGCCAAAGGCGCTGGAGCGAAAGCGCGTCCAGCTTCGGGCCGACAACCGGGAATACGATCAGCACGAAGCCGGCCGCGAGCGCCAGCATCGCAGCCGTCCGGCGAATGGGAGAGCGCAACGTCAAACCAACCGCCGCCAGCAGATTCAGCAGCGCCAGGAGCAGCGCGATATCGAATGCGGTGAGGTAGTGGATCAGCGCGAGGCTGGCCAGGATGCCGCCGGCGCCCGAGCCAATCGCCTCGTACAGGTACACCGATCCGGTGGCTTCCGCCGTGGGCGTGCCCCGTTCTTCCGCGCACATGCGGCTGGAGGCGGCGAATAGCCAGCCCGAGAGCGCGCAGAACAGGCTCAGCGCCGCGAGCGAAATGAGGAACATCGCTCCCGGCCCGAGGATCTCCCCAGGCACCCGCTCGAAAACCTGCTTGCTGGAACGCACCGCCAGGATGGTGAGCGGCAGCGCCGCCGCGATGGCGGTTTCCAGGGCGGCCACCAGCCTGCGCGGAGTGGCCTGGATTCGGCCCAGGAGCGCGCTGCCGGCTGCCGTCCAGAGCAGCCAGTTCGCCAGCACGATGCCGAGCGAGAGCTCGTTCCCGCAGAAGACCACCATCAGTTCGCGCATCAGCACGATCTGAGCGATGACCGCCGTGAACCCGATCAGTACCAGAACCAGCCGCACGATTGTAAACTTAGCATGATGGCCGATCCCGAGCGCGCCGATCGCCGCGAAGCAATGCTCAAGCTGCTACGGTTGGGCGGAGCGAGCGTTGCGGCCGCGGGCCTTGCGGTGTGGTTGAACAGCCGCAGCGGCCGCGAGGAATCCGCGGTTGCCACGGTGCGAAAACCCAACTTCGCCGTGCCGCCCGACGCCAAGCTTCCGCAACTGGTGGTCAGCCAGGGCGACGACCCGCGGCAACTGGTGCGGGCCGCGCTTCGGGAACTCGGTGGCATCCGCCGGTTCGTCTCGCGCGGCGACGTGGTGGTGGTCAAGCCCAACATGGCCTGGGACCGCGCCCCGCAGCAGGCGGCGAACACGAATCCCGAGGTGGTCGCGGAAACGGTGCGACAGTGCCGGGAGGCGGGCGCCAAGGAGGTCATCGTCACCGACGTGCCGGTCCACGAGCCGCACCAGGTGTTCGAGCGCAGCGGCATCGCCGAGGCGGCGCGCGCGGAAGGGGCTCGCATAGTTCTGCCGGAATGGCGGCTGTTCAAAGAGGTTGACCTGCGCGGCGAGGTACTGGGCGCGTGGCCGGTTCTGGAGCCTTTTCTGGCCGCCGACAAACTGATCAACATCCCCATCGCCAAGCAGCACAGCCTCACCGGGGCGACCCTGGGAATGAAGAACTGGTTCGGGATCCTGGGCGGCCAGCGGCAGCGCCTGCACCAGCGCATCCACGAGAGCCTGGCCGACCTGGCGGACTTCCTGCGCCCCACGCTCACCATCCTGGACGCCTGGCGTGTGCTGGTGCGCAACGGGCCCACCGGAGGCGGCTCCGGCGACGTGGAGCTCAAGAAGACGATCATCGCGGGAACCGATCCGGTGGCGGTGGACGCCTACGCCGCCAAGGCTTACTGGAACCTGGATGCCGCGAGCCTGCGCTACCTCAAGCTGGCCAGCGACCGCGGCCTGGGCACAGTGGATTTCGAGCGCCTGCTGGTGCGGGTGTCGTAGAGCCTACTGATTGCCGGACTCGGCGGGGATTACCGTGAGCTCGAGCTGCGCCCGCTGCTTCGCGGCCAGGCGAACGGCCTTCCCCGAATCCTCGAACGGCTTTAGGTTCTCGGGGCGCCTGAAATCGACTTCCCGTTTGGCGTCGAACGCGAACACGTGATAGGCGCCGGGCGCCATGCCGATCAGCTTGCACTCGCCCTTCTCGTCCGTATTGGCCTCGTCGTAGAGCGCCAGCGCGTGCTGCCTGGGCGCGCCTGGAGCCACGATGAGGTGAGCGCCCACGGCCGGCTCTCCCTTGGAAGAGGCGACCTTACATTCGAGCGCCGCCCCGCCATCGCTGAGGACGATTTCGAGCTTGCCGGGCTCCGGGCCGTTGACCTCCACCCCATTCTCGAGCGCGTCGCTATCGCTGAACCGCATGGACTTGGGGTAGAAGTTGTCCGGCTCTCCCTGGAACTTCGCCATTGGAAAGAGCGACAGAGCCGGGCAGCAGCGCTCATGTGCTATAGTGTGCTTGAAACGGGTTTTGGACACCAAATGGGCACCAAGACTGGACACCAAACGAGGGCGCCCCGAAGTCAGCTTCTCAGGCTGGGCTTGGTGTCCGTTTTGGTGTCCACTTTTGGAGCAAACGGGGTAGAATTGGGAGAATCCAGGGACTTTGGAGATCCGCCGCGGAAGCGAAGAAGCCCTCTGGAATCAGCTAAATAGTTGAAAATTCAGGGTTGCGGGAGTAATTCAGTGGTAGAATGCCAGCTTCCCAAGCTGGACGTCGCGGGTTCGACTCCCGTCTCCCGCTCCATGAACACTTAGCCCGCCACGAACATAGCCACTGCCGCCGCGGTCATAACCCCCGCCGTGATCCAGCCGAGCCATTTCAAGAGTGGCGGGCTCACGTGGTCACCCATTACGCTCCGGTCCGAGGTGAGCAGAACAACCAACACTATGAGCGGAGGTGCCAACACACCATTGACTACCGCCGACCAGAACAGCATCTGCACCGCGTTCAGCCCGGCGTAACTGAGCCCCACCCCGAGCACTATCGCGACGGCCAGCACTGCATAAAACTTCGGTGTCACACTCGGCTTGCGGTCCAAGGTGGCGCCCCACGCCATCGCCTCGGAAACCGCGAATGCACTCGATCCCGCCAGTACGGGGACGCCCAGCATTCCCGTCCCGATCAGCCCAAGCGTAAACAGCAGGTATGCGGCGTCTCCCGCCAGGGGCCGCAACGCCTCAGCCGCCTGACGTGCCGTCGCGATCTTCGTGACTCCATGGGCGTGCAGGGTCGCTGCCGTGGTCAGGATGATGAAGTACATCGCAAAGTTCGAGAAGAACATCCCCGTGATCACGTCCCGCCGGGCGCGCCGCAACTCCTTAACCGTTGCGCCCTGGCGTTGAGCCAGCGTCTTCTTTCCTTCGGCTCTCTCCTCCTCCACCTCCTGAGAGGATTGCCAAAAGAACAGGTACGGTGAGATGCTGGTTCCCAAGACACCAACAAACACGGAGAGGTATTCGGACGACCATCGCATTTCCGGCACAAACGTTGCTCGCAGGACCTGTGTCCAGTCGGGTTTCGCCAGGAAGGCCGTAATCACGTAGGCGAACAACACCGCCGTGAGCCACTTGAAAGTCCGCGCGATCACCCGGTAGGACGTCCAGAGGAGCATGGCCACCAGGATTGCGGCAAAAGCCGGCGTCCACCACAGGGCGCTGATTCCGGTCATCATGTGCATGGCGTCCGCCATACCGCCCAAGTCCGCGCCGATATTGATCACATTGGCGACCGTGAGCAGCAAGCAGGCGCCCCACAACACCCAACGGGAATACCGCTGACGAACAACCGCGGCCAAGCCTCGTCCGGTTATCATTCCCAGCCGCGAGCACATCAACTGCACGGCGGCCATCATGGGAAAAGCGAACAGCGCCGTCCACAGCAGGCCGTAGCCGTACGCAGCTCCGGCTACGGAATAGGTGGCGATGCCGGATGGGTCGTCATCGGCCGCACCCGTAATCAACCCCGGCCCGAGATCCGCAAAGAAGTCGAGCACAGGTCCCTGCGACCGGCGCTGTTGTGGGGGTTGGCTAGCAGGAGCCGGCATCTCGGGTTCCACCGCCTCGGTATCCAGGAGAACGATATGGACTTCCTTCGCTATTTCCCGGACTTACGTCAACACGTTTCGGCTGTTCGTTTTGCTGTCAACAACGATTCTGGATCAGCATCACCGTTCAACGTATCACACTGAAGCGCTCGCAAATCATATTGCTGCAGCCCGCGGACCTTCAGAGCGGCCCTGCGGGTTGTTGTGGTTTGCCGTTAACACCGCCGGAAGCGCCGCAGGCTGGAGGATCCGCCCCTCAGTGGGTCGCATCGTCGCGCCGGGCGTTGGTGTGTAGCCCACAAGGTCGGAGTGTACGGCGCAGTACCGCCTCTCCACCGCGTAATGCCGCGTTGCCGGAGGTCGTCTATCATGAGGATGAAAGCAGGCCTCGCATTGCGAGCGCTCGAGTTTTCTGTGGCTGTGCACCAGTGTGATCTCCGAACACCGGAAGCGCAGCCATCTACGGCGGTCCCGATGTGCGCCTCGAAATCACTTCCGACCCGAGACTGGCAACGGCGGCGACGGCGGAGGGGCGGGATCTCCGTTACCCGCCCCGACGGAATCGCCTTGCACCACACTCAGGCCCGGTTCCGAACCCGTCATTGACGGCGCGGGCCGCGCAGCTAGTCCCGTGCGAAGTGTTGGTCCGTAGTCTTAATCCCAGTAGGGCTTGGTGCCGTAATACTTGAAGACTCCGTTAGCCCAGCCGAGGTCGGCCATGTTCGGCCAGTGATCCTTGTCGAAGCCGGGGGCGCTCTTGAGCACCTCCTTGTCGACGTTCAGGATGAATTGTTTTTCAACTGTGTCGACCTTGAGAGCGCTCCAAGGAATGGCAAATAGCTTGTCGCCCATGCCCAGGAACCCTCCGAAGGACAGAACTGCGTAAGCGATGCGGCCATTCGCCAGGTCGATCATCAGATGTTCGATCTTTCCGAGATCCTCCTTCTGATGATTCACGACGTTATCACCTGTGAGGGTGTCTGCCGCTAGAACGTTTGGTTGATACGTTAAGTTCGTTTGTGCCATACTGTCTCCTTTTTCAGATTAGACGAACTACGAAGCCACTCATTCTGCAACTTCTTTAGCCGGACCTATTGTGAAGGCTCACGTTGCAACAGGTGTACACTGCTCACTGTCCCTTCGACGACGTGGCCTTCTGGTTCTTCACCTGCAACTCGTTCACCACCTGCTTCACGTTTGGAACTTGAGACGCGACCTTTTCGGCCATCGCGCGCTGAGTTTGAGTCTTGACCTCGCCAGTCAGCGTGACAGCAGCGTTCTTAACAGCGTACTTTACGCTATCGTGAAGCCTGTTCTGTATAAGCGCAGCATCCAGGTTTTTCTCGATACCTCTGTCCAGATCTGCGTTCACCGTCTTGGAATCGCTCTCTGCGCCCGTCAGAACCACGGCAATCTGGTTCGCCACAACTTGTCCGCCCGCGATGGATTTCGCTATGGATTCAGCTTGTGACTTGTCACCCTCTGCCGCAACGTGCCCGGCAAGGGTCACGACGCCCTTTTCGCGATCCTGGGCCACGGAGACGTCTTTGAATCCGGCCTGATCGAGCGATTTGCGGATGGCGTCAGAGACCTCGGGTGATTTCGTGGGCGCCTGCGAGCACCCTGCCAGGATCCCGACGACCAGCAGCGCGAGCGACGCTAAGTACACTGGGAAAATTCTCATTTTCGACCTCCTTAAATTACGCATCAAGCTGTTTTGATCGAATGCACACTCTATTGCCGCACTCTGCTCCCAAACTACTCAGGCGGACTGGGCACATGTCCAGTCTTGAGCTTGGAAATCTGCCGCCTGCGGCTGACGTCGCCGATGGCGCCAATCCGGCGACTACATTACAGCGAGGCCCAAGCCCGAGGGCGACGGCCCCCCAGTGTTGTACGGGCAGCGGCCGAAAACGAAGCGTGCTCCGGACGGAGCCGCCAGGGTTTCGCTTGGGGACCTTTTCGGATCAGCCCTATGTTCCACTGGCTGACTCCCGGGCAGGTCAATGGCCTCGCTAGCGCTACGCGCGCCAACGGGAATATCCCCAGCCCCCGCCGCCCAGTAGGAACAACACTAGAAGAACGATCAATAGGGTGGACATGTACTACCTCGCCTCCGGCACCAGCAGATTGGGGGCCAAAGCTAAGAAGGTGTGTAGACAAAGAAGACAAAGGCAGTAAACTCAGGAGCCTACCAGTGCGTGTGCAGATCCTGCCGCAGGAAGGCAAAAGTTGCTGCGGTCAGACATGTGCCTGCCTAGCTTGAACGCATGGCAACAGTATACGACAAGACTGGGGGCGAGGATGTGTGCGGTGGTGTTCTTCAGGTTTTTCGGGCTGCCGGCCAGGTTCGTCGCGCGCTGGGGGTCTCTGAGAGGCGCGACTAGAACTACAGTGCCGTGCTGAAAAGAACCTGCGTGCGGGCGCCGTTGCCGGCAACGCGGCGGTCAGTCCGGAAGCGATTTTGTTCTCCACAGAGAAACGCAGTGTCGTCGCGGTTCGCGGCGTCGTCGGGTGCATCGTGGTGCGTGGTATCGTCCATGGGCCGTGCGTTCGGACGTGGCGGCGCCTACGCTGTTGTGTGGCGTGTGATGGGGTGGTTAGTCCCTTCGGCTTTCCCCCTTCGCCGCGTCATTGGAACGCGGTCTTTCCGGGGCGGCCCGGAGCCGGTCAACGGGGGCGCGATTCGCGCGGCTCTGCGTACCCTCGACGGGCGAGGACCGCCCCCCCCGATCATTGGCCGGTCCGGCGAAGGGGGACGCCTTTTGTCGTCTATGTGGAAACGAAGTCCCGATCTTCAACCGGCCCTTTCCACCGGCTGGCTGCTCTTGGTCCAGGTGCGGGACGCTCCTGATCCGCTCTGGGACCGTGACTCCGTTGTGACTCCGTTCGAGGGGGTGTTGCGCGCAAACTGGGCAACGGCGTGCACTTCGGTGACGCTCAGGAAACTCAGTGGTGCTCAATACACGATCTTGGAGCGTTTTCCCAAGCTGGACGTCGCGGGTTCGACTCCCGTCTCCCGCTCCATCTTTTCAATAACCTAGGGGCATCCACAAAACCTGTCACTCCGATCACTCCATTAGGCCGCCAACATTTCATCTTCCAGCTTCTTGACGGCTTCGGCTCGCTGGTCTAGACCCAATACTGTTTACTTAAGGATTCTGATCGCTTTCTCCAGATTGATCGGCGGCAACGGCTTGATGCCGCGAGGCCGGAGGGGGAAGTTGCTCATCTTCCGCTTCACGCCCCGCGGATTGCGCCGATTGCGGCTGGAGACGACCCGCTCTTGCAGGATCTCCTCCAGCGCGTTCTTATGGAACATTTTCCTGCGCTGAGGGGGGGAATAGCGCTGAAGTGGGCCAGCTTGTGGCGGACGACGCGCACCGCGTGCAGGAAGGATAACCGGTCCGGATCCTCGCCGGCTTGCAAGGCCGCCTCATGCATCAGGCCGCGGATGGCGAAGTGGGCCATCAGCAGGCCGTAGAACTCTTGCCGCACCAAGTCTGGGGTCTTACTGCGCGGCCCGCATGGAGGCGGACGACCGTAGAGAGTTCGCCGCGCTACGCAACAGCAATCTCAAGACGGCCCGCGCCTGGGCGCTCAAAGAAGCCATGATGGCTTTCTTCTGCTATACGTACGAACGTCCGGCGCGCAAGCACTTTCGTTGGTGGCACAACTGGGCGGTCCGCAGCCGGTTGCACCCGATGTTGGAAAAAGCCCGCATGCTCAAGCGCCGCTTTGAAAACGTTGTGACCTATCTGAAGCACCGGATCACGAACGCCGCCAGCGAGTCCCTCAACTCCAAGATCCAGTGGGTCAAGTACACTGCTCGCGGTTTTCGCAATAAGGCCAACTTCGTCACCGCCATCTAGTTCCACTGTGGCGGCCTCGACCTTCGTCCCGCCGCGCGCTCAACCCACTAAGATGCCGGAATGCCTCAGATCCTAGTCGAAGGCTTCAACACCGGCTACGGAACGTACAAATAGCGGCCGCGGCACGCGAAGTTGGCCGGCCCATGACGGCAATCGCTAGCGCTTGCGCAGGGGACTCAGTTTGTAGTCGGAGCGCCCGGCCAGATTCGTGTCCCAACTGGGATCATACTCGGGATTGTTCGAGTAGATTACGTCGCCGCCACTGTTCACCCAGCGATTCTTGAATTCGTTGGAGCCTTGCTCGACCTCTCCAGTGTGCGGATTGACATAGTCGTCCTGGCCCGTCAGGAAGAGCCAACTGCTGTGGCGGGCCTCGGCGTTGACCTGGCGTTGCCGGTCGACCATCTGGCGCCTCTGATCCTGTAAGTAGCGCTGGGTCTGGAGGGCGTTGTGCGCGCGCGCGGCGGCCCCGCGATTCTCCCCGGCCACCCATGCCGGGTTCCCCTTGAGTGAGGTCTCGATCACGCTGAGAAGTGGCGCGCTCCGGTCGAACTCCGCCTCGGGAGCCCGCACGGCAAGCGTATCGTGGTTGGTCCACATGCCCAGACCCGGCCCGGCTATGTTCTCGATGACGGCCATCAACTTCTCTTTGTAGCGCACGCCGCCTTCGTCGTAAACGACGGTCAGGGAACCCGCATCGTAATGGGCATTGGGCACTGCCGACCGCTGCCGGTACCGTTGGGCGAGCTCCGCCAGCGGTTGACGCTCCAGGATTCGGACATTCTGCGCTTGCGGCCGCTGCTTGCGGAAGGCGTACTGGTCCATGAAGGCCTGCGGGTCCAACAAGGGGTATACCATGCTTCCCATGTAGTTACTGCCCACGCGGAACATACCCCTCAGCGCGCGCGGATCCTTGTAAGTGAAGTTAGGCAGCCAATGTATCATGACCGACCCGGCATGGTCTTTCTTCACGCTGAAGTCGATCTTGGCTCCAACGGAATTGGTTGGCCCGAGCCGGGGGTCGATGCGGAGAACGCCGCCTTCGGCAATCCAGCCCGCGGGGAGCAGGATGGTGAACGCGTGCTCCCTGGGCTCGACCCAGGGGTGAAGATACAAGACCGTGCCCGGGACCGGCGCTTTCTTGGATGCCGTTGCGGGCGGCGCGGACGCGGGCTGGCTTGGTTGAGCGGAATCGGGCGCCTGATTCAGAGCCCGGCAGCCGCACAAATTGCATGCCAGGGCGGCGATCGGGAGCGACCACGAGAGCCACCGTGTTGAGGACATGTTCCACTTCCCGCAAAGTAGCGTAGCACAGTCCCGATCCTGCGCCCCAGCGGCCGGCAGCCGGATGCGATCATGGTGTTGCATGGCGCAAACACTGCCTCGATTGCGGATGGACCTGGACTTCATGCCTTCCCCCGCCCCGGATCGCCCCGGGCTGCTGATCCGCGATCCGTATCACTATTCGGATGCGACGCTGATCATCCCGCCGGAGCTGGTCGGGTGCCTTCAGTTCTTCGACGGGGAGCGCACGGATCTGGATCTGCGCGCGGCGCTGGTCGAACTGACCGGGGATCTGCGGGTGGGCGACCTCGAGCAGCATCTGGTCTCCACGCTGAGCCAGGCGGGCTTCTTCGAGGACGAAGTCTACCAGCGGATGAAGGACGCACGGCACGCGGAGTTCGCCGAGGCGCCCCGGCGCGCGCCCGCACATGCCGGAGCGGGCTACCCCGATCAGCCCGAGGAGTTGAGATCCGCGCTGGCCGGCTGGATGGACGGAGGCGCCCCCGCGACGGCCGGCGACTCGCTGGTGGGAATCGCGGCGCCGCACGTGAGCCCGGAAGGCGGACTGGATTCCTACCGCGCGGCCTACGCGGCTCTGGGCCCCCGGTATCAGGACCGCGTGTTTGTGATCCTCGGCACCTCCCACTACGGCGAGCCGGAGCGCTTCGGCCTCACCCGCAAGCCCTTCGCCACGCCTTACGGGGAAGCCGTCACCGATATCGCGCTGGTCGACCGCCTGGCCAGCGAGTCGGGATCGGCGGTGAAGATGGAGGACTACTGCCACGCCGTCGAGCACTCCATCGAGTTCCAGGTGGTGTTCCTGCAACACCTTTATGGCGCGGGCATACGCATCCTGCCGATTCTCTGCGGGCCGTTCGCCCGCAGCATCCAGGGGGGCGGCCCTCCGGAGGAGGACGAGAATGTGCGGCGCTTCCTGGGGGCACTAGGCGAACTGGCGGCGCACGAGGGCGAGCGCCTCTTCTGGGTGCTGGGCGTGGATATGGCGCACATGGGCCGCCGCTATGGCGACCCGTTCGCCGCGCGGGCCGGCGAGGGCCAGATGTCCTCCGTCACCCGGTTCGACCACGGGCGTATCGAGCGCATCGGCGCCGCGGACGCCGCGGGTTTCTGGGAGTCCGTCCAGGAAAACCGGGACGCGCTGAAATGGTGCGGCTCGGCGCCCTTCTATACCTTCCTGCGAGCCGTGCCCCAATCCCAGGGCGAGTTGCTCCACTACCAGCAATGGAACATCGACGAACAAAGCGTGGTCAGCTTCGGCGCGATGGCGTTCCGCAAAAACCCGTGACCCGCTCCGAGGCCGGCCGGAGGTCCACCCCACGGCGCTTCGCGTTGATCTTGGGCGGCGCCGTCAATTCTTACGCAGGCGGCCCAGCAGGCCGGGATCGATTTTGGTCTTCACCGTGCGCCGGTCGAGGCCCAGACGGCTCGCAACGGCCTGGTAAGTTCCCAACTGGTGGTAGGCGATGGTGCAGTAGCGCGAGAGCAGCTCCTCGGCACTGAGGCGGGCGGTGCGCAGGTCCTGGGCGATCTCGGCGGCGGGATCGGAAGCCGCCGCGCGGGAGGGACGGTAGTCGCGGCGGATCAGCACGTTCTTCACGCACTGTTCGAGCTCGCGGTAGTTGCCCGGCCAGGGATAGCCGGGTTCGAGGCGCCGCTCGATCCAGTCGGTGACTTCGCGCGCCAGTTCCTCACCCTCCGCTCCAGCGACGCGACGGGCCATGTAGACCACCAACTCCCGCAGGACCCCCGGGGAATCCGCGAGTTGTTCGGCCAGTGACGGCGTGGCGATCTGGTCCGAGCAGAGGCGGTAGTAGAGGTCCTCCCGAAACTCCCCGGCGCGGATGGCGGCGCCCAGATCGCGGTGGGTGGCCGCGATCAGCTTCCCGGCGAACTGCCGGATGGCGGTGGAGCCGACTGGGTGAAAGGTGCGCGTTTCGATCACGCGCAGAAGCTTCACCTGGATGGCGGGATCGAGATCGCCCAACTCGTCGAGGAACACCGCGCCGAGCGGAGGGCAGGTCTCCAGCCATCCCTTGCGATCCGAGACGGCGCCGGTAAACGATCCGCGGCGGTGGCCGAACAGCTCGGATTCGATCAGCGCCGGCGAGAGCGCCGAGACGTTGATCGGGAAAAACGAGACCGAGTCGTCGTCGGCGAAGGCGAGCTTGGTGTCGTCGAAGGGAACGTAGCGCGACTGGGCGATGGCGCGCGCAACCAGCTCCTTGCCCGTGCCGGAAGGCCCGGTGATGAGGGTGGCGAACTCGCCCATGCGCCCGTACAGAGTCCGCCGGTAGCGGCGCATGTCGTGAGTGAACACCGACTGCCAGACCGCGGCTCGCAGGCGCGCGGCCGGCATGGAGCCGCCGATGATGTCGCGGTAGATCTGCTCGAAGGCGCGCTGGATCTGCCGAAAGCACGCGAAGGTATGGAGAGCATCGTGGCGGGTTGGAAACGCGACGCCATCAATGTCGAAGAAGTGGCGCCAGCCGGCCAGGAACTGGCGGTGGAAGCGCCAGCGGCCGGCGCCGCCCGAAGCGGCCGGGCCGATGCCGGCTTCAAAGAACTGAGGGTAGTGGCGCTGGTAGAGGACCTGGAGGATGGCGTCCTCGTAGAGCACCAGATCTCGCTCCCGCGCCGGAGTCCGAGCGGCGAGCCGGTCCCGCAACTGCTCCGCGAGAGGATCGAGACGCTCGAAGATCCGCCAGACGTTCACGCGGGAGCGTTCCGGGTCGTCGACCGGCAGGCTCCAGACCGGCTCGCCCTCGTGAAAGTCGCGGCCCAGGGCGGCGCGTTCCCACTGGGTGCGCTCGGGCAGGAAAGGATTGCAGTAGGCGAGCTGGGAGACGGCGCGAAGGAAGTCTCGCTCGCCGGAAGAGAGAAAGATCATAGATAGCACACTGATTGTACACCTATGTACATCTGATGTATACGCTCGGCTACGACAGAGCCGGCAAACCATTCATTCCATTGAGGGGCGGGGCCGGAGGGTCCCGTGCATCTACAACGAGCGTGAACGACGAACAGACAGCGGCTCACGGCGGCTTTGCGGATCTGCTGAAGAACTCTAGCTTCCAGTCCTTCCTGTGGACCCAGTTTCTCGGCGCGCTCAACGACAACATCTACAAAATCATCGTCTCGATGCGGGCCGTGCACGTGGCGGCCAAGACGGGATCGGGCAGCGAGTACCTGGCGCTGGCGGGCGCGGTGTTTGTGTTGCCGTTTCTGCTGTTCTCCGGGTACTCCGGCCATCTGGCGGACGCCTTCAGCAAGCGTAAGGTGCTGATCTCGGTGAAAGTGTTCGAGGTCCTGGTCATGGGACTGGGCCTGGCGGCGTTCTTCTCGACGCGCATCGAGTTGATGCTGGTGGTGCTGTTCCTGATGGCGCTGCACTCGACCATCTTCAGCCCGGCCAAGTACGGCATCGTTCCCGAGATGCTGGCGGACCGGGACCTCTCGCGCGCCAACGCGCTGCTGGAGATGAGCACGTTCGTGGCGATCGTGCTGGGAACGTCGCTGGGCTCGTTCCTGTTCACGCTGTGGCGGGAGCGGCCCTGGAACATGGGGCTGGCGACTTTGGGCGTGGCTCTGGCAGGGCTCGCGGTGAGCTTCAAGATCGCACGCGTGCGGCCGGCTGGCGCGGCAGGGCCGTTCCGGGCAAACCCGTTCTCCGAGATCGCGACCGGCACGAAGCATCTGCTCCGGGACCGTCCCTTGGGTCTGACCGTGGCGGCGATCTCTTACTTCTGGTTTCTGGGCGCGCTGTTCCAGATGGACCTTCTGCTGTTCGGCAGTGAAGTACTAAAGGTGAGCGACCTGCGGATAGGGCTGATGGTGACGGCGCTGGCGGTGGGCATCGGCGCGGGCAGCATGCTGGCAGGAAGACTCTCCGGCGACAAGGTGGAGCTTGGGCTGGTTCCGTTGGGCTCCATTCTGATGGGCTTGTTCTCGTTCGCGCTATACGCCGCCCGGACATCCTACGGCTGGTCGGTTGCGGCGCTCTCGCTGTTGGGTATATCGAGCGGGCTGTTCATCGTGCCGCTGAATGCGTACCTGCAGCAGCGGAGCGACGACCGCGAGAAGGGCCGCATCATCGCCACCAACAACTTCTACAACACCGTAGGGCTGCTGCTGGCATCGGCCACTTTGTGGATTCTGCACGACCGCCTGCACGTCCCGGCGGCGACGCTGATATTGCTCGCCGGAATCGCGACGCTGGGGGCGACCGCCTACATCGTGAGCGTGGTTCCGGATTTCCTGATCCGGTTCCTGCTGTGGATGCTCACGCACACGCTGTTCCGGATTCGGATCGTGGGACAGGAGCATGTCCCGTTCCGCGGGCCGGCTCTGCTGGTGGCCAACCACATGTCCCACGTGGACGGATTTCTGATCGGCGCGTGCCTGCAACGTTTCGTGCGCTTCATGGTTTGGCGGCCGTACTACGAGAGGAAGGGGTTGCACTGGTTTTTCCGCTTGACGAAGGCCGTTCCGGTGGGCGCCGGCGGCCCGCGCGACCTGGTCGCCTCGCTGCGGAGGGCGCGCCAGGAACTCTCCGCTGGGCACGTGGTGTGCATCTTCGCCGAGGGCGCGATCAGCCGCACCGGGAACATGCTGCCCTTCAAGCGCGGGTTCGAGAGAATCGTCGAGGGTCTGGACGTGCCGGTGATTCCGGTCCACCTGGACCGGCTCTGGGGCAGCATCTTCAGCTTCGAGGGCGGCCGGTTCTTCTGGAAATGGCCGCGGCGGCTGCCCTATCCGGTGACGGTTTCCTTCGGCAGCCCGATGCCGGCTTGTTCCGCCCCGCACGAAGTGCGGCAGGCCATCCTGGAACTCGGCAGCGACGCCGCCGCGCACCGCAAGAACAGCGGGGATCTGCTGCAGCTTCGCTTCGTAAGGAGCGCGAAGAAGAACTGGTCGAAGTTCGCGATGGCCGACTCGAGCGGGCGCGAACTGTCCTACGGGCGAGCGCTGGCGGGCAGCTTGCTGCTGGCGGACTGGGTCAAGAAGCGCTGCGCGACCGAGGAGATGGTGGGCTTGCTGCTGCCAGCTTCGGTCGGAGGCGCGCTCGCCAATTTGGGCGTCACCTTGGCTGGGAAGGTTGCGGTGAACTTGAACTTCACCGCCGGGCGCGAAGCGATGACTTCGGCCATCGAACAGTGCCGGCTGCGTACGATTCTGACGTCCCGATTGCTGCTGGCGAAGATCCGCATGGAACCCACCGGAGAAATGGTGTTTCTCGAGGATATCCTTAAGGGGACCAGCGCCTGGGCGAAACTGCGGGCGCTGTGGATCGCACGGCTGGCTCCGGCGCGGCTGTTGGTGGCGTGGTACGGCGGCTGGAAGCAGACCCCGGATTCGCTGGCCACGGTGATCTTCTCGAGCGGCAGCACGGGAACTCCGAAAGGCGTGATGCTGTCGCACTACAACGTCGTTTCGAATATCGAGGCGATGGCCCAGGTCTACTGGATCGGCCCTCGGGACCGGATCGTCGGAGTGCTCCCCTTCTTCCATTCCTTCGGGTTCACGGTTACGATCTGGCTCCCGCTGCTCGCCGGCTGCGGAGTTGCGTATCATCCGAACCCGACCGATGGCCAGGCAATCGGCGAGCTGGTGGCGAAGTACAAAGGCACGTTCCTGCTCTCGACCCCGACTTTCTGCGCGAGTTACGCTCGCAAATGCGCCAGGCAGGAGTTCGCGACCCTGCGCTTCGTACTGGTGGGCGCCGAGAAGCTGCGCGACTCGGTGGCGCGGACGTTCGCGGAGGCGTTTGACCGGGAACTCCTCGAAGGTTATGGGTGCACCGAGATGTCGCCCGTCGTGGCGGTCAATGTTCCCGACTACCGCGCCGGCAAGGACACGCAAACCGGGAACAAGCGCGGCACGGTAGGCCATCCGCTCCCCGGCGTCGCCGTGAAAGTGGTGAACCCGGCCACCTTCGAATCCCTGCCGCCCAACCAGGAAGGCCTGCTGCTCGTGAAAGGGGCAAACCGCATGCTGGGCTATCTGGGCCAACCCGAGCGGACCAGCGAGGCGCTCCGGGACGGCTGGTACGTCACCGGCGACATCGGCGCCATCGACGATGAGGGATTCATCCGGATCACCGACCGTCTGTCGCGTTTCAGCAAGATCGGCGGCGAAATGGTCCCGCACCTCAAAGTGGAGGAGGCCATCTATCGCGTCCTGGGCGATTGCCCGTGCTGCGTCACCGGCATTCCGGACGAGCAGAAGGGCGAACGGCTGGCGGTGCTCTACGCGAGCCCGGATGTTACGCCGCGCGATTTGTGGCGGCGCCTGTCGGACACGGATTTGCCGCGCCTCTGGCTGCCGAAGCGCGAGAGCGTCTTCCAGGTGGCAGCCCTGCCGGCGCTGGGGACCGGCAAAATCGATTTGCGGCAAGTGAAAACGACGGCGCAGGAACTCGCACAGGGCGCCGCGGCCCTGGCGCTTTCCGCGTGAGAGAGGCCCACTATGTCAGCGTTGCGGACGAAGGTGGTTCTGATGATCTGCCTGGGCGTTGCGGCCGCCGCCGTGGTGTTCGCATTCCCGCGGTTCGCGCAGGACCCGCGGTATCACGAGTTCGCCGATCAGCGACGCATCGCCGGCGTCCCCAACCTGCTGAATGTGGTGTCGAATGCCATGTTCGCCGTGGCCGGGATTCTCGGACTCAGGCTGGCGTGGAAACATGCGCGGGGCCCCGCGGCGGTGGCGTTCTTCCTTTCCGCCGTTCTGGTCGCGGCGGGATCGGCGTACTACCACGTTCGCCCTACCAACCAGACGCTGGTGTGGGACCGGCTCCCCATGACGGTGGCTTTCATGTCGCTGCTGGCCCTGGTGATCGGCGACAGGATCGACGTGCGAGCGGGGCGGCTGCTGCTGGGACCGCTGATCGCGGTGGGGATGGGCAGCGTCATCTACTGGCGGCTTACGGAAGCCGTAGGCCGGGGCGATCTGCGGCCATATGCGCTGGTGCAGTTCTTCCCCATGCTGGCAATCGCCCTGATGCTGTTCCTGTTCAGAGGGCGTTACATCGGGACCGCGGGGTTAGCCGGCGTGCTGGGCTGGTACGGCGCCGCGAAGGTATGTGAGCTTCTCGACCGGCAGATGCTTTCTCTCGGCGGTATCGTGAGCGGACACACGCTCAAGCACCTGGCCGCCGGAATGGCGGTGTTCTGGGTTTGGAGGACGCTGCGCGGGCAGACTGGCATTCAATCTGTGCAATAGGAGGCAATGTTATGAATATCACCAAAGACATACTCTTTCGGGAAGCCGCGGACGCGGGGATTCCGGCAGAGCAGACCCAGTTACTCTGGACCCGGCTCGGAACCGCGACCGAGGAGCGGCAGAAGTTCGACTCGCTACACGTCGCCTACTATTTCGGCGGGATGATCATCATCGCGGCGATGACATTCTTCTTCGGGCTCGCATGGGAGCAAACTGGAGGAGCGGGCATCTTGGCATTGGCTCTGGCCTATGGATGCGTATTCGGCGGGCTGGGGTCGCACATGTTCCGCACGCGGAAACTGTACGTTGCCGGGGGCCTGCTGACGGCCGTTGCAGTTTGCATGGCGCCGCTGGCGGTGTACGGGCTCGAGCGCGCGATCGGGCTATGGCCGCAGGGCGATCCAGGCACTTACAGGGACTATCACATCTGGGTGAAAGGAAGCTGGCTGTTCATGGAACTCGCTACGCTCGCCGCCGGCGGCCTGGCGTTGCGTTTCGTGCGGTTCCCTTTCCTCACCGCTCCGATCGCCTTCACTCTGTGGTACATGTCGATGGATCTTACGCCGCTTCTGTTCGGCCAGAGGGATTTCAACTGGTCACAGCGGCTTTGGGTGTCCGCGATTTTCGGTTTGGCGATGCTGGTGATCGCTTTTCTGATCGACCGCCGGACGAAAGACGATTATGCGTTCTGGCTGTACCTGTTCGGGGTGATGGCGTTCTGGGGCGGATTGTCCCTGATGGAAAGCAGCGGTCCCTGGGGCAAGTTCGCATACTGCATGATCAACGTTGGACTGCTGGCGGTGTCGGCGCTGCTGGATCGGCGCGTGTTCGCCGTGTTTGGC
>PLEM01000462.1 GCA_003137035.1 Bryobacterales bacterium | reverse complement strand
GTGAAGGCCACCGGCTGGAAGCTGATGGCGCTGACCACGTCGATGTTGTCCAGGGCCAGTTTGATGATGTCGCCGATCTGGTGGTCGTTGACGCCCTTGACGATGGTGGGCACGAAGCAGATCTTCATATCCGCCTTGCGGGCGTTCTCGATGCACTCGAGCTTCTGGGCCAGCAAAGACTCGCCCCGGGTGCGCATGTAAATGTCTTCGCATACGCCGTCGAACTGGAGGTACAGGGTGTGCAGGCCGGCCTCCTTCGCCTTCATGGCGAATTCCAGGTCGGTGAACATGACGCCGTTGGTGGCGCACTGAATGTGGGAGAATCCCATCTCGTTGGCCATTTGCACGGCCTCGATGAAGTGCGGGTAGATGGTGGGTTCCCCGCCGGAGAACTGGACGATGCGGTTGGCCACCGGCTTCTCGTTGCGCAGCGCCGAAAGCATGCGGCGCACCTGTTCCAGGCTGGGTTCGTAGAGGTAGCCCGCGGCGTTGGCGTTGGCGAAGCACACCGGGCAGGTGAGATTGCAGCGGTTGGTGAGGTCCACGTTGGAGAGCACGGTGTGGTTGGTGTGCATGGAGCACAGACCGCACTGGTCGGGGCAACGGCTGGCGCTGGGAATGGCGGGGTTGCTCACGCCGCGGCTATCGCCGAAACTCCACTCTTCCATCTTCAAATAGAGCTTGACGTCGGAGTAGACGGTGTCCCGGAAGTAGCCGTGCTGCGGGCAGGTCTTCTCCATGATGACCTTGCCGCTTTCCTCGAAGAGGCGCGCTTCGATCACGCGGGTGCACTCGGGGCAGAGCGACTGGGTGATCTTCGGCAAACCCCTGCGCATGGGGTCGATGGGGGACCCGCCGTAGGTGGTCTCGGGCTGGATGACCTTAAATCCCTTTGCGGTGGTGGGCGAAAAGACCTGGGTACTCAATCTCTAATCCTCCTGGAGGCGTGCCAAAGATGGCCAGTGTGATTATACGGAGAATCGGGCCTGCTGGGCACCCTAGTAGCATCAAAATGCTTGCTTTCAAGGTTGTACGGGGAATATTGGGGTTGAACGGCACGGGTGCGGGTGGGGCGCGTGTCCGGTCCCTGACGGGACTGTGAAAAAATCGCCTCGTGGCGCCGAAGAGGACAAGCTAAAGCATGTCCCACCCGGAGCATCAACAGCTTCCAGCCTCTCGTGGGGCATGCGCCAGCTTGCCCGGCGGTTCTTTCACAGTCCCGGGAGGGAGCGGAAAATGGGTGCATGCTATACTGTGCGGACTGGTCCACTCGGTAGGGATTCCGCTCGTTACATGGGCAGTAAAGGCGCGAAATCGAAATCGAGCAACGAGCGCGGCAACGCTTCGGTCTCCCTGTGTTGGTTTGAGTCCTGTCTTTATGTCTGGCTCGGTTCCAACGCGCGCGGCTCCCAACGGCGAGTGATTTTCCTGGCTTGCCTTTGGTCGATGTGCGCCACCGCGGCTCTCATGGGCGCCGTCCCCACTCACCAGTACGGCCACGACATCTTCACCCTCTTGGACAACGGCTGGCGCGTGATTAGCGGACAGCGTGCCCACGTGGACTATGCCAGTCCCTGGGGCCCAGTCATGTCCCTGACTGCCGGCTTGGGACTGACGCTTTCCGGATATTCGGTGGACGGGATTGGTTACGCCAGCGCCCTGGTTGGCCTACTCGTTGGCTTGTGGAGTTATCGGCTGGGCCGTGACCGCTTCGAGAGCTCGCCACGGATTCTGTCCAGCCTCTTCCTGGCCGCATTGGTGGTGGCGCCGTATGCTTTGGGGACGTTCCCGTGGTACTCGTCCCACGCGATGGTCTACAACCGGTACGGTTACGCCCTGGTTGGGTTGGTCATGCTGGAAGCCTTCCAGCCGGCAGGAGGCGAGAAGCGGAGAGCTGCAGAATGGTTCGGCGGCATTTCCTCGGGCGCCGCCTTGGCTCTGGCTCTCTTTCTGAAGGCCAGTTTCTTTCTGGTGGCGCTGGCGTTCCTCGGGGCCTCATTGCTCCTACGCCGTCCGCCCCGTCAGCGACTCCTGGGGCTGAGTGTGGGCTTTTCGCTGGTCGCGCTAGCCCTGCTTGCCTACTTGAGGTTCGACGTCCTAGCCATGCTCAGGGACTTGCAGATGGCTGCCGGGGCGCGCTCGGAGAGCCTGTCCGCTCTGGGCATCATCTCGGCGGCTTGGTATAGCGCCGTCCAATTCCTGGTAGTCCTGCTTCTGGGATTTGCCGCTTCCTGGTTCCTGGAGTCCGCCGGTCCGCGGTGGCGGAGGTTCCAGCTTCCTCTCGTTGCGGTTCTGGTTATTGTCGCTGACATCGGCTTGCTTTCGACCAACGCGCAGTATGCCGGGTTGCCGCTCGTTGCTGTTTTCGCGCTGATCGTAGTGAACCGAGTCACTACCCGCCAGCGGGAACTGCCTGAAACGGAGGCCCGCTCGGCACGCCGCTACTATGCCGTGCTGCTGTCGCTAGGGGGATTGCTGTTTCTGCCGCAGTTCGCTTCGGACATCTTTGGGCTTGGCTACGGCGCCTGGCAGAAAGCGAGCCCCTCCGAACCGGCCTCGGTTCTGCGCTTCACGGAGCCTCGCCTGGCCCCGCTTTTGCTCTATGACGGGGGGATACCGAGGAGCAACGGACGCACCTATACGACCTACATCAATGACGGGGTAGCGTTGCTGCGCAAGGCTACCAGCCCCAAGGAGACGGTGCTCACCATGGACGTCGCCAACCCGTTCCCTTACGTGTTGGGCAGGCCGCCGGCCTTAGGGGGGATCGCCGCGGCCGCTTACAAGAACACCCTCAGCGATACGCATCGGCCCTCCGACGACCGATATTTCGGGAATTCGGATATCGTAATGGTGCCCAAACGACCCTCCGCGGACGACATGTACTGGGTTGGTTTCTACAAGATCTATGAGCAGGGGCTGCTTCGCCGTTATTCGCTGGCCGCCGAATCCGATTGGTGGTATCTATTGCGCAGGAAATGAGCAGGGTCCCCGGTTTCGAATTCGGGGCCGAACAGGTGCGCCATGTTATAATTTGTCCCGGTGTCGGCGGCTCAGCGGCAAACCGGGATTCTCACGGCGGTCATCTTGGTGTGTGTTTGGCTGGCCTATTCGGGTCCCGGGTATGTCGATGCCCCCAACCTATTCTCATACCTGGCCTTGCTGGCCCTGATGGCGCCCCTGTTCCTGGCGACATTTCGCCTCGCCATGCCCGGTTCTTCGGCCCGCTATGCGGCGGGGTTCGCGGTAGCGTGGTACGGGCTGAATCCCACGAATGCATCCACTCTGTTCGACCTCACGCGACGCCCGATGATTTGGAGCACGATTGGGATGGTGGGGGCCCTGGTGCTCTACCAATGGCGGCCCGGATGGCGAAAGTACGGGCTCTACCTCGTGCCGGTTGCGGCGGCGGCCTGCTTCGATCGCGCGGCGCTGGCCTTCGCCCCGCTGCTCTTCGTGTACGTCTTGTTGTGCGAGAAGGGCGGGGAATGGCGCGCTATTCCCGGAGTCTTCCTCAGGTGTATGCCAGGATTGCTGGTGTCCCTGATAGCGCTGCTCGCGGTCGGGGCAGGTCCTGTGATTCCCGGCGAGACGCCGCCGGCTGGTGTGGCGCGGGCCTTGATCGCTTTGCTGCCTGCATTTGGGCCCGCCGGGCCGGCTGGGTCGGGTGGTGGATTGCTGTTCCTCATACTGCTAGGGGTTGCGGTTGCCAGCGCGGCGTGGCGCGAAACCAGGGGGGTGTCCTTGGGACTGTGGTGGCTTCTGATCCTGGTGGTGGCCGCCCCCGGGGAACCTCTTCCGGCGGGCATCGGCGCGGCGATGGCAGCAACGCTAGCGCTTGCCAAGTTGGTTGAACATCTGCCTGAGCTGGGGCGGCGGTGGGTTCCCGCGGGGTGCGCTTGTCTGCTCATCGTAAGCGGTCTGGCTTGCGGACCGAGCATCGATGTCTTCCCCTTGGGCGCGAACCGCACCCGGGTGCTTCGGTCCCGGGACCCGATCGATTGGATCAGGGTATCGGCAATCCAGTACAACGCCGGAGATTACGCGGGAACCATCGCCGCAGCTAGTACGGCGCTGAGGCTGAAGCCGGATTCCGTTGCCGCATACAACAACATGTGCGTCGCTTTCGCCAAGTTGAACATGTGGGACCAGGCTATTCACGCGAGCCAGTTGGCGCTGAAGCTCAAGCCGGATGACCCAGTGGCCAAAGAGAATCTGGCCGAGGCACAGGAGCGCAAGCGGCGTGGGGCAAAATAAGCGTCCGAAGAGGATCCCGGCCACCCAGACCGAGCCGGCCGCGGGAGTTGGAGCGGCGAAACGGTGGCTCGTTCCCGTCGCGCTGGCGGTGGTGATCGCAATCGGTGTGGCGCTTCGCGTCATCAACCTGGCGGGCGTGGTTTCCCGTAGCCCCGATGAAGCGCAGTACATCTACTATGCCAGCCGGATTGCGGACCAGGGGTTGGGCGTCACTCCCCGACTTTTCGCGGACTACGAAAGCAACAGCGCGAATTGGATCTACGTGTGTCCGAGCCGGTTCGGTCACCTGCTGCTATTCGCCGGCGCGATGAAAATCCTTGGCGTTCGGGACGCCAGCGCAGGCGCCGCGGTGTCCTGCCTGTTCACCGGCCTCTCACTCCTCCTGGCGGCGTGGATCGGATGGCGTTTCTTCAACCGATGGATCGCGTTGGCCGCAGTGACATTCCTGGCGTTCTCGGTGGGCGAACTCAGCATGGCGCAGCGGGCATGGCAGGACGCCACCTTCAGCTTCCTCGGGCNNCGGGCTGCTCCTGGTGTATCTCGCCTGCGAGATCGCGCGCAGTCCGCGGCGGTTCCTGTGGTATCCCGCGTTCTTCGCGGTTGGCGCTTACTCCCTGCTGACCAAGGAGTCTGGGGTTCTCGCCTACGGACTTCCGGCCGCGTGGCTGCTCGGCGTAATGCTGTGGAAGGAGCGGTACTGGAAGGGGGCTGTTCTGCTGGTTCTGGGAGGGCTGGCGTCGTTGGCCGGATGCGTTCTGGTGTGGAGCCTTCTGGCAGGCGGAATGTCTACCGCTCTCTCGGCGGTCAACCACTCGTTCCGCTCCGGCGGAGGAGCGTGGGCGGCGAAGAACTGCTCCGGGCCGTGGTATCAGTTCTTCTACATGCTCTGGATTGTCGGGCCCGCAACAGCCGCGCTTGCGTTGGCCGGCGCGGTGTTCGCGGCGCTTCCCGGTCGATTGCCGCATCTCGCTGGAAGCGCCGGACCGAGTGTGGATCAGCGGGCTGCTGCAGCCCTCACGTTCTTCACCCTGGGCTTCTTCGCCTTTTCCGCGTTTGTTCCCAATTTCCAGTACCTTCGGATCATCGGTCCGGCGGACGGCCCGTATTGTCTGTTGGCCGGCCTTGGTCTCTGGCGCCTGCTGTCGCTGGCGCGGGGAGCCCTGCGGGAGCCCGACTACCGGGCGCTCATCGTGCTGGTCGTCGTGGGGGTTGTGATCGCAGCAGGCCGGGACTACAGCACGTTTCGCACGCTATCCGGCTCGCGCATGGAAGACTTCGCGGTGCGTTTCATTCGCGATGTGATGCAGCGGTGAGCCCGGCTCAGGGCAGCCGGGTCAGTGCCCGGAAATCGATACTGGGCAGGGTGTGGGTTTCAGTGCCCACGATGGCGCCCCGCGCATCGATCCAGTAGTAGTTGGAGCCGCTTTCCACCTTGATCTGTCGCCCGGTGGAGGGATCCATCACGTCTTCGACTCCCAGCGTGGCGTTCGAGCGGCGGCGGCTCAGCTCGTCGTTACTTTGCTGGCGGCTCCAGTAGGTGTCGCTGGAAAGCTTGGAGATGGCCGCGTTGGTCTGGGCCACGATGTGCGAAGTATCCATGGTGGTCTGTTGCTGGCGGCTGGCCCACTCGGGATTGATGGCAATGGAGGCCACGATGCGTTGCATGACCTGCTGCGCCAGCGCCGCCTTTTCACGAGCGGCCACATACCCCAGCAGGTGCTCCACGTGCCAGTTGCCGCCGGGCATGGATGCCGCGCGGGTTCGCAAGGTTCCGGCGAAATAGTATCCCGCCATGGGCTGTCCGTTCTCCTGACAGGTGAAGGATGCTTCGCCCGAGTGAAGCTCCAGCGACATGCCCGCCAGCGCGAACCGGCGGTAGATCCCACTGACGATGTTGTCAATGTCCGGCCGGCTGCGGTTCTCCGTGAACACCAGGTTCGTGCAACCCTTGGCCGGGCCCCGCGCCACGTACTGGCGGGCGAACTCCGCGCCCGGCAGATACCGCTGCACCAGGAACACCACGCCGTAGCCCGGCGAGTAGGGCGAGCCCTCGCGGATGCCCGCCATGGCCAGCGTCTGGTCCGGCTCGGCAAACGGCGGCATGTTGCGGTCGCCGAAAGTGATGCGGATCTGCCGGTCGGGGGAGGTGATACTCAGCGCGGAGCGCACGTCCACCGAGGCGACGCGGAAAAGACCGCCGTCGACCGACCAGCCGGAGGGCGCCTGGACGCTGAACGCGCCTTCCCGGGGGTCGCGCCACGGGACGAATGGCATTGCGTCCGGCGCATCCTTGGCGGGTGCACCGGCGGCGTGGAAGCTTTCCAGTATCCCGGTGAAGGCCGCCTCCTGACCGCGGTAGGCAGCCGATGGCGCGGCGGTTATGAACAGGTAGCCGGCCGTACCTTTGGCGCTGGCCGCCCAAGTGAAGCAGGCCACGGCCGCGCGGTCGCCCGAGGAGCCTGCCAAGCGAATTGTGGTGTCGCCGGCGGCCAGCGGCTCTCGCCAGGCGTACGAGCCGAAACCGGCTGAAGCCGCGAGGCGGCGCAGAACCGCACTGGCCGAGGCCCGCTGCAGGCCCGCGGGCAGGAATACCGGCCACACCACGACCTGCTGGCTGGCCGGGCCGTTGATCGCAACGCGACCGGACTGGCGGTCCGCCGCCGCCTTCCAACCCGGGGGCAGCGACACCGTGAAACCGTTCGGGTCCTGGTGGGAGGTCCAGTCTCGAGGGGCGGCGCAGGAGGCAGCCGCGAGGAAGGTCCAGAGAATCGCCGCGGCGGTTATAGGAAGCCTTGAGATCCTCATACCCTTAGTGTATCGGCCGTTTGGCGGCTGGCCCACAGCCAGAGGCCATACCCCAGCACGGGGGAGAGGGCGGCGAGCACGAAGGCAGCGTCCGTGCGGTGGAGGTCGAACAGGCGTCCAAACAGCGGCATGAGGAGGCCGACGACTCCGCTCCAGGCGCCCGCTCCCAGGCCGGCAATCAGTCCGGAGTGCGCGCCAGAGTAAGTCTGGGTGGCGTAGGCCATTGCCAGGATGATGAATCCGCCGGCGACGAACATGGCCAGGAACAGCTCGCAAAGGACCAGCGAGAAGCTGTGGGTCCAGGGCGCCAGCGCCAGGGGGAGGCCAAGCAGCGTGGCGGCGGCCATCAGACGGCGGAGGGCTCCGAGCGGGTCGTTGGAGGCGCGGCACTGCCGGTCGCAGAGCCCGCCCCAGAAGAAATAACCGAGTTCCCAGCCCACCGGTGGTATCCAGAGCACCTTGCCGACCTCGGCCTGCGACAGGCCCCAGGCTTGATGCAGGTAAATGGCGGCCTGGTACAAGACGAACCCTATGGGCAGCGCTCCAAAAGCGTAGACCAGCATGAAACCCCAAAGGCGGCGGTCCGTGAACTTGGGGGCGGCCTTGGCGCGGGCCGTCGGCGCAGCGGCCGGGTGGGGCGACCGCACGTCGGGACGGCGGCTCACCACCAGCCAGAGGGCCAGCCAGAGGAGCCCGGTCAGGCCGGTGAACCAAAAACCGGCCTGCCAACCCCACTTCAGCGCAATGGGATTCACCAGCAGCGGGGTGATGATGGCTCCCAGCGAGCCGCCGCTATAGGCGACCGCCAAGCCGCGCGCGTACCGGGAGGGATCGAGCGTCTGCGTCACCGTCCGCAGGCCCCCGGGGAAGGTTGCTCCCTCGCCAAAACCTAGCAGGGCACGCGCGACAGCGAAGCTCAGGAACCCCGCCGCGAACCCATGAGACACCGAGGCGACGGTCCAAATCGACACTGCGGCCAGCATCCCGAAGCGCAGGCCGAAGCGGTCCAGCGCGCGCCCCCAGAGCGGGTTCCCGATGGTGTAGGCCACCGAGAACGCCGAAATGACGATCCCGTACTGGAAGCCGGTGAGGCGCGTTTTCTCGAGGATGGTGGGAGCGAGCAGGGCCAGCGTGTTGCGGTCGATGTAGCTGATCAGAGAGACCGCGAGCATGGTCGCCGTGGGAATCCAGCGGGAGGCCTTCACGCCCTGGTGTCCTGAACCACTCCCTCGCGGTCGTGNNCGAGCGGTTTCGCGGTGGCGCCGCATCTCGCGGTCATGGGCTCAGTCGCCCTTGGGGTAGCAGCCGAGGACGCGCAGGAAGTCGGCCAGCTCCTGGAGGTGGCCCAGGGCGTTGCGGACTACCTGGTCGTCGACCCGCCCCAGCAAGTCCAGGTAGAACAGGTACTCCCAAGGCTTACCGCGCAGCGGGCGGGATTCGATCTTGGCAAGATTGACGTCGCGGAGGGCGAACGCGCTCAAGGCCCGGAACAGCGCGCCGGGAATATTCCGCGTGGAGAACACCAGCGAGGTCTTCCACTCCTTGCCACGGAGGGCGGGCCGGGGGGCGCGAGCGATGTCCTCGGGCCGGCGGAGCAGGAAGAAGCGGGTGAAGTTGCGGCGATCGTCCTCGAGGGAGCGGCGCAGGATGCGTGCACCGTAGATTTCGGCGGCCACCGCGGAGGCGATGGCGGCCGAGTCGGTGCGGTGTTCCTCCATGATCATCTTGACGCTGCCGGCAGTGTCGTAGAAGGGGACCCTCTCCAGCCCCGGATGCTCGGCGAAGAACCGCAGGCACTGGTTCAGGGCGACGGGGTGGGAGTACACGCGGCGCAGGTCTCGGAAACGCACGCCCGGAGCGGCGATGAGTTGGTGGTTGATGCGGACGTTGGTCTCACCACAGATCTGAAAGTCGAAGTGGAGGAGGTGGTCGTAGTTCTCGTGGA
>PLEM01000201.1 GCA_003137035.1 Bryobacterales bacterium | reverse complement strand
CGCTGGACGCCGCAGCGCAGGCAATCCCTCTGGCAATCCTCTACGAAGACGCCGACCTGCTGGTCCTCAACAAGGCCCCGGGCATGGTCGTGCACCCGGCCCCCGGCAATCCCGACGGCACGCTGGTCAACGCGCTGCTGCACCATTTCGGAGCGCTGTCGCAACTCGGCGGGGAGCTGCGGCCGGGCATCGTTCACCGTCTGGACCGCTATACCAGCGGAGTGCTGCTGGTGGCGCGGTCGGACTCCGCGCACCGCAAACTGGCCGAGCAGTTCGCCGCGCGGACGGTGGAGAAGGTGTACCTGGCGCTGGTGCACGGGAAAGTGAAAGGGGAACAGGGGCGGATCGACAAGCCCATCAGCCGGGACCCGGCGAGGCGGGTGCGCATGACGGCGCGGCGGGGGACGGGGCGGGCGGCGATCACCGAATACAAGGTAGTGCGGCGCTTCGGGCAGTTCACGCTGCTGGAGGTTCGGATCAAAACGGGCCGCACGCACCAGATCCGCGCGCACTTCGCGAGCCTGGGCCATCCGGTGGCGGGGGACCGGGTGTACGGCGCGCCGGCGCAGGTGGAGGGCCTGCCGCCGCTGGGACGGTTTTTCCTGCACGCGTACCGAGTTGGCTTCGCGCAGCCTGCCAGCGGGGTGCGGGTTACGGTAGAATCCCCATTACCGCCGGAACTTGAGGCGTGGATGCGGAGTCTAATAGCGCTGGAGGCTCCAGGTGGGGAACTCCTATAATCGGGAAGGGGAATTATGAATCGCCTGCTGGTGGCAATCCTGGCCGCAAGTGCGCTCGGGCCCGCGCTCCCGGCGCAACCGCAGCCGCAGAAACCGGTGCGCGCGAAGACGGTCCAGGAGGACGACGAGAGGACGCGCATCATTCTGGACGTGACCCGGGTCAACATCCTGCTGGCGGTCACCGACAAAAAGGGCCGGTTCATCACGGACCTCGTGAAGAACGATTTCGAGGTGATCGAAAACAAGCGCTCGCAAGACATCATGGAGTTCACGGCGGAGACCGACCTGCCGCTGCGGCTGGCGATCCTGGTGGACTCGAGCAACAGCGTGCGGGACCGCTTCCGGTTCATACAGGAGGCGGCCATCGAGTTCATCAACAGCGTGATGCGGCCGAAACAGGACCGGGCGCTGGTGGTGAGCTTCGACGCATCCAGCGAGCTGGTTTCCGAACTCGACGACAACCCGGAGAAGCTGGCCGGCAAGATCCGGGAACTGCGGGCCGGGGGCGGCACCTCGCTCTACGACGCGATCTTTTTCGCGTGCAAGGACAAGCTGTCGGTGGAGCAGCCGCGGCACAAGTTCCGGCGGGCCATGGTGATCCTGAGCGACGGGGACGACAACCAGAGCGAGCGCACCCGCGACCAGGCGCTGGAGATGGCGCAGAAGGCCGACGTGGTGATCTACACGATTTCCACCAACATCACCCGGATCGAGACCGATGGCGACAAGGTGCTGAAGTACCTGGCGGCGGAGACCGGCGGGCAGGCGTTCTTCCCGTTCAAGGTGGAGGACCTGTCGCAGTCGTTCGAAAACATCGCCAACGAGTTGCGGCACCAGTACAACATCTTCTACCGGCCCGAGCCGCTGATGACCGATGGGAGGTACCAGACGATCAGCGTGAAGATCAAGGGACGGAAGGACCTGGTGGTGCGCGCGCGCAAGGGCTACTACGCGCCGAAATTCTGACAGCCCGCCGGCGTCACTCGATAACCGGTTCCGGAAACCCGATTGAAGATCCCGACGTCAGTGGAGTGCGTGTTTGCGGCGGGTGCGGGAAGGAGAACCGGGAGGGAAAACCCGCGACAGTACATCCTGTCCACGTGGGGACAGGGTGTACTGCCACGGGTTTTCCGGGTTTTCGGGGAGGGAAGATCATGACGAGACTATTCGCAATGATGGCGCTGGCGGGTTCGGCGTTGGTTTTGGCTCAGGAGCAGGCGGCTCCCACGGCGACGTTTCGATCGGGCGTGAACCTGGTGCAGGTGCCGGTGACGGTGCGGGATCGCGACGGGCGCGCGGTGAGCGACCTGCGACAGGAGAACTTCACGGTTCTCGACAAGGGCAAGCCGCAGAGTATCGTGAGCTTTTCGGTAGAGAAGCCGGGCGGGCAGACGGCCGCGCCGGAGCGCTTCATCGCCTATTTCATCGACGACGTCACGATCAGGGAACCCGGGACGATAGTTCCGCTGCGAGAGGCCATGCTGCGCAGCCTGGCCAACTTGCAGCGTGGCGACCGGGCGGCGATCTTCTCGAGTTCCTGCCGGCTGGCGCTGGACTTCACCGCCGACGGGGCGAAGCTCCGAGAGGTCGTCAACAAGTGGCAGCAGTTTCTGACTCCGGCCTGCCAGGTGGCCGCCACGCTGCCGCTTCAGGTCACCCTGCTCCAGGCGATTGTGCGCCGCATGGAGCGGTTGCCCGGCCAGAAAAGCGTTGTCGCAATCTCAGCCGGATTCGGGGTGCAAAGGGAGCGGCAGGGGATGCGAGAGGATCTGATCGACCAGGCGATCCGGGCGAAGGTGACCATCCATGCGCTGCATATCGCCGCGACCACCCCGCAAGGTCCGCAGGACGCGCCTCCCAGCCGTGCACCGCGAGACATGACGACAGGGCTGTCGGGCTACGGGGCCGCCTTGACAGGGACTATCGATCCCGTGAACCTGATTGCGATCGCGGAGGGAACCGGAGGCGCGGTGATCGAGGGCGGAAACTCGCCCGAAGTCGCGCTGCGCAAGGTGGCCACTCCGGAGTGCTTCTATGTGCTCGGCATTCTGCCGGAAGGCGGGAAGCCGGATGGGACCTATCACAAGCTAAAGGTCACGGTGAAAGACGCGCGGAAGCTGAGCCTTAGGGCGCGCGGAGGCTATTACGCGAACCCTGCGCCGGCGGCGCCGCCGGTGGAGACGGCCGCGGCGCAGGCGGCGCCCGCCCCAGTGGAAGCGCGGCGGCCTCCGCTCCGCCCTCTGATCCCCGAGAAGCCGGAGTCGGCAGATGCGCCCGAAGTGGCTACCGGAGATCAGCCGGTGATGTTCCGGTCCCGCACCAGCCTGGTACTGGTTCCGGTAGTGGTGCGCGACCGAGAAGGACACGCGGTGGGGAACCTGCAGAAGGGCGATTTCGAAATCTCGGACCAGGGAAAGCGGCAGGAGATTACGTCGTTCACGGAGCAGAAGACGGCGAGCCCGGCGGAGCTGCCCGCGCCGGAGGCGGCGAAGCCGCGAGCGCCGGGAGAGAAGGCGGCGCCGGCGGCGATCCCGGATCGTTTCATCGCGTACGTGTTCGACGACGTTCACATCCGGACCGGGGATTTGGCGCAGGTTCGGAAAGCGGTCTGGAGCAATCTCAGTGAAACACTCGGGCCGGCGGACCGGGTGGCGATGGCGACAACGTCCGGCCGGGTGATGCTGGATTTCACCGATGACCGCGACAAGCTAACGGCCACGCTGTTTCGAGTGAAGCCGACACCGGTCTACCGGCCGGCGTTTCCGCTCCCCGGCGACCTAAGCTACTTCTTCGGGTACCAGGTGGCGAGGGGAGACGCAGTGGCGCTCAAGTCGGCCATGGCGATGGTGAAGGGTCCCGGAGACGCGCTGCCGACTGCACTGGAAATGCGCGCGGAGAGCGCCGCCCAGCGGGCGGTGAATGCCGGCGAGCGCGAGAGCGAGTTGTCCCTACGTACCTTGCGGGACGTGGCCCGGCGGATGGCGTCATTGGCCGGGCGGCGCACCATCATCCTGCTTGGGCACGGCTTCTTCGTGGACGATTCGCTGCAAGGCGAACTGGCGGAGACGATGGACCGGGCCATCCGCTCTGGGGTGGTGGTTCACACGCTCAACACTTCCGGCCTGCGCACCGGCTGGGAGATGGGCGATTCGAGTTACGACGACGACACGGTGGGACCGAATGTGGAGGCCGCGAGATTGGCCAGCGCAGAAACCCTGCGAACCATAGCGGAAGGTACGGGCGGAACGGCGGTGGATAACTCGAACGACTACCTGAGTGCTGTGCGGCGTCTGGCGACACCGCCGGAAGTTCTCTACGTGCTCGGCTTCTCGCCGCACGATCTCAACCCCGACGGCAAGTTCCACCGTCTGACGATCAGACTGACCAGCGGACAGAAGTATACGCTGCAAGCCCGGCGCGGATACTACGCGCCTCAGCGCGCCGAAGGCCTGACCGAGGCGGCGGCCAAGGAGATCGAGAACGCGGTGTTTACGCGGGACGAGGTGCGCGATCTGCCGGTGGAGATGCGGACCGAGGTGACCAAGCATGAAGGCGCGGCCTCCGAACTGGCCGTGCTGGCGAAGATCGACATGCAGTTCCTGCATTTCCGCAAGGCGGATGGGCGCAACTGCGACGACCTGACGGTGGTGGCGGCGCTGTTCGACTCCAACGGCAATTTCGTGGCTGGGAAGCAGAGAATCCTGAAGCTGAGGCTGCGCGACGCAACTTTGGCGAGCCTGGAACAGCGGCCTCCGGAGACGCTTAAGACCAGCTTCGATCTGAGCCCTGGCAGCTACCTGGTACGGCTTGTGGTGCGTAGCGCGGAGGGACAGACGATGGCGGCGGCCAGCGCGGCGGTGGAGATACAGTAGCGGCGGGCAATCATGGACAGGGCTGGAGCCCTATCCTACCTGTGATATTCTCCGGACAGGTTATGACGAGACCAATCTGGTGGTGTGTTCCGGTGGCGATGGCGCTGGGGATGGTGTGGGGCGGCGAGGCGGCGCGCATCGTCAATTACGAGATCTCGGCGCGACTCGACACCAAGCTGCGGGCGGTGGAGGGACACGAAACCCTGACCTGGCTGAACGACTCATCGGAGGAAGTGCGCGAACTGCGGTTCCACCTCTACATGAACGCGTTCCGCGACGACAAGAGCACGTTCCAGCGCGAGGAGGACGGGCATCCGAAGAAGGACGCGCTCGGGTGGATCGAGGTGAAGAGCCTGCGGATCGCGGGCGGCGCGGACCTGACCAAATCCATGCGCTTCCTGCATCCGGACGACGACAACGCGGAGGATCGAACGGTGATGGCGGTGGCGCTGCCCGAGGCGGTTAAGGCGGGCCGTTCGATCGCGCTGGAGATCGATTTCCACACCAAGCTGCCGCACGTCAGCGCCCGCACCGGGTACCACGGCGATTTCTACATGGTGGCGCAGTGGTTCCCGAAGATCGGGGTATGGGAGAAGGCCGGCGAGCGCTACGCGACCCAAGGCCAGTGGAACTGCCACCAGTTCCACGCCAACAGCGAATTCTACGCCGACTTCGGCCGGTACGCGGTTTCGCTCACGGCGCCGTCGAATTACGTGGTGGGCGCCACCGGGGTCCTGGAGAACCGGCGCGAGGATGCCGCGGCCAAGACCGCCACTTACCGGTTCGTGCAGGAAGACGTCCACGATTTCGCCTGGACCGCTTCGCCGCTGTTCCAGCGGATTGAGCGCACGTTCGACCCGGCACGCGAGGTGAGCGCGCGCGAGCTGGCGGATACGGCGAAACTGCTTGGCCTCCCGGAAAAAGAAGTAAGCCTCCAGCCGGTGCGGATGATCCTGCTGATCCAGCCGGAACACGCGGCGCAAGTCGAGCGGCACTTCAAGGCGCTGCGGGCCGGGCTGAAGTACTTCGGGCTGTGGTACGGCAAGTATCCCTACCCGACGATCACGATGGTGGACCCGCCATACGGCGGCGGCGCGGCGGGCGGCATGGAGTATCCCACTCTGTTCACGGCGGGCACAAGCTGGCTGGTTTCGGAGCGGCGGCAGGCTCCGGAGATGGTGGTGGTACACGAATTCGGTCACCAGTTCTGGTATGGGATGGTCGCCAACAACGAGTTTGAGGAAGCGTGGCTGGACGAGGGATTCAACACTTACTCGACCAGTAAGATTCTCGACAAGGTGTACGGGCCGCAAGACCTGTCGCCCAGCCGCTGGGTGCACGGCCCCGGGGTGAATTGGGACGCGATCAACCGCGGGGCGTACTTGATGGGGGCCAAGACCGACAACCTGCTGCGCAACGCCTGGGAATACTACGACGGATCGAGTTACGGCCTCAACTCGTACCCACGCTCGGGCATCACACTGCGCACTCTGGAGAACTACCTGGGCGAGGCGACCATGGCGCGCATCATGCGCACGTATTTCCAGCGCTGGCGCTACCGGCACCCGTGCACGCGCGATTTCATCCAGGTGGCTAACGAAGTCTCGGGCCAGGACTTGAAATGGTCCTTCGACCAGTTCGTGTACGGGTCGAACGTGGTGGACTACAAAGTGGGCGAAGTCGAGAACCGGGAAGTTGGCGACAAGAAGAAGCAGTTCGAGTCCGTGGTGAAGATCCGGCGCGAGGGCGAGGCGATCTTTCCGGTGGAAATCCGCGTGCGGTTCACGGATGGCAAGACAGCCGATCGCAAGTGGGACGGCGAGTATCGCTGGGTGAAGTTCAAATTCACGGGGCCGGCGGGGGTGGAATCGGTGGAGATCGATCCCGGGCACAAGATCCTGCTGGACGTCAATTTCGCCAACAACAGCTACCGGGAGGACGTGGCGGTGAAGCCGCTGTTCAAGTGGTGGCAGAACCTGCTGTTCTGGGCGGAGAACCTGCTGCTTGTGGCCGGCGGTGTTTCATAGTGCCCGCTCCCTGGCGGTCGCGGCTCGGTTAGCGAGCGGCGCGCGCCAGCAAGCGGATGAGAGGACGGAATCATGCGACCGATTCGAGCGATTTCACAGGGCGCGAGGGCGGTGATCCGGGCCGGGCGGATGCCGCTGGTGTTCTGGTTCTTCACGCTGGTGTTCGCGCTGGCGGTGGTGCTGCCGGTGGGGGCCATTCTGTACGGCGATTTGGGGCACAGCCTGTACGCGGAGCGGATGCTGAACAACTTCGACCTCCAGTGGCTGGCCGAGATGATGAACCGAACCGACGGGCTGCCGGTGTATGTGTTTCCCCCGCTGATCGCGCTGGTGGCGGTGGGCTACATCCTGCTCGGCACGTTCCTGGCGGGCGGCGCGCTGACGGTGTTCGCGTCGGAGGAAGGCAAGTACCGGCCGGGACTGTTCTATGAAGGCTGCGGCAGGAATTTCTGGAGGCTGTTCCGGCTGCTGCTGGTGTCCCTGGTGTTCTACGGCGTGGTGCTGGCGGCGAGCGTGGCTCTGAAAGGACTGGGCAAGAGCGTCTGGGGCCAGGGAATGGAGGAGCGGCCGCTGGTGATTTTCGGCTGGTGCCGCTCGGGGCTGACGGTGGTGCTGCTGCTCGCGGTCAACATGATCTTCGATTACGCGAAGATCCGTCTGGTGGTGGAGGACAGCCGGAAATCGTGGCGGGCGGCGCTGGGAGCGGTGAAGCTGGTGTTCCGGAACCTGGGCGGGACCCTCGCCACCTACGGGCTAGTGGCGCTCGTCGCGGTGGCGCTCGCGCTGGGTTACCACGCGGTCAGTGGAACCATACCGCGGAACCAGGCGCTGGGCATGTTGCTGCTGCTGGTGCTGCAACAGGCGTTGGTGGTGGGCCGCATCGGGGTGAAGCTGCTGTTCTTCGGGAGCCAGTTGGAGATTTACCGGGGCGTAACCGCCGCGACGGCGATCGTTGAGGAGCCGCCGGCTCTGGAGACGCCGGAGGTCCCCGAGCTTCCCGCCGAGTGTTAGAATTCCGATGAACGGTTGATAACGATGGAACGGATCGGGCCTTACGAGATCGTGGCCGAGGTTGGGCGCGGAGGGATGGGGGTGGTCTACCGCGCTTTGGATCCGCACATCGGCCGGCAGGTGGCGGTAAAGGTGATCCGCCTGGGCGAGATGATGGATCCAGAGGAACAGGAACTGCTGCGCAGCCGCCTGTTCCGCGAGGCGCGCGCCGCCGGCATCCTCAAGCACCCGGGCATCGTCACTATATACTACGTCGGCGAGGAGCAAGGGGTGGCGTTCATCGCCATGGAGTTCGTGAACGGCCCCACGCTCGAGAAACTGTTGCTGGCGGATGCCCCTCTGAGTCAAGACCGCATCCGGCGGCTGTTGTGGGAGACCGCCGCGGCGCTCGACCACGCGCACAAGAAAGGGGTCGTTCACCGCGACATCAAGCCAGCCAACATCATGCTGGAAGACAACGAGCTGGTGAAGATCTGCGACTTCGGAATCGCGAAGGGCTTCACCGGCTTCTCTTCGTTGACGCAAACCGGCACGGTGATCGGCACGCCCCACTACATGCCGCCGGAGCAGATTCAAGGCAAGGTGGTGGACGCGCGCGCGGACCAGTACGCGCTGGCGGTGATTGCGTTCCAGATCCTGGCGGGACGGCGGCCGTTCCAGGCGGATTCGATCCAGACGCTGTTTTTCCGGATCATGGCGGACCCGCCCGAGCAGGTGCACGAGGTGAATCCGACTCTGCCGGCGGCGGCGTCCGAGGTCATGGCGCGAGGACTGGCCAAGGAACCGTCCCAGCGATACCCCACCTGCGTGGAGTTTGTGACGGAGTTGCTGGCGGCCTGCGACAAGAATCCGGAGTGGAGCCCGCTGTCGAGAAAAGGTCTCACCAGTTCGGGCGCAACGCCGGCCCGCACAACCAGGCCGCCGTCGGTGTCCGCTCCTGCGCCACCGCAGGCTGCTCCGGTGATCGCCCAGACGCCGGCCCGGGGCTCCACCGCGCCGATGGCTGCGCCCCCAGCGCCGGCTCCCCCGCCCCAGCCCGTGCAAGGCCGCTGCCGGAACTGCGGAGGGGCAGCACCGCCGGGCCACGACCTTTGCGCCTTCTGCGACAGCTTCGGCTTGGCCGCGCCGGCGCAGCCCGCTCCGGCTCCGGCGCAACCGCGGCAGGCGTGGGAGCCCGTGTTGCGAGCGGGGCCCGGCATGGACACGGAGGCCACGGTGCTGGATCCATCCGGCGGCGCCCGGCAGGAAGCGGAAGCGTCCACGGTCGTTGCCGCTCCGCCGCCGGCGCCAGTCCGGCAGGAGCGGCCCCCCGAACCCCCGCCTCCGCCGTATCAGCAGCCGTATTGGGCTCCACCAGCAGTTCTGGAACCGGTAACCAGCCCCCCGAACCGCCGCCCGATGCTGATCGGCGTGCTGGTTGCCGCGGCATGCCTAGTGGTGATCGTACTGGGAGTGTGGCTGACCCGAGAGACGCCGGGGCCAGACAAGACGGAGAGCGCGCCGCCGCTCAAGATCGTCGAGTTCACTGCCAACCGCCAGGCTGTGGCGCCGGGAGAACCTGCGGTGCTGCGGTGGAAGGTGACGGGTACCGACGGTTTCCGAATCGAACCGGGTGTCGGCGCGGTAACGTCGGAAGGCGAGACGACGGTGCGCCCGCAGGTCTCCACCACCTACACGCTGTTCGCCGTCGGAAGCACTGAGACGCTGAGCGCTCAGGTGGCGGTGAACGTGATCGGGACAACTCCGCCTCCGGACAACTCCCAGCAGGTGCAAGCGAAACTGACCGAAGCCCGCGGCTCCTTCAACCGGGGGCTGTATGAAAAGGCGATCGCGGCCTACCAAGCCGCGCTGAGGGTGGACAGCGGCAACCGGCAAGCCCGGGAGGGACTGGCCGAGGCGCGGACGGCCCAGGAAGCTGAGTTGCGCCTGTCACGGGGCGGTGGCCGACGCGCGCAGGAGGCGCTGGGGAGGGCGCAGCGGCTGTACAACAACGGAGATTACCAGGCGGCCATCGCGGCGTATAATCAGGCGCTCGCGAGCGACCCGGGCAATGTTCGCGCCAAGCAGGGGCTGGCGGCGGCGAGGACGGCCGACGAGGCGGAGAAGCGGTTGAGGTAGGGAATCCGGCGCCCTACTTGCCGCCCAGCGCCTTCAGCAGATCATGGAAGCGGCGCCGGCTCACCTCCAGCTTCAGCCCGTTCCGGATCGAAACTTCTCCCGAGCCTCCCGGCAGCGGCGCCACTTCGGTCACGGCATTCAGACTCACGATCGCCGCGCGGGACACCCGGAAGAACCGAGCTGGATCCAGCCGATCCTCCAACTCGTTCAAGGTCGGGTCCATCCAGTACTTTTCTTTTTCGGTCACCAGCCGGGTCAGCCCGTCTTCGGAGACGAAGCCCAGCACCCGCGGCTCCGCTACCACCAGGTAGTTGGAAGCGTTGCGCACTAAGAACCGCGCGGGCGCCGGCGGGAGTGTCCGCGCCGCCTGATTCAACGCCGTGTCGCGCGCCGCCGCCGGCAGCGACCGCACCCGCTCGAGCGTCCGTTCCAAACGCGCGCGACTGATCGGCTTCAGCAGGTAGTCCACGGCATGCAGCTCGAAGGCGTCCACCGCATGCTGATCGTAGGCCGTGCAAAACACGATGGCCGGCCGCGGATGGGGCAGGGAGGCCGCCACGTCGATTCCACTGCACCCGGGCATCTGGATGTCCAGCAGCATCAGGTCCGGCTGCAGCGCCGCCGCCTGTTCCATGGCCTGCACGCCGGTCTCGGCCTGCCCCACCACTTCGACGTCGGGATACGCCGCCAGCATCTGCCGCAGGCGCGCGCGCGCCGGAGCTTCGTCGTCAACGATCAGTACGCGCAGCACGAGTCATCCTTCCCGTAGCTTCCGCCGGAGCCTCCCGTGGGATCTCCAACACGACGCGCGCGCCGCCCGCGGTGTTCTCCCACCGCAACCGCGCCGCTTCGCCATAATAACCCTTCAGCCTCTCGGCGATGTTGCGCAGCCCGTGGCCCGCTGCGGCTTCCAGCGAGAAATCCGGAGGAAATCCCGGCCCGTTGTCCGCCACTTCCACCACCAGCAGGCCGTCCCGCGCGCGGGCCTGCACGGTCACGGTGGCGGAACCCTCCACCCCCGACGCACCGTGTTTGATGGCGTTCTCCAACAGCGGCTGCACCGTCATGGCCGGTATCGCGATCGACCCGGCATCCGCCTCGACGTGCAGCGATACCCGCAGCCGATCGCCGAAACGCGCCTGCTCCACCCGCAGATACGCGGTCACGAACTCCATCTCCTCTTCGAGGCGCACCCATTCGTGCTGCGACCTCCGCAGGGTGTACCGGAACACCTGTGCCAACTGCTCCACCGTTTCGTCGGCCAGTTGCGGCTGCTCCTGGATCAAGCCTGCGATGGCGTTCAGCGCGTTGAACAGGAAGTGCGGATTGATCTGCGCGCGCAGCGCTTTCAACTCGGCGCGGCTGGCCAGCAGCCGCAACTGCCGCTCGCTCTCCTCCTGCGCCGCCCGCTGGTCGCGGAAGCGCACGTTCTCGAGCACTACCGCCAGCGTCCGCGCCACCGACTGCAGCAGCCTCCGGTCGTCGCTCAGGAACGGGATCGATTGCGGCCGCGCCTCCAGCGCCACCCAGCCCAGGCGTTGCCCGCGATGCTGCAACTCCGCGGTCAGGCCATCGAGCGGGGTCTCAGGCGCCGGCTCCGCCGCGAACCGCACCTCGGCCCGGGTCTGAAAAATCGCCGCCAGGCTCTGCTCGGCGCGCGCGCGCAAATCGTCCTCCGAGACGGCCGCTTGCACTTCCTGTACGAACCGACGCTCGCCCTCCGCTGCAGAATACCGCCGCCGCAGCCACAGCCGGTCGATCGCGTCCCCGAGCCGCCGCTCGATCCACGGCCCCACCAGCCATAGCGGCGTCAGCAGCAGCGCGCCGATCCACGGCCAAGTCGCATCCCCCGCTGCCTGGCCCGCGCGCGGCCACGCGGCGAAAAACACCGTCAGGCTGATCAGCGCCACCGCGAAATACGCGCCGCGCTTGATCAGCAGGTCGAAGAACACCAGCCGCTCGCGGTAATACAGCGTCACGCAGAAGAACGCCAGCAGCAGGTAATCCGGCAAGAGGTCGAAAAGCGGGTTCGACCACGCCGTGGCCGCGGCGGCGCTGGCTGCCATGAGGCACAGCAGCACTCGCTTCCATCTGCGGTAATTGCGCTCCGCCGGCGTGACCGCGGCACGAGCGCCGAGTTGCACCGCCAATCCCAGCACCGCCGCCAGCCCCAGGGCCGCCGCCGGCGCGGGCTCGAGCCGATCAGCCCACACAACCGGAATCAGCCCAGCCGCCGACAGTCCACGCCCGAGTGCCGCCGTTCCCGCCGCGCAGTAGAAACCTATCACCAGCCATCGCCACCGGCCCTCCGGCCGATCCTGCCGCCACACCACATGCAGCAGCAGCGGAGGCAGCAGCCCGGTGGCCAGTTCCCGCGCCACCAACAAGAGCGTGGCCAACCGCGAAGCTCCCGCCAACGGCAGTGCCAGGTTGAGCACAAAAGCGGCCGCGCAGCACACCGTAAAAGCTGCGAATGGCCGGCCCGCGCGCGGCCGCTTCTCCCGCCAGTAGATCAGAGCCAGCACCGAGAAACTCAGCGCCCCGAACGTGAATACGATCAGGGTCGCGAGATAGACGATGCCGTACCAGGGCATGGGCTACGGCTTGTCCCGCACGGGTTTCCCGGTGACGGTCTTTAACGTGTCCAGGATCGCCCGGTAGTTGCCTTTGTCGGCTTCCAGCAGCACACCTCCCGCCTTTCCATCATCCATTTTGTATTCGATGGCGATGAAATGCACCTTGCTCTCGTGCAGCAGGCCGAACAGCGCCAGCGGCGACACAATCAGGCTCAGCACCACCATGTCCGCCACGCGGCGATGCGCTTCCTTTCCGTAGCTCAGCGCCGTCACCTGGGCCGGCGCGACCCGCAGCGTGGACCGGCCGCCGAACACCAGCACAATGGCGTCCGGCGTCACGGTGAGCACGGTGTTCCAGTCGTACGGGTTCACCTTCGCCTGCACCGTGCCCCCGCTGTACCGGAGCTTATTCCAGGAGTTACCCGACGCTGCAAGCTGGCTCGCGCCGAGCACCGCTGCCGCTACCACGATTGAGATCGCTCTGCGCATGTTCGTGCCCCAAGTATACGGGCTGTTTTGCGCGTGCTACAACCGCTTCCCGATGAATGGCGCTACCCTTGGATGGGCGGCGCGCCGGTTGCATGAGCGGTGTAACTCGCCGGGCGCGGCGCCTTCCGCCACTCATGTGGAATTCCGACCGTCCATCGAAAACCGGTGGCCCGCCGCGCCCGTTTGCCCGCACAATGCGATTGGAGAGGAATACAAATGAAGCCATTCTATCTGCTGTTGATCGCTGTTCCGGCAATCGGCCTTCCGGCATCCGCCCAGAACAGCGACCTGGGAATCCTGATCGGAGTCGCCCCCCTGAAAGCGGTGTCCACCGTGAGCGCCAGCGGGATCTCGACCCAATACTACGCCAATCTTCAGATCGATTACGCGTTTCAGGTGGCGCTGAAGAAGGACAACGCCTTCTACATCGAGCTCCCGCTGGCCGCGACGTATAACTCAGGAACGCGCATCGGCGCCGGCATCGACAACAGGGTGCGGAGCATCCTGTTCTTCACTCCCGGCATTCGCTGGAAGATGTTCGTAAAGTCCCGCGTCTCGTTGTACGCTTCGCTGGGCGGCGGGGCGGCTGTGTTCGGATCCTCCCGGACCACCATCGGCCCCGGGATTTCGACCGGGACAACCAGTCACGTCGGCCCCGCCCTGGATTTCGGCGGCGGCATAGATTTCCGCCTGACGCGCCTGCTCAGCATCCGGGTGGAGGGCCGCGACTACCTCACCCGGTCCGGCACCGGCGGCTATACCGGCCGCCATCACGCCGCCATGGACGTGGGTCTCGGATTCCACTTCTAGCGTAGTGCGTCAGGCGGGTTGACGAGTACGCGTCTCGACAGTGGGGCAGGCTTTACAGCCTGCGGGCAAGATTGCCCCGCCCCGCGTCTCTTGCACTCTGCGGCGGCGGAAGGCTTACTATGAGGGGGATGCGGTTCATTTGGATCTGCCTTCTTGTGTGCGCTGGGTTTCTGTGCGCTCAACCTCCGGTGCGGTGTCCCGCCTCGGGGCGGCTCAGCGAGGACCAGCTCGCGGACCTGATCCGGTCGCACGTGCCCGAGCCGCGGGTCGAGATGTACGTGAAGACATGCGGCATCAGCTTCCAGGCGACTGAGGACGCCACATCCCGGCTGCGCGCGGCCGGAGCGCCCGCCGCGCTTATTTCGCTGCTGGAGAAAACCGAGGAAGCCAAACGGCTGCAGAGGCTGAAGGCGCTCCCGAACCTGCTGGCGATCGATGAGTTCACCGTCAACCCGCGGTCCATCGTGGAGGGCGCCGAAGTGGAGCTCCGCTGGCGGGTCAGGAACGCCGACAGTGTCGAGCTTCAGCCGGGGATCGGAACCGTCTCAGCGGACGGATCGCAGAAGGTTAAACCGACGTCGACGACCACCTACCGTCTGGCCGCCTCCGGAGCCGGGGGGCCGAAGCTGGCCGACGTCACGGTCGAAGTCGCGAAACGGGCCCGGATTGTGAAATTCGAAGCGAACCCCACCAAGATCCAGGCGGGAGGGGAAACCACTCTGAGCTGGCAGATCGAGAACGCAGATTCGGTTGAGATCACCGGCGGCGTGGGACAGGTGAGCGCTTCGGGAAGCCGGACGGTGAAGCCCCTGTCATCGGGGAACTACACCGCTACGGCGCGGCGCCTCGGCGCGGAGGTCAAAGGGACGGCGGTGGTGCAGGTGATTGGCCCGGCGCTCGAGGGAGGGAGCCGAATCGAGTTCGCGCGAATCCCGGCGGGCGAGTTCCAGATGGGCTCGGAGAACGGGGACCCCGACGAGAAGCCGGTGCACCGGGTGAGGATCACGAAGGCTTTCGAGATCGGCAGGTTCGAGGTCACGCAAGCGCAGTGGGGGAAGGTGATGGGCGGCAGCCCCAGCTACTTCAAAGGGCCGGACAAGCCTATGGAGAGCTTGAGTTGGGAGGATGTCCAGGGCTTCCTTCGCAAATTGAACGCGGCCAACGACGGCTACCACTACCGCCTGCCCACGGAGGCGGAATGGGAATTCGCCGCGCGCGGCGGGTTGAGCGGCAAAACGTATGCGTGGGGCGATGAGTTCAAGCCCGGCGGCAAATGGATGGCGAACATTTACGAAGGCCAGTTTCCGGTGAAGGACACGGGCGAGGATGGTTTTGCGGGACTCGCGCCGGTCGCG
>PLEM01000359.1 GCA_003137035.1 Bryobacterales bacterium | reverse complement strand
GCGCGCGTCAGCAAGCGGACCTTCTACGAATTCTGCAAGTACCTCAGGGGAGCCGCCCCACACTACGCTAGCGTTCCACCACCTGGACCCGGGCGCCGTTGTGGAGCGGAACCTCGGAGGCGAGTGCGATCGAGTCGCCCGCGACGAGCCCTTCGAGCACCACCGCGCGGGTGACGCTGGAGGCGCCGAGCTGGATGGGCCGCCATTCGACGTTCTCCCCGCGGAGGGCGTAAACCCCGACCTGGTTGTTCTCCTTGCGGATGGCTTCCTTGGGAATCACCAAGCCGTTCTCCACCACCTGGGAGACGATCTCCGCATTGATGTTGGTTGCGGGCAGCAGCAGGAGATCGGGGTTCTGGATGACGCAGATCACCTCGCCCACCTGCCGGGTTCCGAGTGCGACGATCTGGGTGGGCATCTTGTCGACAACGCCGCTCCAGCGCCGTCCGGGCATGGCGTCCCAGGTGATGGCGACCGGCATTCCCCGGGCGACGCGGCCCAGCTCCGGCTCGTCGACGTAGACCCTCACGCGGAGCGTCTTGAGGTCGCCGACATGGGCTGCGAGATCGCCGGGATTCAGGTAGGCGCCGATCCGGGCCGGCAGATCGTAGACTACCCCGGCAATGGGCGCGAGCAGGCGGCTGCGCTCCAGCCGCGTCTGCGCTTGTTCGAGCGCGGCCAGGGCCTCGTGAAGTTTGGCCTCGGCGCCGGCTCGGTCGGCCGGATTGACCAGAGCGGCACGCTTGCGAGCCAGGGCCTGAATGTCGGCCTGCAACTGTTGTACCTTCTGATTCGCGTCGGCCACTTCCTGCGCTGTAGCGGCCTGTTTCTCGGCGAGGCGCCGAAGGAGTTCGTAGTCCCGCTGGGCGGCTTTCAGGTCAATCTGGTCCCGCTCGAGGGCCCTGTCGATCTCGACGTGGGCCGAGCTTCTGCCGCCCTGGTCGATGGTCTGTAGCTCGGCGCGTGCCTGGGCCACCGCAGCCTCGGCGGAGGATACCTCGGCGCGAACGTCGCGGGCCTCGAGCTCCACCAGCAGAGCGCCCTTGGCCACCTGCTGCCCCTTTTGTACGTCGACCCGGGACACCGCGCCAGCGCGCTCGGCACGTACGGCGGCCCACTCCGAGGGTTCCACTTTGCCGTTGGTTGCCAGCGTGCTTACCAGCGTCTCCCGCTGAACCTTCGCGAACGGAACTTCGGGCGGGCTGGTGCTCTTTAGGCGGATCCACCAGACCGAGACGAGGATCAGGATCAGCAACAGGATCAGGGCAACGCGAGTACGGGACATGAGAGCGCCGGAAAGACCATTCTCCCAGATGGCATACTGGGAACGCTATTCAATCGGACGGAAAAACCGCTTTTGTGCTGTCCGCCGGGGGGATGTTCGGGGCCTACCAGGCGGGCGTCTGGAAAGCTTTGTCGGGAAGGTTCCACCCGGAGATCGTGGCCGGCGCGTCGGTGGGCGCGTTGAACGCCTGGGCGATTGCGGGCGGCGCGACGCCCAGCGAACTGATCGAGCGCTGGCGGGCGCCCGAATGCGCGTCGCTTGCCACTTTCCGGCTGCTGCAGCCGCCCTGGCGCGGGGTTTTCGATGCCCGGCCGCTCCACGCGCATATCCGCGGGTTGTGGGAGACCTACCGGCCGCGAGTGGATATCGGCGTGGTGGCAACGGAAATCCCGCGCTGCCGGCCGCGGTTGTTTCGAGGCCCGGAAATCGGTTGGCTGCGCCTGGCGGCGTCGTGCGCCGTCTTGCTGTGCTACCCGCAAATCCGGATCGAGGGCCGGGTTTACAGCGACGGCGGCTTGCTGGGAGCCCTGCCGGTTTGGGCCGCGGCCCGGATGGGCGCCACCCGCATCGTTGCGGTGAACGTGCTGGCGCGCGCGCCGTCGCGCGTGGCAGGGTGGGCCGTCCGCGGATTCCAAGCGCTCGCGCCCGGCTCGCCGCCAACGCCCGGTGAGGTCGAGGTATGCACGATCTCGCCCAGCCAGCCCCTGGGACGCCTGCGCGACGCGGTGTTCTGGCGGCGCGAGGCCGTCGAGCGCGCGATCGAGATGGGCGAAGAGGACGCCACTCGGGGCTGCCCGTGGGAACTCGGCTGATCGGGTTACAATGTTGGCTATGCCGGTGTTCAAGATCTACCGCATGAAGGATTCCCACTATCAGCAGTTCCGGTGGGCCCCGCATACGGTGGGCGCGGTGGAGGTGAAGTGCAAGGACTACGAACCGGCGGGCGAGGTGGAGGCGCCGAGTGTATACGCAGCCTGGTCCGAGCTGCGTGGGAGGGGGGAGGCCCCGCGGGTCGGCGACCTGTTAGAATCGGACAGCGGCGATTTGCGCATCTGCAAGTACGTCGGCTTCGAAGAAGCGCACTGGCTCGTCCCCGAGGCCAAACCGAACCCAGAGGGCGCGGGCTCACACTGCGAGGCGGCCGGGCAGAACACACCGGCTCCGTAGGACCCATTCAACGGCACATCGCGTATGAACAGCGTGAACATCCTGGGGTGGCGAACTCTCGATGCGTGTGGCGATGGCGTGGAGCCCATCAACTCCTTTGCGCTGGTGACCTATATTCCGGCGCCCCTCGGCCGGTTCCTGGACGACCTGCGCCTGGAACTCGTGCCGACCTTCATCCCCCGCGCGCACGCCACCATCCTTCCGCCACGGCCCTTGACGGTAGACCCGCGGGTGGCCTGGGAGCATGTCTACTCCGGCATCAAGGATTTCCCGCCCTTCGAAATCGTGGCGGACCAGATTGAACGATTCGAAACCACCTCGGTGGTCTACCTGGGCATCGGAGCGGGCCGGCGAGTTTTGCTGCAGATGCACGACCGGTTGAATAAGGATCCCATCGGCTACCTGGAGCGCTATCAGTACCGACCTCACATCACCCTGGCGCAGGACCTGGAACCGGGACAGGTGGCGGGCGCATACGAGCTGGCGTGCCGCCGTTGGGCGGAATACACCGGCCAACGCTGGTTTGCAGTGGACCGCGTGGTCTTCGTGCAGAACACCAACCGGAAGCGCTGGGTGGATCTGGCCGAGGCCCGGCTCGGGGTGCCCTCGGCGCGGTAACCGGCGGCCTGTGATTAAAGTCCGTGGCAGGCGAAACCGCCTGCGCCACACCGCCCCAAGTCATTGATTTTGCTTGTGGAGAAGGCGGTTCAGCCTGTGTCCGGCTCCTATTCGAACAGCTCGATCTGCTGCTTGGGCTTCGGTTTGGACTTTTGCGGGCGGAGGGGGCTGCCGACCACGCCCAGCACCTGGAGGGCGGCCAGCGCCGCGCGCGGCACGAAGACCCGCTGGTTGCTGGAAGAGGGATTGGGCGGCACCACGGTGAAACCGTAAGGCTCCAACTGCAGGAGATTGTTGGCCAGGATCCCGTCCATCAGTTCCCCGTCCCGGAAGTGCATCCTCACCCAAACGCCGCTGATTTTGGGGCGGGTATTGAAGACCCGGTGCTCTGGGGAAGGCTCGCCGGATTCAAAATCTCGAACAAAATAAACGACTTTTACTTCGGCGTAGGGAACCACCAGAATGGCGCCCGACTGGCTGAGCAGCTCGATTCCCTCGGCGCAAAGGTAGGTCTGGGGGTTCACGAACCCGTGTACCGGTTCGCGCTCAAACCGCCGGATCACGACTCGCTTGCTGGTAGAGGCCGCCAAATCGTCGCGCTCCACTTTCTTCCAAACAATTTCGCAAGTATTGTATCATTGGCACAGTGCAGTGCGCGGCCCCTTACTCGGTCCATATTCAGGCGTTTCTGGATTACTGCCGCATCGAGAAGGGGTTGGCGGCCAACTCCTTGGAAGCTTACGCCCGGGACTTGGCGCGATTCGCCGCCAACTGCGAACCGGAGGCGCCAGAGGCGTTTCCGGGGCCCGAGGCGTTGCGGCGGTACCTGGATTCCTTGTCCCAGCGGGGCCTGGGAAGCCGCTCCATTGCCCGGCATCTGACCACCGTGCGAAGCTTCGCTGCCTTCCTCCTGCGCGAGGGCCGCATCCAGCAGGACCCGACCGCATACCTGACCCTGCCGAAACAGTGGCAGAACCTGCCTAAATACCTGAGTCATAAGGAAATAGATCAGTTGCTCGAGGCGCCGGATCCGGCCAAACCGACGGGCGTCCGCGATCGGGCGATGCTCCAGCTTCTCTACGCCAGCGGGCTGCGTGTATCCGAGCTTTGCGAACTGCAATTATCCGATTTCATGGAAGATGTTGGGGTGGTCCGGGTGATGGGGAAGGGAAGCAAGCAGCGGCTGGTGCCGGTGGGCCGGCCGGCCCTGGCGGCTGTGCGCGAGTATCGCAAGGGAGCCCGGCTGCTGCTGTTACGCGGCCGGAGCAGCAGGTATCTGTTCGTGACGGCTCGCGGCTCCCGCTTGACCCGTCAGGCGTTCTGGAAGCTATTGACCGGGCAGGGCCGGAAGGTGGGGATCTTTCACCATCTGACGCCGCACGTGCTCCGGCACAGTTTCGCGACCCACCTGCTGGAGGGGGGCGCCGACTTGCGTAGCGTCCAGACCATGTTGGGTCATGCGGATATCTCCACCACCCAGATCTATACCCACGTGATGCGTTCCCGGCTCAGGAAAACGGTGGACGACCACCACCCGCGAGCGTGAAGAAGGAGGTCTGTGGCTTGTAGCTTGTAGCCTGTGGGTTCAACTGCCGCGACCCGGCTTCGCTGCCGGGGGTCGTTGCGGGATCTACAGGCCACAAGCCACAAGCCACAAGCGGCATATGAGCGACTACATGTTCATGTTGGAGAGCCACCTGAGTGCGGACCAGAACCGCGTCGTCGCCGAAGTCCTCGACGCGGCGGCGGAGGCGAACACGAGTCTGTTCCTGTCCGGCGGCGCGATGCGCGACATGCTGGGCGGGTTCGCCATCCGGGACCTGGATTTCACGGTGGAAGGAAACGGAATCAAGGTGGCCCGGGCGGTGGCCAAGAAGACCGGCGCGAAAGTCATGGCCGAGGACGAGGCCCGGAAGTCCGCGGAGCTGGTTTTCCCTGGGGGCGCGACCGCCGAGATTGCGATGGCCCGCAGCGAGCGCTATTCCAAACCCGGGGCGAAACCCCAGGTGACCCCGGCGACGATCCACGAGGATCTGGGGCGCCGCGATTTCACGGTGAACGCGATCGCGCTCTCGCTCAACCGCGCCTCGCGCGGGTTGCTGATCGACCCCACCAACGGTTTGGGCGACCTGGAGCGCAAGGAACTTCGGGCGGCTTACAACTACGCGCTGTACGACGACCCCGCCCGCATGCTGCGGCTCATCCGGCTCAAAGTCCGCCTGGGGTTCTCGATCGAAGAGCGGACCCGGTCGCAGTCCGAAAACGTCCTGGCGGAGCACTTGGAAACCCGGATCGCACCCCGGAGGCTGTTCGAGGAACTGCGCAACATCGCCAACGATCCGACGGCTCCCGACATCGTTCGGGCGTTGGACGAAGAGAAGTTGTTGCACGTGTTCTCGCCGGCCATGGTTGGCCCGAAACTGAACCTGGCGGGGGTCGTGAAACTCCAGAAAGCCAAGAGCCTGGTCCCGTTTGGAGTCCGGTTCCCGTTGGAGGAGCTGGGCATCTTCCTGTATTTCCTCACCGAGAAGCTGGCGCCGAAAGAGAAGACCGCCCTTGTGGAGGCGACCGCCATGGGTAAGGCGGAAGCCGATCTGTGGCAGAAACTGGAAGTTCGCACCAGGAAGCTGGAACGGGATCTGAAGTCTCCCAAGCTGAGCCGGCCTTCGCAGGTGTACGAGGTGCTGTCGAAAGCTCCTGGCGACCAGATTCTGTTCCTGCTGATCCGTTCACCGCTACGGCTGGTGCAGGATCGCGTGCGCAATTACCTCCAGAAGTATCTGCCAATGGCCCAGGAGGTCACCGATGAGGAGGTGCTCGCCAAAGGCGTGGCGCCCGGCACCGCGAAGTTCCAGAAGGTGAAGGGCGAACTGATCGCGGCGAAATTGAACGCGCGGCCCAAGAAGGTGGTCCCGGAGGAGCCGGTCGAGCCTCCGCAACCAGTCGAACCGCCGCCTGGCCAGAAGAGGGTGCTGCGCCAGCCGATCGTGAGGGACTAGTGCTCTGACCGTGTGATGATGTGCTTTCGCAGGGAACCACTCCCTTGCGGTCGTGGCTCGGTTCCGAGCCGCGAGCGCCAGCGAGCGGTTTCGCAGTAGCGCCAAATCTCGCGGTCAAGGACCTAGACCGCCTGCCGCCGGAAACGGGCGCGATCCGCTTTGGCCATCTTCTCGGTGGCGTACTGGAAGATCAGGCGCGGCGCCTGGTCTTTCCACTCCAGCAGGAATGCCTCCACCGGGCGGGGATGCTGTTTCCACGTCTCGCGCAGAAACCAGCCCAGCCCCTGCTGCACCACCCGCTCGCCGTCCAGCATGAGAGGGCGGAGGAAATCCAGCCAGGGGCCGACGTCCCCCCCGGTCTTCAGCAGGCCCAGCATGGCCACCGGAACGGCCCGGCGTTGAAACTTCAGCTTGGACTTCCGCCAGGATGCCAGGGCCTCCACCTGGATCTGCCCGCTCTGGAGCAGCGGCGCGAGCACCTGGCCGCATAAGACGTCGGTGTGCGCCCAATTGCGGATGCCCGCGGCGAACCACTTGGCCAGACCGGGAAGCGTCCGGGCGCCGACCTGATCGCGGAGTTGTGTGACGAAACGGATCGCCAGTGCGCCCTCCTCGTACTTGCCGCTCGCAAACAGCAACTCCCCGAGCTTCAGGAAGCCGGGCAACCCGAGGTCCCCGTACCCTTCAAGCCATTCCTGCTGCTTCTGATTCCAAAAGGGATGCTTGGTGTCCAGCATGCCCCAGGCGTCGTATCCCTCAGTGAAGTAGCGGGCCCATTTCAGGGCCATCTTGGGGTCGGCGTGCGCGGTGCAGTATTCCCGGATCTCAGCCGCCAGAGTGTGTGTACGGTCCATGTCGGTTAGGTGCATTATAGCCCGGCGGACTTTGAGTCCGCGTGGGTCTTCAGAGGTACTTGCAGAATTCCTGGAAACCGCTCCCTCGCGGTCGCGGCTCGAAGACGGAGGGCTGATTCTCGACGGCTTACCGAGCCGCGCGCGCCAGCAAGCGGACCTTCCACGAATTCTGCAAGTCCCTCTTCAGACCCGCGGCGCGG
>PLEM01000213.1 GCA_003137035.1 Bryobacterales bacterium | reverse complement strand
AACGAATGCACATCGGTCTGCTCCTGCGACGCGTCCATGCGCCCCGGCGAGAAGGGAACCTTCACGTCGTGGCCGGCCTTCTTCGCAGCCGCCTCGATGGCTGCGCAGCCGCCCAGAACGATCAGGTCGGCAAGCGAGACCTTCTTCCCACCGGACTGCGCGCCGTTGAAATCCCTCTGGATCGCCTCCAGCGTCCGAAGAACCTTCGCCAGCTCGGCCGGCTGGTTGACTTCCCAATCCCTTTGCGGCGCGAGGCGAATGCGCGCCCCGTTAGCCCCGCCGCGCTTGTCACTGCCGCGGAATGTTGCCGCCGACGCCCAGGCCGTCGTGACCAGTTGGGAGATGGAAAGTCCGGATGCAACGATCTTGGCCTTCAGAGCGGCAATATCCTGCTCCCCGATCAATTCATGATCCACGGCGGGAACGGGGTCCTGCCACAGCAACGGCTCCGCGGGAACGAGCGGGCCAAGGTACCGTGAAACAGGCCCCATGTCGCGGTGCGTCAGCTTGAACCAAGCCCTGGAGAACGCGTCTGCGAATGCCTGCGGGTTCTCGTGGAAGCGCTTCGAAATCTCCGCGTAGCTCGGGTCCACCTTCAGTGAGAGGTCCGTCGTGAACATCATCGGAGCGTGCTTCTTCGACGGATCGTGGGCATCCGGCACAGTTCCCGCCGCGGATGCGTCCTTGGGAGTCCATTGGTGAGCACCGGCGGGGCTCTTCGTGAGTTCCCATTCATAGCCGAACAGGTTGTCGAAGTAGTTGTTGTCCCACTTCACCGGGTTGGTGGTCCATGCGCCCTCCAACCCGCTGCCGATCGTGTCGGCGCCTTTGCCGCTGCCAAAGCTGTTTTTCCAGCCCAGGCCTTGCTCTTCGATGCCAGCGCCCTCGGGTTCGGGACCGACATACTTGCTCGGATCGGCAGCGCCATGAGTTTTGCCGAACGTGTGTCCGCCGGCGATGAGGGCAACTGTCTCCTCGTCATTCATCGCCATGCGGGCGAACGTCTCCCGAATATCCCGTACCGCAGTCGCTGGATCCGGCTTGCCATTGGGCCCTTCCGGATTCACGTAGATCAGGCCCATCTGAACGGCGGCGAGAGGATTCTCGAGGTCACGGTCGCCGCTGTAGCGTTCGTCTCCCAGCCACTTGCCCTCAGATCCCCAGTAAATGCTTTCTTCTGGCTCCCAGATGTCCTCGCGCCCACCGCCGAAACCGAAGGTCTTGAGTCCCATCGACTCCAGTGCAACGGTACCTGCAAGAACCATCAGGTCGGCCCAGGAGAGTTTCCGGCCGTACTTTTGCTTGATCGGCCAGAGCAACCGGCGCGCCTTGTCGAGGTTCACGTTGTCCGGCCAGCTATTGAGCGGCGCAAATCGCTGTGCTCCGGAGCCCGCGCCCCCTCGGCCATCAGCGATACGGTACGTGCCTGCGCCATGCCACGCCATACGGATGAAGAACGGCCCATAGTGGCCGTAGTCCGCGGGCCACCAGTCCTGCGATGCCGTCATCAAGGCATGGAGGTCCTTGATCACGGCATCCAAGTCAAGGCTCTTGAACTCCTCAGCGTAGTTAAACGCCGCGCCCATAGGGTCGGACAGCGGGCAGTGTTGGTTCAAGATCTTCAGGTTCAGTTGATTGGGCCACCAGTCTGCGTTTGTTGGGGCCCCGGCCATGGTGTGTTCGCGAGCGCCGCCCGAGAACGGGCATTTGGTTTCGGTTGACAAGTTTTGCTCCTGATTATCGGGGACAGGCGCCCCCGCTGCGGTGCTGAGTTTCTTATCCATATGTTCCTCTTCCTTCGAGTTGGTTGAAAGAACTGCGACGAACTACGAACCCATCCTGGCTTTTCCATTCGCGCAATCGCCGCCGGCCGCGCCTGCTGACGCGCGCCATTCATCCGGTATCCACACGCCTACGACACTTAGCGGGAAGCGTGCTGCGGAGTGCACTTCGTGCAGAGCCCCCGAAGAATAAGTTCGCATTCGCGAAGAATCCGCTTACCGAGGGAGCCCGAGGCAGGACTGGGCACGTCGTACCACTCAATGTCCTCAACATTGCCGCAGCGGTCGCAGATGAAGTGGTGATGCCGCATGCCCTTCGCATCGAATCGCGCGGCGCGGCCCTCGACGGCCACTTCACGCACCAAACCCGCCTGCACCAAGTCCCGCAGATTGTTATAAGTCGTGGCCCTTGAAGATCGCGGATCCACCCGATTCACGGCTGTGAAGATTTCCACAGCGGTGGGATGCCTGTTGCGTTCCATCAAGAATGCCATCACAGCGTAGCGCTGCGGAGTGCACCGCAACCCGCTGCCTTCCAGGGACCGTTTAATCGCCTCGGCGTCCATCAAGACTTTAGAGTATATCTAATGTGAGATTTTGTCAAGACTTATGCTTATGGTTGCCGCTGCGGGCAGAGAACTGGCGGATGCCGTATTGAGTATCCTCATCGAGTGGCCACCGTGTTCCTCTTCCCACGTCGAACGGTCCCCACGTTGCGCTCGCGGGGTTTTGAGCAGTGGGCGACAGATTGGGGCGGAAGCGTGAGGCGCGATTCCCCTAAATAGCACCACGTTCGGAACGACCACCCGCCGC
>PLEM01000349.1 GCA_003137035.1 Bryobacterales bacterium | reverse complement strand
TCGCCGCCACGAACCGCGACCTGCTTCGCGAGGTCGAGCACGGAAACTTTCGGGGCGATCTCTATTACCGCCTCAACGTCGTCACCCTGCGATTGCCTCCGCTACGCGACCGCAAGGAAGACATCCCGGAGCTGGCGGCGCACTTCCTGGCGCTCTACGGCGTCAACCACCAGCTCAGCGCGGAGCTGCTGGCGTCCATGGTGGCCTACGATTGGCCGGGCAACGTGCGGGAATTGGAGAACTGCATTCAGCGCATGGTCGCGGTCAACTCCGGGCCGTACCTGAGCACCGCCGATCTGCCCTCCGCACTGGCGGGGCCGGCCGCGGCGCAGCGTGCCCTGGCGCTGCCATTCCGGGAACTGGAGCAGGACGCGCCCGCACCCGCTGCACCGAGCAAGCCACTGGGAATCACACGCCTGGAAGAAGTCGAACGCCAGGCGATCCTGGGCGCGCTCGAGTTCACCGCCGGGGACCGCGCGCGCACCGCCGAGCTGCTGGGCATCGGGCGCACCACCTTGTACCGCAAGCTCAAGAGGTACAAGCTGGCAACTGGCTCGTAGATTGTGGCCAGTGGCCTATTTCACGACCACCTTCGCAACCGCCTGATTGTCGTACTCGTCGGTCACGCGCACCGCTACCGTCTGCTCCTTGCCCGGCGGGAGCGGCAGCAGCACGACGTATTCGTGCTCGCGCGAGTCGGAGAGCTTCGTGGTCGGCTCGACCACCGTCCAGTCCCCACCGTTCACCGAAATCTCCGCCTTGCCGATTGCGCTCAGCGCGTCCGTGGCCTTCCAGGTCACCTTGAGCTTCTCTCCGGCGGGCGCGGCGGCCAGCCCGGAAATCTCCGGCGGCGTGTTGTCGATCAGGAAGGGATCGCTCACCAGCTCGCCGGTGAGCGTTTGCTCGATCGGGTTCGACGGAGCGTCGGAAGCGATCACACGCACCAGGTACGTGCCGTCCGGAAACGCGGTGGAGTCCCAGGTCCAGTGTTTTTCCGTCACCTTGTCCTTGAGCAGCTTCCACTCGCTCTCCTTCTCGCCGCGGATCTGGACCGTATATACGAGCGTGTCCCCGTTCTCATCGGCGGCCGCCCAGCGGGCCCCGATGTATCCCTTGGCGAAACTCATCGACGCCGATCCGGAATCCAGGCCGAGCGCAGGCGGCGATGGCCGCGACGCCCGCCCCAGGGGCGGCAGCGTGATGTTCGCCGGAATGGGCAGACCCGGTCCCATGGGCTGGGAGAAGCGGTAATTGGGCGGCGTGATCTCGATCTCGCGCACCTCCGGAGCCACGTTCCGCCCCAGGTAGGCGGCATCCACCGACTGGAGCACTGGCGAGGCGCCGGCATTCGAGGCCGCCAGCCGCGCGCGCCATTGCAGGAACCGCGCCGGAGGAGAACTCACGCGCCCGCCTTCCGCCGAGGTGGCCGCCATCGACCACGGGCTCCAGTCTTTCTCCGGCCGATCCAGGTTGCCGCTGCGTGTCTCGACCCCGATCTGCCCTCCGTTGACCTTGCCGCGGAACGTGAGGCGTCCCCAATAGGAAAACAGCCCGGCGTCGAAGGCCTCGCTCTCGATGGTTCCTTCCTTCTCGAGCCCGGGACCGATCTGGTAGACTTTCCCGACGTTGCCGGTGGCCGCGTACAGCTTGCCCGCGCGCCCCGCGTAAATGCAGGTGATCTGTGTCGGCGGCGCGTTGAGCAGGTCCGTGCTCACCAGGTCGGATTCCAACCGGTACAGCGTGCCCTTGTTCCCGGCGCCAACCAGTGCGCGGCCGTCCGAATCGAACGCAATCGTGTATGCGATGTTCTGGGCGTGGCTCCAGACCTTGTGCGGAAAACCGTCTGGGTTGATCCGGTACACTTCCGAGCCCCCCGATATGGATGGCGGCGCGACCGAGATCGGCGCCGGTTGCACGGGCATGGGCCGCACCTGCACGGGTGCGTCCGGAGCTGCCGGGCCGGCCGCCGGAACCGGGGCTGGGACCGGCATGGAAGGCGGAAGCCCGAGCGTTGGCGCGGAGGTGGCCGGCTGCTTGTTCCCGACGCCGGCCGCGTAGATGGACCCGTCTTTGGCCACCGCCACCGCCGTGATCTCGCGCTTGGGAGCCTGGTACAACACAAAGCCGCTGCCGTCGGAGCCGATGCGCAGGATCAGCCCGCCGGGTTCCGTGCCCACGATCAGGTTGTCCTTGGCATCCACGGCGATGGACCGCGCGTGCGTCTCGGCGGTCTTGTAGAACACGCTGCCCTTGCCGCCCGGCGAGACGCGGTGAATCTCCCCGCGGTCCCCGGTGGCGATGAACAGGTCGCCCTTGCTGTCGAAGACCATGCCCCAGATATACTTTGCCTTCGGGTCGTAGAACACCTCGGCCTTGCCGCTCGCGGCGATCCTGTACACCTTGCCGTCCGGGGAGGTGGCGGCGTACACCTGGTCTTTCCCATCCACCGCGATGGCGTGCACTTCCAGATCGTCCAGTTGGGCCAGCGTCCTGCCTTTCCCGTCGGGAGCGATCGCGTACACCCGCGCTCCGGGGCCCGCCGGGCCGCCTCCGCCCGCGTACACGTTCCCTTTCGAGTCCTCCGCCAGAGCCCAGAGATACACCGAAGGCGTGTCGAAGATCTCGCGGAACAGCGGCGCGAGCGCCACGCGGCCGTCGCTTGCCAGCGACAGTCCCTTCCGCGCGCTCTTCTCAAAACCGGAAAAGTCCTCGACGGACCAGGTTTTCGTTTGCGTGGCCGATAGAAGCGTTGCCACCGCGGACAGGACGACGAACAGCCGGATGGAGGTTTTCATTTCCAAAGTGTCGGGACTACTTCACCGTGACTTTCAAAGCGTAGCTGCCGTTGACGACGTAATCGAAGGGGATGGCCATCTGCTCGAGCGCGCTCTCCCCGGAGCTGACCAAGGGCCGGCTCGCCGACCGCCCGGCCTGCATCACGTTCAGCACCGAGGCGGGCAGGCTGGGCAGCGTCTTGTCGTCGTAATAGACCGTAGGCCGCGGCTCCACCAGCGATACGTACAGCTTGTCGTTGCCGCGCTCCTGGTTGATCAGCGAGACGATTTGCGGCAGGTCGATGAACCGGTTGGAGAACGCCGCCACGCTCTCGATGCGGTTCAGCGTCTCGGCGTCGCTGAGCAGGATGCGATGTTCGCCGCGCGTCAGGCCGGCCGGAAGCCGCAGCTTAAACGTGCGCTCGATCCGTGGGCCGCGGTACGGACGCAGGAAGACCTTCACCGAAACTTCCTCGCCCGGCGCCACTTCGTTCGAGGGAATCCAGGCATTCTCGATGCTGGCTATGCGTCGCTCCGGCAGCAGATCGATGGTGGCGTCCACCCGCTTCAGCCGCGGCGGGGTCACTGTGTTCGTGAACAGGCGGTTGAACTTGTCGCCCCACCATCCGGCCAGCATCATGGGCGCCGGCACCGGCATTTCGCCCGGCGCCTGCATGGTCGATACCAGCAACTTCTTCTGCCCGTCCAACTCCACGCGGCCGCTGATCCGGTAGGTGCATTCCTCGCGATAGTCGTTCAGGCCCGAGATCGAGTTGAACATCGTCACCATCATCAGGTACGGCGTCCACTTCTGCTGCACGAACACGTTGAAGTGGAACTCCTTCTGTTTCCGAACGCTGTTGTCTTCGTTGAGGGACCGCACCCGAACCGTCACCGGCACCATCTCGGCGGTGGCCCCGAGGGTCCCCAGGATGCCGCTGTGCCGGTCCTGCTGAAGCGCACCCACGATCTCGGTGGCGTTTCCGAATTTGTTCGGCTGGAACGCCGAGGCATGCGTGAACAGGATTTCCCCCTTGCTCATGGGCATGTTGACCGGGCCCAGGTTGAAGAGCGGATGCCCGAACGCCAGCACGCGCCGGCCATCGTTGTAAGTGACCGTGCCCAATCCGGTGACGCTCATATCGCCCGAGACCAGCACGCCCGCCACCGCATCGCCCGGCTGCAACGCATTCTGCCATCCCGGCGCCGGTTTGGGGCTGTCCAGTTTCCCGCTCGCGCCTCCCTCGACCGCTACCAGCCCGAGTTGCTGGAACAGCGGCCCAAATTCGCGCAGCACCCCCGGCTCGAAGCCGGAGAACGCCAGCGGCGTGTCGATGGGAATCAGCACGGGGCTCTGCTGCGGCGGGTTGGGCGCAGCGCCCGCCGCCACCTGCAGTGTCTTGTCCGGCGTGCGCGCGTCGCCGGGGATCGAGGTGTCGAAATCCTCGATCTCCAGCATCAGTTCGATCGGCGTGATCCCGCAGATGGCGTCCGGAGAGAAAACGCTCAGCCGCAACGCCACCGCCCCGATCAGCTTGCCGTTGACGTAGACCGGGGAACCGCTCATCCCGCCCGCCACGTTGGTGCGCAGGGCCTTGCCGCCCATCTTCGCCAGGATGATGTCCTGGTCCGGGCCCCAGGCGTTCTTCAACAGCCCGATGATTTCTACCGGTATTGCCTCCGGCTCCGTCCCCGCGAACACCGTCCAGGCGACGCCCTTCATCCCGGGCCGCAGCTCGGACGACTTCATGATCTCGACGGGGCCGGATTTCGGGCGGACCGGCTGCGCCACGGCAACCGAAGCAAGAACCACGACGGCCGCCAGCGTCGCGGCAAGGCAACCTCTTGTGTCCACTATCTCTATTATAGGAGGGCGGACTTCAGTCCGCGCGGGACGTCAGAGGGACTTGCAGAATTCGTAAAAGGTCCGCTTGCTGGCGCGCGCGGCTCGGTAACCCATTGAGAATCAGCGCTCTGTTTCCGAGCCGCGACTGCAAGGGAGCGGTTTCCAGGAATTCTGCAAGTACCTCGTCAGTCCCGCCGCCTTACTCTCGGACATAGCCGTGAGCGGCGGTGCGCTTCCTCCGAGAGCGCGTGAACCCCCGAAGCGTCGATCCAGCGGTTGTAGGAATTGAACAGCGCGCAAACCGTGATGGCGAAGTAGATGGCTTCGCAGTTCCTCGCTTCCCAGCAGTTCCGCCGCAACTGCGGCGTGCGGCTTCAGTCAAGACGGGCAATCGTTCTGGTGGGAAGTGAACGCGGCGATCGGCTCCCGCATCCCCGGGCTGTGGATGGTCTTCGACCCGCGGAAGGAACATCGGCTCCCTGCTGCCCCCCTGTGGATCGAATTATGACAACAGCTCGGCCCGATGCTCCGACAGTGTGCACTGGCGGGGAACCACTCCCTTGCGGTCGTGGCTCGGTTCCGAGCCACGAGAGACAGGGGCTTTGAGAATATCGCCGGGCAGGCTGAAGCATGCCCCCGCAGGACATGCTTCAGTTTGCCCTCTTCGGTGCTACAAGGCGATGTTTTCACAGTCCCGCTAGCGAGCGGTTTCGCGAAAGCGCCAATCTTCGGGGCCGGGAATTATCCGCTGTTCTTCTTCGATTCTTTGCGGACCCCCGTCGTCGACGGCAGCGTGATCACCGGGATCAGCGAATTGCGCTCATCCCTGGAAGGGACGGGAAGGCGCATCGCCAGCTCGTCGTTCAGCGATCGGACGAACTCCTCCACCTGGCGCTCGATGGCGGCCATCTTCTCCCGCATGTTCAGGATGATCTCCACGCCCGCCAGGTTCACCCCGAAATCCCGCGTCAGTTTGAGGATCGCCTCCAGGCGCTGCAAATCCTCCTGCGTGTAGAGCCGCGTGTTGCCTTCGCTGCGCGACGGCTTGAGCAGCCCTTCCCGCTCATACAGCCGCAGCGTCTGCGGATGGATCTGGTACTGCTCCGCCACCGCGGAAATCATGAAGGCCGCTTTGGATCGTCCCTTGGCCATGGCTTACACCTGGCTCCAAATCTGCTCGCGCGGGTCCTCGGGATTGAGCTGCGCCAGTTCGCGCAGAATCTCCTTGGTGCGCTCGTCCCGCACCTTGGGCGGCTGCACCACCACCTCGACGATCTGGTCTCCACGCGTATTCTTGCGGGAATTGAACACCCCGCGCTCGCGCATGCGGAACTTCTGCCCGCTGTGCGTGCCTTGCGGAACTTTGAGCAGCGTCCTCCCGTCGATGGTCGGCACCTCGATCTTGGCGCCTAGCCCCGCCTCGGTCACGGTTACCGGCACTTGGATCTCGATGTCGTCGCCCTCGCGATGGAAGAACGCATGAGCTTCCGCGCGCACCGTGATGTACAGGTCGCCCGCGGGCGCCCCGAGCGTTCCGGCATTTCCCTTGCTCCCGACTCGCAACCGGGTGCCCGTCTGGACCCCCGCCGGGATACGCACCTCCACCGATTCGGCGCTCGAAACCCGGCCCTCCCCTTGACAGCTCAAGCAGGCGTTTATCAGCCTGCCGCTACCGTTGCACTTCGGGCAGGTGAGGTTGAACCGCATCGCGCCCGCCATCTGAGTCACATTGCCGGAGCCGCTGCACTGCGGGCAGATCCCCGACTTGCCGCCCGCCGATCCCGAACCGCCGCAAGCCGCGCAGGATTCCTGCCGGCTGATGTTCAGACTAACCTGGGTGCCTCGGATGGCCTGCCAGAAATCGATGGTCAGCCCGTACTCCAGGTCGGAGCCGCGCTCGGGCGTCGCCTTCGGCTCGGAGTTCGCTCCGCGATGGAAGAACTGGCTGAACAGGTCGCGGAAACCCCCGCCCGCTTCCTCTTTGCCCGCCTGCGAGGTGATGTCCGAAAAATCGAATCCGCCAAAGCCCATCCCCGCGCCTTCCGGGCCGGCCCCGGGCTGCGGCCCGTGCTCCGAATAGAAGCCGTACTGGTCGAACATCTGCTTCTTTTTCGGATCGCTCAGGACGTCGTAGGCCTCCTGAACGCGTTTGAAGCGCTCTTCGGCCGCCTTGTCGCCCGGGTTGAGGTCGGGATGGTGCTTGCGCGCGAGGCGGCGGTACGCCTTCCGAATTTCATCGGAATTCGCGGTGCGGGAAACACCCAGCGCCGCGTAGTAGTCCTGACTCGTGGCCGGCATAATTCGTAGGGAGCGGGTTCGAGACCCGCCCCCGACCCTACAAGCTCACTTCTTGTCTTTGTCGTCGACGTCGACGAATTCGGCGTCCACCACATTCTCTTTGGGCTTCTGTTGCTGCTGCGGTTCGGCGCCGTCGGTTGGCCCAGCGCCCGGCGCCTGCTGGCTGGCCGCGGTGCGGTACATCGCTTCCGCCAGCCGGTGGCTGGCCGATTCCAGTTTCTCGCGGGCCGCGTTGATTTGCTCCACGCCGCCCGCCTTCATCGCTTCCTTGGTCTCCGCCAGCGCCTCTTCCACGCTCTTGGCGTCGGCTTCGCCGATCTTCGCGCGGTGCTCCTTGAGCATCTTCTCGACGTTGTAGACCATCGCATCGGCGTGGTTGCGCGCGTCGATCTCTTCCTTGCGCCGCCGGTCGTCGGCCGAGTGCGAATCCGCGTCCCGAGCCATCTTCTCCACCTCGTCCTTGCTCAAGCCCGAGGAGGATGTAATGGTGATCTTCTGCTCGTTGCTGGTGGCCCGGTCTTTGGCGGTCACATTCAGGATGCCGTTGGCGTCGATG
>PLEM01000035.1 GCA_003137035.1 Bryobacterales bacterium | reverse complement strand
GCCACTCAGGTGGCCGGGACTTTCGCGAAGGCCCAGTGTGCGAAGCGCATAGATCCTAGTCCGCCTCGCGGATGCGGTGTTCTCGAAGTAGCTGGGCATGGTCCTGCCAGAGGTAAACCATATATCGACCTATCTTATTGAAAACAGATTTACTGTTGTCGCAGGATGTTGGGTTGTACGGCCAGGAACCAGGCATCTCACCGCCCCCCAAAAGGAGCTCGTCAAGACTGGCGTAAGCGAGGTCATCAATCAGGGGACGAAGTGGTCGCGCACTTCTCGGTCATGAACGCGGAGCAACATGCGGTGGAACTCATGCCGCCGCAGATTCACCTGGGCGGTTTGAGGAAGACAGGCAGGATCATCCGCAGGTCACGCTGGTCGACAGCCGAGTAACTGCCGGTGACGGACTTCCGCCTGAGCCAGTGCCGTCTGGGGCCTGGCGAGCGAGCCGACGGCGTGGTGGTCTTCTCCCACCCACTCGGGCAGTTCTTCGTGCCGTTCACGCTCTGGGTTCTGGATCGCCTCCAGCAGTTCGTAGAACCTGGGGATGCCCCCGCAGTCTTCCAGCGGGCACGCACGTTGACCTGCGGTGCACGCAGGACACGTCCAGTTGGGGTCGACTGGCAAGCGTTTCGCGAGGAAGGTTTCGTGCTCCCAGCCGTCACCAGAATCGTATATGTAGATGGCCTTCGCACCGACGCGGCCGAGCACATGATGGAGCCGTACTGCGCTCATCAATCCGATCGTCGCCGCCGAATCCACCTTCGTTCGGGTCCGCCTCCCCAGTACTCCGCCGGCCAACGTGCAATTCGTGAAGATGGGACTGCTCCCAGGCCATAGCAGACTGGAGCACGTCGTGCAATCGGGCCAGCGTCAGTTCCGCGGGGATCAACAGCCGGTGCCAGATGGGCTGCTCGGTTCCCAGCAGCGTGGTCTTGGTCTGATAGATTTCGTCTGTCGAGCTCTTCCGTTTTGTCGGCATGGACAGGATTCCTTTGCTTGGAGAACGGCGATCTCGGCTTTGGCCGCCCCGTCCCGATGTAGTGCCGGACCTCGTCGGCGTGCCCGATCACCGTGGCCGGCCCAGCCACCTGCCGTTGGTGCGGGCGTGGGCCATCCCCGCACTCACCCCTTCCCGCGGAATCTCGCATTCAAACTCCGCGAAAACGGCCAGCAGGCCACCCGTGGCTGGGCCGGCGGCGTGGTCAGGCCCAGCACCTCGGTCAGCGAACCTGCACCTACGGCGCACGCGGTGCTAGGCAGCCCAGGCGGCCGAGAAAACCAAGCACAGCTTCTTTCCGCAGGAATCCCACGCCTGAGCGTGGCGATCTGGAAGNNTCCTCCACGAAGACCTTCACACCTGGAATAGGGCTTGGCCACCGCGCCGCACACGGCTAAACGCCGTCTGCGGCGGGTCAACCATGAACTGCGCGCGCTCGGCCATTCTGGAGAGTCTCAAACCCCTCTAACCCGAGGCCGTTGAGCAATACCCCTCAAGGGAGCGGTCGCCGTTTCGGAAACAGCGCTAGGAAGCTTGCCCGGCTCGACTTCTGACCTCAAACTNNGAGTTCCGCCGCGCGGTCGAACGCGATGGCTAGTCCGCCCAGCGCAGGCTGGTAGAACATATATGCAAAATTCAGAAACGTTGCTGCTGTGCAAAAACCCACCATCCCCATCAGGATGCAGAACGCCGCGATCTGGATGTCTTTGCAGTCCGCCCGCTGGCGCGCTTTCAGATAGGCCCGGTTCAGCAGAAGGTACGTGGAGATCAGGCCCCCCACAAAAAAGAAAAGCGCCGGAATCCCGCACTCGCTGGAGACCTGCGTGAACGTGTTGTGGGTCCCACGCCAGGCGCCGTGTTTTCCCTCCTCCTTGCTTTGCCCACCCTCGAAGGTGGCGAATTGGCCTGGGCCCACTCCAAAAACCGGATGCGTGATCGTATACTCGAGCGACTTCTGCAGCGCGTACTGGCGGCCTTGCGCGGACCCGATCGCTTCGGCCGAAACTGCATCGTCGTCCGACGACGAATTGGCCGCATCGGTCGAAGCAGGGGCTTCTGTCGAGAACTCCCGCAGGCGCTGCAAAACGTCTCCTGGCATGGTCACCGCCAATCCCGTCAGCATCAAAGGAACGAAGACCAGCAGGGCGGCGCGCTGAGGCGCCGTCCCCCGCCACAGGAAGAACAGGATCGCCAACGCCAACGCCAATGCGCCACCGCGCGAGGCCGTACGCAGGATCATCCACATGCCCGCGCCAAGGACCAGAAATGCGCCCAGGCGGACCACCAGTCTTCTGGAGCTCAGCACGACCCAGAGAAGAAACGGCAGCACCATCAGGAGGTGCGCGGCATAATCGTTCGGATTCGCCATCGTTCCGAACTCCAGTCCCAACCGGGCTTTGTAGGTCTCACCCTCGAACAGGCGCGCCGCCGCTACGCTGATCACTGCCGCCCAGGCGATGACGTGCATCGTCAACTTGCATTCCCGCCAGGTGATCGTCAGCCCCGCGATCGCCAGCAGCATGATGAACTCGGTTCTGGCGTACGCAAACACTTGCCCCGCTGAGCCGCCCTTCCACGAGCTGAACGGTATCGCCACTCCCATCCACGTCAGATAGGCAGTCCAGTAATAGGCGGGCCGGCCTCGAAAGGTCCGCTGGACGCCCCCGCTAAGGAACACCCCTACCAGGGCCGGAATGCCGAACAAGTAGAGAAGTCGCAGGTTGACCCCTGCCAGAAACGCCATGATCTGGTGGAGCGCGCCGTAGCGCATCAGAACCAGGCACAGCCCCGCCCCGAAGGCGATGACTCGAGCCGGGTTGCGCAGCGAAAACGTATCCGCCACCGCACGCGGCAGAAGGGGCTCCACGTCCTCGCTGCGCTGGCGGACCTTGGCGGACACCTGTCCCGAACGCTGGGGCCGGTTTGGGATCACAAGGTACTTAGGCTACCATGCTTCGCGCTAGAATGTGGCAATGCCAGCGGACTTTCGAGCCGAGCTTGGCGGCCCCCTAGAGACGTGCTGGCGCGGGGGACGTTGCCGGCGTCGGAGGCCCAGGTGGTTCGCGCTCTGCCGGCCATGCGAGTATCGGTAATCGTTCCGCTCTACAACAAGGCGAAGTACATTGGGACGTGCCTGAACTCCGTCGCGGCTCAGGGCCTCCAGGATTTCGAGGTGCTCGTGGTGGACGACGGTTCCACNNGGCGCGGCTCGGAACCGCGGCATTCGCGAGGCGCGGGGCGAATACGTCGCCTTTCTCGACGCCGATGACTGCTGGCTGCCCGATTTTCTGGAGACCAACGTCGGCCTCCTGGATGAGAATCCATCCGCCGCCTGCGTCAGCGGCGGCTGGATCGATTACCCCGCCGGAGCGCCGTCCTCGCGTCCGTGGTCCACCCGAGGCATCTCCCAGGGCCTGCATCGCATTTCGGCCGGTACTCCCGTGCGCCTCCTCGCCGTCATGGTCACCTATATGACCCCCCCGACGACGCTCGTCCGCGCCGCTGTTCTTCGAGAGGTT
>PLEM01000393.1 GCA_003137035.1 Bryobacterales bacterium | reverse complement strand
CGAGCTTGCTCCAGCCGATCAGTCTGGCGACCCCGCCCGGCGGCGTCGCATAGAGCTGCGCGGTCGCTTTGCCCGGACGCTCTCCGGTGTTGCGCATGTCGAAGCTCGCGCTCAGCGTCGCGCCGCCGGTGGCTCTGAGACCGCCGAAATCGAAGCTGGTGTAGGACAAGCCGTAGCCGAACGGGAACAGCGGCGTTAGCTTCTTCGCCTTGAACCATTTGTATCCGACGTTCGCGCCTTCGACGTATTCGATATCGAACGGAGTGCGCGTTCCTTCCAAAGGAAGGCGCGAATAGGCCTGCTCGCGGCCCGGAATGACCGGCCGCGGCAACTGGCTTTCGCTTTGCGGGAAGGTGATCGGCAGGCGGCCGGAAGGATTGACCGCGCCGAACAGGACTCGCGCGATCGCGTTGGCGCCGCGGTTGCCGGGAAACCAGGCCTCCAGCACCGCGCTGACGTTACCCAGCCACGGCATCACCTGCGCGCCCCCGTTCTCGAGGACCACGATGGTGTGCGGGTTGGCCGCGGCCACCGCGGCCACCAGCGCATCCTGATTGATGGGAGCCGAATGGATCACGTCGGTGAAGTTCAGGCTGGGCTGGTCCATTCCCTCGCTGTCCCATTGGCTGACGAACACGATCGCCACTTCGTTCTGCGACGCGACTATAGCGGCCCGGCTCTGAATCGTGCCGTCGTCGAATCGCACGGCGGCTTGCGGCGCCCTGGACTGTATGGCGCTCAGCGGACTCGATGGATCCCAAATCACCTGGGACCAGCCGGGCGGGTTCGGGTAGCCCTCGGTGAGGATTGGACCGCCGGTGGGCCACACCTGCGCCGAGCCGCCACCGGAGAGGACCCCAAGATTGGCGTGAGATCCAATCACCGCGATCGAGTGGATGGTGGAGGCGTTGAGCGGGAGTTGCGCTCCGGCGTTCTTCAGTAGAACCGCACCCTGCTCCTCGGCAGCCTGTGCGATGGCCTGGCCGGTGCCAGTGTCGACTCCCGAGAGCGATTCGGGGAAGTCGAACAGCCCGGACTCGAACATGGCGCGCAGAATCCGGTGCACCATGTCGTCCAGACGGGACTGCGGTACTTGCCCGCTCTGTATGGCCTGGCCCAGGCTTCCGAAAAAGGCGTTATCGGGCTGCTCCTGGTCGAGGCCCGCCATCGCCGCGCTTGCGGTACTGTGGGTGGCCCACCAATCGGACATGACGAAGCCCTTGAATCCCCAATCGCGCTTGAGCACGTCGGTGAGCAGGAACTGGTTCTGGCAGGCGTACACGCCGTTCACCAGGTTGTAGGAGCACATCACGGACTGCACGTTGGAGTCTTTGACGCCGATCTCGAACGCCAGCAGGTCGCTCTCCCGGGCGGCGCGTTCCTCGACGCGCACGTCGGCGGTGAAGCGTCCGGTCTCCTGATCGTTCAGCGCGTAATGCTTGATGCCTCCGACCACATGCTGGTTCTGGAGGGCGCGAATGTGAGCGGCGGTGATTTTGCCCGCCAGGATGGGGTCCTCGCCTTTGGTCTCGAAGGTACGGCCGTCGCGCGGTTCGCGGCCGGTGAGGTTGACGTTGCCTCCCAGATTGACGTTGAGGCCGTAGGCCCGCATCTCGGCGCCGATGACCGAACCGAACTTGTAGGCCATGCCCAGATCCCAACTCGCGGCGCTGGCAATGGAGGAAGGCAGCGCTGTAGCCGGCGCGCTCGTGTCGGCGACTCCGGTGCTGCCATCCACGAAATAGAGGGCTGGGATTCCGAGCCGCGGAATGCCAGGGATGTAGCCTCCGGCTCCGCGCGGGAGCGGGATGATATTGGTCACCGGGCCCCCCGCGCCGTGCACGAACTGGAGTTTCTCGGCCTGGGTCATCTGCGCCAGCAGCGAGTCCGCGCGAGTGTCGGAGTTCATTTGCGCGGGGGGAGCCTTCACGGCGATGGCGGCGGTGTTGGAGATGTACCCGCCGACGGAGATCGTCACTGGCACGGCGTCTCCGGTCGCGGAGCCGGCCGGCACCCGCGCATTGATCTGGTACTCGCCTACCAGCCCTGGCACGAGGCCGGCAAAAAGCACCTCGGCGGGCGCTCCGCCGATGGAGACGGCCGGCGTGATTACTGTTTCCGAGAGCGGGTTCACCAGCGCGGCCGACCCGCTGGCCGGGGGATTGGTTACTGCTCCCAAGCCGTTGCAGTAGATCACGACGATGGAGCTGCCGGCGGTCGCCGGGTTCGAGGAATCGACCAGACGACTAGAGAGGTCCAGGATGGCGCCCTGGCCGGAGCCCTGGCTGTTGGCGGTGAAGATGCCGGGAGCATAGGCCACCAGATCGATGGCTTGCGGCGCGCTGGTCTGGCCGTTCACGGTAACCGTGAGCATGGCCCGCGATCGCCCCGCCAGTTCCCAGGGGATTTGAATGTTAACCTGACCGCTAGAGGCATAGAAGAGCGGGACCGCCTGACCCCCGTCGAATTGCATGGAGAGCTGGGAAAGGTGCGTGGGGAGCGGCGTGCTCGAAGCCGAGGCCGGCGAACTGAGCAGGAAGTTCCCGAAGACCGCGGCGATGCCACCCGGAGGCACCGCGCTCAAATAACTGGAGGCTCCTACGACTCCGCCCGGGGTGATTGCGGGTACGTCGCTCGCCTGAGGGAAAGCGGGCACGCTGAGCAGGAATGCGCTCGATAGGAACGCGAGTCCAAATCGCGAAGCAAATGAATGACTGGCGCCAGGACGCATATTGATCTCCGTGACCATCACGATATCACACGGGTTCGGGGCCGACGTGGGCGCCGGTCGGCGGACTGGGAGGTCCGCCCTACGAAGACAGGGAACGGGGTTGGGATTAGAATGGGGGGAGTTGCGAACCGTTACGTAGAGGAGATCCATGAGAAACCTTCGGTTGTTTGCGCCTTTGATTGCCGCGGCGTTACTTCTCGGCCTGTGGTCCGGGAACGCGTTTGCGCAGAAGAGATTCGAGCTGGTGACCGGCAAGGCCTTCGATTCGGCCCTGCCCAAGGATTTCTACATCGAGGGGAACGCCATCCCCACGGCGAAGCGCAACGCGACGATGGTGCGGCTGCCATCCGGCGCGCGCGCCCTGTTCTCGTTGATCGATACGACCGGCTATGCCTCGGACGTCGCCGCCAAGTACGTCGGGATGATCATCACCGAGGGCGAGCTTTCGATCTGCGGGCAGAAAGTGGCCGTGGGGAGCTACGGATTTGGCTGGCAATTGCCGGCCCGCGGCGAGGAAGGGCCCGGCGCCTTCAAGCTGTATAACCAGGCGGGCGCCACGTTGATAGAGTGCGCAACCAAGCGCGACGCCGATCTGAAGCAGCCGAAGCCGTTGGAGGTGATCGCGCACCAGGACGGCACCGCGCGCCTGTTCCATGGGCGTCACGGCGTCGATCTGCGGTAGAGGTCCGCAAGGTTCCTCTGCGGGGCCACCAGGCGACGGCTCCGCCCGTTGGGCGGGACTGGCGTCCGCCGGTTGCACCGGGACGAATGTATCCAGTTGCTGGGGCGAGGGCGCTGCACTTCGCCTGGCCCTCGGCCAGGCGAGCCTGAAGAGGTGGGAACGCGGCGATGAACGAGTTGATCGCCCTCAAGACGGATCGCGCCGCCGCGCAGCACAACCTGACTGCACTCAGCTTGCGGCTGAGGGCTGGTACCGCGCCGGGATTCAAGATGAGGAACCGTTCGACCTAGGTTCGCGGGGAACCACTCCCTTGCGGTCGTGGCTCGGTTATGGGGCGGGACAGAAGCTAGAGTGCGACCACCTGCTCGATCATTTTCTGGACGGCGATGCGCTCGCTGGCGGCGCCGGGCTTCATGCGGTGGATGGCGCTGCCGTTGGTGTAGAGCAGGGAGCCGTCGCCCGCAATGTCGAATGAGAGCACGCTCTTGGCCAGCACTTCGGTGACGCCGCTCTCGGATCGCCGAACCAGTTGCCAGGACGAGGGCACCAGGGAGGGCGCGTCGGGATCGCCGAGCCGGTCCTCGCGAGCGGCGCGCTCGGCGTCGATCAGGTTGCCCCAGATCATCATCTGCTTGAGGTCGGGCTGGCGTTGCGCGGCGCCTTGCGAGTTGGCCAGCGGCTTGCCGGTGTAGCGCATCGAGAAGAAGTTGAGGTACTGGAAAAGCGCGTGCACCAATCGGAGGGGGAACAGCACGGCGTCCAGGAGCGCGCGGAGCGGGTGGAATTTGACCTTGTCGCCGGCATAGGGGCGGCGGATGTAATAGAGCGCGCCGTCGGCGGCCTTCTGAGGGCCGAGCAGGTCGTGATGGGGGTCCTCGGCCAGGCACTCCAGCTCGCCCGAATCGAGGTCGAGTTGCTGTACCGCGAACGGGCCGAGGCCGGAGAAGCGCCCGTTGGCGTCCCGGCCCACGCCCGCGCTCTGAAACACGAGCCGGCGGGAGCCGGGCCCCGGCGCCCAGCGCGGGGCGAGGTCGAAGGAGTCGCCTTCGGAGGCTTCGAAGAAGTCCGGGCCCTCCACCTGCAACACGGCGATGTTCGCGGTGAAGTCGCTGTGAAAGACGGAAGCCGCGATGGTGGCGCCGTCGGGATGCATGGCCATGTGGCGCACCTGAAAATCGTTAGTGTGAAAGAGGCGCTGCTCGACGCCATCGGCATTCACGGCGAAGATGCCGCTGATGGAATCGGTTTCGAGGGAATAGAGCAACTCGCCCGGAGTGCGGCCGCGGGCGACGCTGGTGATCGAGATTCGGAACTCGCCCGGATCGCCCGGCGGTCCTCCCCACATTGCGCCAGCCATGAACCGGGCGCCGCGCCCCTGGGTCTTCCAGGCGTGGCGGTTGCTGATCTGGGCGGCACGATCGCGCAGAGAGCGGCCAAACTCGCTATCCAGGGATTCGGTGACGCCGTCGCCCCACCAATGGAGTTTCCCCTGCGATAGAAAAGCGAGGCTGCGCTCCGGCGCGGACATGTGCGAACCATTGTAACCGGAATCGGCATTGGTATTATAGATTCCAAGACCTATGATCAGACGATCCTTCCTCCAGGCTTTGGGCACTCTCGGCGCGACCGCCGGCGCGGCCGCGGGTCCCGACGACAAGACGCGCTTCTATACGCTCGAGACGTTCTTCATGAAGAACGGAGACCAGGGCGGGCGGCTGAACGATTTCGTTTCCAAGGCGTTCCTGCCGGCGGCGCGCAAGGTGCACACCGGGCCGATGATCTTCCTGGAAGGTCTGGTGGCGCCGCACATGCCGCAATTCGCGACGGTGATGGGCTTCAAGTCGGCGGCCGAGGCCATGTCGCTGTGGACCAGGCTGCACGAACAGGAGGGCTACAGCGAGGCCGTGGCGCGCTGGGAAAACGAGGCGAACGCGCCCTACGAGCACGCTTCGCTCACGCTTCTGGAAGCGGCGGACTATTCCCCGGAGATCCGGATCGGGGAGCCGGCGAAAGCGCCGCGGGTTTTCGAGCTGCGAGTCTACCACTCGCCGACGTGGCGGCAGTTGGCGGCGCTCCATGAACGCTTCTCTGGCCCCGAGATCCGCATTTTCCACCGCTGCGGGATTCATCCGCTGCTCTACGCGTCCACGGTGTTTGGAACGAACCTGCCGAACCTCACCTACTTGATCCCGTTCGACGATCTGGCGGCGCGCGAGAAAGCCTGGAACGCGTTCACGGGCGATCCGGAATGGTTGAAGGTGCGCAAGGAGTCTACCGAAAAGCACGGCCAGATCTCCAGCGTGATTCAGGTGGCATTGTACAAGGCCACGCCGTACTCGCCGATCCGTTAGCGCTTGGTCGGGGTGAACGACAGGTTGGCGGAGAAGAACGGCAGCGTCTTGGTTTCGATCCGTTCCGCGATGCGGTTGATGTGGGTGCCCTCGTAGATCTCGAAGGCGTGGCGGATTTCGTAGGCGTTCAGGGCGCCGTCCAGCAGCTTGATGGTGGACGCGATGGCCGCATCCTGGGCTCCGGCGTCGAAGGTGATGGCGTGGAGCCGCTTCAGATTCGGGATGTATTGATCGAGGATGGCCAGGGGTGCGTTGGCCGCCCACTTGGCGGCGATGGCCGGCTGAAACTCGCCGTTCTTCGAGGGGAGATCGAAGTACAGCGGCGGGTTCTTGGGGTTCGGGGACCAGGCGGCTGCCGAGGCTAGCGTCGCCTTGACGAAGAAGTTCGCCTTGTCGACCTCCGCCGGGTTCCGAATCGCCTCCGCCTGCGGCATCGCCATGCCTCCCGGCTGCATGCTCGCCGCCATGCAGCAGGGGCTCAGCAGGTAGACGCTGGAAAAGACCTCGGGATGTTTCATGCCGATGCGAATGGCTCCGTAACCGCCCATCGAGTGCCCGGCGAGGCCGCGGCTGGCGGCGCCGGGGATGGTGCGGTAGTGGCTGTCGATGTAGGCGACCAACTCGCTCGCCACGAAGTTCTCCCAGTCGCCCGTCGTGACGGAGGTGGAGTACATACTGCCCTGGTACCGCGTAAAAGCGTTCGGCATCACCACGATCATCTCGCGCGTTTTTCCGCCAGCCAGCGCCTTATCGATGACGGCGGGGAGGCTGACGAAGTGCGGCTTCACTCCCCACCAATGATCTACGTCGTCGGTGAAGCCGTGGAGCATGTACACCACCGGATAGCGCTGATTGCGGGCGGCGCCGTAGCTGGGAGGCAGGTAGACCGCGACATCGCGATCCGGAGAGTCGCCCTCGAGATTGCCTTCGAGCGCTTTGCCGTGTACCACCACGCGCTCGACCTTACCGGGCTGAGGCTGAGCGGAAACAGAGGCGGCCGCTGCGCAGAGCAGCGCGATGAAGGGGAGAGTTCGCATCATGGGGCAGTGTACCATCGTTGGGAAATCGGGGATTGAGTGCACTGTCACTGGTTTTCGGCGGCCACGGAGGCGCGGCGCTCGATTTTTCCCCAGCCGACCAGGCGGCCCCGGAGGGCGTAGAGGACCGATTTGGCGAGCACGTACTGCATCAGTTGGCGGTAATAGATGCGCTGGAAGAACAGCAGCAGCAAGTCGCGCGGGTTGTGCCACTCGAGTGCGTAGGCCAGCAGGCCGGTCAGAAGCTCGAGCACGAAAAACGCGCCGTAGAACAGCAGCACGACTGGCCAGTTGCCGGAGATTAGGGCGACGATCATGGCAAGCTCGGCAAAAGGCGACAGCATGGAAAGCAGCACCTGGAAGAGCCAGATGCTGGGCAGGGCGACGAAGGCCAGCGAGCCGTAGCGCGGGTCGAAGGTGGCGTCCCGGTGCTTCCAGACGGATTGCAGGGTGCCGAATGCCCAGCGGAAACGCTGGCGCGCGAGACTGCGAGTATCTTCGGGGGCTTCGGTGTAAGCCACCGCCTCCTCGTCGTAGCGGATGCGGTAACCCAGGCGGCGGATGGCGAGCGTCAGGTCGGTATCTTCGGCCAGCGTGTCGCGGGCGAATCCGCCGGCTTGGAGAATCAGGCTCTTGCGCCAGGCGCCCGCCGCGCCGGGAACCACCGTGATGGCGTTCAGCACGTCCAGCGCGCGCCGGTCCAGGTTGAAGCCGTAGACGTACTCGATGGACTGGAATCGCGTAATCCAGCGCTGGCGGTTTCCCACCCGCGCGTTGCCGGAGACCGCGCCCACGCGCGGGTCGGAGAAGTGGCGCACCAGTTTCTGGATGGCGCCGCGGCGGAACAAGGTGTCGGCGTCGAGCGCCACCAGGATCTCGTGGGAGGCCTCGGCAATGGCGCGATTGAGCGCGGCGGACTTGCCGGCGTTCGACTGGGTGAAGATGCGGACGCGCGGCTCGCTTGCGAAGGTGTCGTGGAGCACCTGTAGAGTGCGGTCCGTGGAGCCATCGTCGACTACGACGACCTCCAGATTGGGGTAGCCGTTCTCGAGGATCGATTCCACGGTCTTGAGGATCACCTTCTCCTCGTTGAAAGCCGCGATCACGACGGAAACCGGAGGACGCCAGTCGGGGTCGAAGCGGCGGCGGCGCGCCTGGAACTTCTGGATGACCGCCAACGCGCCGTAGGCCAGCGAGCGCAGTACGGTGAGGTAGATGGCCCACAGGAACAGGATGCCGGCGGCCTTTTGCAGCGAGCCCTTGGCGTCAAACGCCTGTCCCTGGATGTGTGCCCAGCGTAACTCGCTCGAGCCGGGCGCCGGCATAATCTGGGCGCGGGTCTTGCCGATCAGCTCGCCGACGGTTACGAAGCGGTATCCCTGTTGCCGGAAGTAGTCGATGATGCGCGGCAGCGCCGCGACGGTGGCCGAGCGGTCGCCTCCGCCGTCGTGCAGCAGCACGATCTGGCCCTCGTCCTTATCGGCGATCACCTCGGCGGCGATGGTCTCGGCGGTGGCGCCTTTTTCCCAGTCGCGCGGATCGATTCGCTCGCCGATGGTGATGTAACCGGCCTGCTCGGCGCGCAGGATGGGTACGATTTCTTCGGGGGTCTGCGGCTCGCTGTCGGCGTTGTAAGGAGGGCGGAACAGAATGGTGGAGACGCCGATGGTGTGCTCGATGATGCGCTCGGTGGCGCTCAACTCGAGGCTTGTGCGCTCCGCGGACACGGTGGCGATGTTGGGATGGGAGTAGCTGTGGTTGCCGAGCTCGTGGCCCTCGGCGTATTCGCGGCGGATCAGGCCGGGACTCTGCTCGGCCTCGACGCCCACCACGAAGAAGGTTGCCGGCACGTTCCGGGCCTTCAGAACGTCGAGGATCGGCGGAGTGTAAGTGCCGTCGGGGCCATCGTCGAAGGTCAGGCAAATGACTTTGCCGGGCGCTTTGCCGGAGCCTTCGATCACGTAGAAGGAGGGATATTCCTGGTATTCCTCGGTGTAACCGCCGTCGGCTTCGCGCCAGACGTTGCGCTTCCCATCCCGCGGCGTTTCGGCGATGCGCAGAACATCGCCGTCCCCGTACTGATTCACGGATTTCTGCGAGACCAGCCGCGCGAGGGGGGAGGGGTCGAAGTTGTCGGCGGGCCAGCCGTCGGCGCGCAGCACGTTCCAGAGGTCGGGGTCCTCGGCGCCTAGCCGCCAGAGGGCGCAGCCGCGGAAACCGGCGTCCGCCACCGCGTTCACCTGATTGAGCGCCGACACCGCATCCAAAAACCAGACTTCGTGCTGCTGCGCGCCGGAGGTGTAGCGCAGCACCGGGTTGTCGGTGTCGCGGTCCCAGACCACCTGCGCGTGCCGCGAGCGGGCAGCCGACATCACGTCGCCGAAGACCACTTCAGCCGCGCCGGTCGATCCCATGATCCAGTCGTAGCCGTAGTTGCCCAGGCCGACGATGGTCTTCTGAGGCGGCACGCTGCGCGCGAGCGAGGCAAGCTGGCGCTCGAACCATTCCTCGGAAGCCACCGGTCCGGGCGAACCCGATTGGTAGTGTTCGTCGTAGACCATCGGGACGATGTAGTCGCACAACTCCGCGAGCTGCTTCAGATCGTAGGCCGGATCGTCCACCGGCACGCTTTGGGTCAGCAGCAGTCCGGCGGGCGCGAGCCTGGCCCGCAGGCTGCGCAGGAACTCGACCAGCCGGTCCCGATCCTTTACCGCAAGCTGCTCGAAATCGATATTCACTCCGGCGAACTTGTGCTCGGCCAGGTTGCTCGCGATGTTGTCGATGAGATCGGCGCGGGCGCCGGCGTCGTTGAGCACACGGTGCAGATCGCCGGCCTGCCAGCCCTCGCGGAAGTTGGTTACCATCGCGAGCACCGGCAGCTTGGCGTCGGCAGCGATCTGGATGACGGTGGGGTCCGAGTCGTCGCGGAGATCGCCGCGCCCGTTCTCAAGCACCAGCCATTCCGGGAGCAGGTGGGTCAAGTTCTGAAGGTTGAGCCGGAGGGACACGATGCTGGCCCGGTCCCAGTTCACGTAGAATCCGAAGACCACCGGGCGGCTGGCCCCAACCCTCGCCGCGGTCTTCTGATGAGTTACCGGGGAGTAGGAGCGCACGT
>PLEM01000154.1 GCA_003137035.1 Bryobacterales bacterium | reverse complement strand
TCGCCCTGGTCGCCGCCTTCGGCGGGCCGGGCACCTTCGCCGGCTGGGGCACCCTCAGCGGGTGCACCGCCCATTGCCTGGTCCCGCTCGGCCATGGCGGCCCGCTTCTCGGTCAGCGCCGCGGACTGCTCGCGGCGCAGGCTGCATACCAGCTCGATGGCCCGATGGATTCGCTCTTCCAGCGTGGCCAGCGAATCGACGTCGTCTTCGCGTAAGAGTTCCATCGGTCTACCCGGCCAGTGCGGCCTTGGCTTTCTCGACCAGCATACGGAAGCCGGTCTCGTCGCTGACCGCGATCTGTGCCAGCACCTTCCGGTTCAGGTCGATGCCGGCCTTCTTCAGGCCCGCGATGAACTTGCTGTAGGAAACCCCGGCCTGGCGGCAGGCGGCTCCGATGCGAACGATCCACAGAGCGCGGTAGTCGCGCTTCTTCTGCCGCCGGCCTACGTAGGCGTACTTCAGCGCCTTCTCGACGGCTTCCTGCGCCGACCGGTTCAGTTTGCTCTTAGTTAGGAAATATCCCGAAGCGGCTTTGAGCGTCTTTTGCCGGTACGCTATGCGCTTCGGTCCTCGTTTGACTCTAGGCACGTTTACCTCCTTGTGGTAGGGGACGGGGCTAAAGCCCTATCCTCCTGAGGCGGAACGGGTACGTGCCGCGCACTCCGTCCGCGCTCGCCAGCTTCAGTAGGGAAGCATCACCCTCAGCCTGGGGGCGTTGGTCGGGTCTACGACTACGCTGTGGGCCAGTTTGCGTTTCCGTGATCGGGCTTTTGACGTCAGGATATGGCGGGCATAGGCGTGATGCCGGACGATTTTACCCGTCCCCGTCTTCTTAAAGCGTTTGGCCGCGCCACGATGCGACTTCAACTTCGGCATGGTTAGAATGTCCTGGGTGATTAGTTCAGGCAGGATTCCGTTCTTCAGGTCCTGCAGACCCCAACAGTATAGCACGCTGTGCCCGCATGGAAACAGGCCGGAAGCACGCGCTATGCTGGTTTGCTGCGGCCAGTGCAGGTCACCGGCAAGAGGGGAAATCCGAGTGGACCCAAACAGCGCGAAGAAGCAGCCGGATCCGTTAGCGCCAGCCGGGGCGGGCCCCGACGACTTCCACAAGATCGTCTTCGACGCGATCCCGAGTCCGATCTTCGTGGTCGATGACGATGCGCGCATTTTGGACTGCAATACCGCCGCCTCCGAGATGGCAGCGGGGGCGCTGGCGCTGGGGCGCCGCGCTGGGGAGGCGCTGCTTTGCATCCATGCACAAGCGACGCCCGAGGGGTGCGGGAGATCGCCGGCTTGCCCGGATTGCGCGATCCGGAACGCGGTGGCCCAGGCGTTCGCCGGAGCGCCGCAACGCCGGGTACGGCACCGATTCGCGGTTCATCCGGGCGCGCCTGAGGCGCACCTGTTGGTCACCACCGCGCCGGTCCAGTACCGGGGCCGCGCGCTGGTGCTGCTGGTCCTGGAGGACGTTACGGAACTGGTGGCATTACGCCGCATTCTGCCGATCTGCGCCCACTGCCACAAGGTCCGCGGCGATGCCAAGTACTGGCAGGACGTGGAGTCGTACTGCCGTCGGGAACTGGCCGTCGACTTCTCCCACGGAATTTGTCCCGAGTGCCTCGCGCAGCATTACCCCGATTACGCGCTGAGTGAGGGATGAGGGGACAGGCCGTAATCCGCCCGTAACTGCGTTGCGCCCAGGACCGCTCCCTGGCGGTCGCGGCTCGGATGCGGCTCCAACTGAGCCGCGACCGCAAGGGAGCGGTCGCACCCGGCCGATGCGTGGCTGCAGACGACGGACTCGTTGTTGGCCGGGCTATTCGTTGTGACCCTGAGCCACTACGGACGAATTACGGACAGGGCTGGAGCCCTATCCTACCGGCTGTTTGGGGTACACTTGGGTTCGCCCAAAAATGGGCAGGAGGAACTTCTTGGTTTGTCGAAACGCTTCGCTATTGCATTTTGCCGCTCGCGTGGGGATGGTTGCGGCGCCGCTCATCTGGTGCGGCGCTAGCGGCCTGGCACAACCCAGCCAGGCCCCGGCCGCGGCTCACCAGTATGAACTTGGCCAGCCCATATCCCTGGACAAAGGGATGACGCTCACTATGGCGGTGAGAAAGCCGCAAGGGGCCACCGTCGCCTCGGATACCAAAAGGACCATCGAATGGGGTATGGCGGTGAGCCTGACGTTCGTGAACTCCGGCAACGAACCCGTGGAGCAGGCTTTCTTTGCGGGAGACAAGCCGGGTTCCTCGAACGTGACCCTGCTCGCCAAGAAGACCAAGGCGCTGGCGCCGATTGGCATGATCTTCGGGAAGCCGGAGCTGGGCGCCGGTGAAAGCCCCGCGGACAGCCCCGGCGGGACTCCCGTCCGCGGTTGCACGAACGTGAAACCGTACCGGGTGAACGATCCGGGGAGCCGCGGAAGGGGTCTGGCTGGCAAGCTCTGCACCCGGCCCGGCGCCACCGATACCGTGCTGATGTTGTTCGAGAATGCCGCGGATCTGCGCAAAGCGGAAGTTCAGTCGATCCGCGTGACCTGCGGGGTGTGTCCCAAAAAGGGGCTGGTGGTGAAGGCGGATCTCGACCAGATCCTCTCGACTCCCTGATCGCGGCCAGCGCGAGTGCACTCTCAACAGTCCGCGCCCGCGCTCTCTTTCCACTCCTCCCACCACGCCATCTGAATGGATTCCAGGGTGCCTTCCGAGCTGGCGGCGGGGTCGCCGGCGAAGCCTTCGAGCTGCGTGACCCATTGGCGGAGGTCCGTGAAACGGACCTGCATGGGGTCCTGGTTGGGGTATTTGGCGAGCAGGGCCTGGGCGATTTCTTCGGCGTCTTCCCAGGTGAAGGCGCGCATCAGACCTTGGTTCCTTTGAGCGCGGTGCGGACGGCGGTGTTCATCATGACCTCGGCCAGGCGGAGCGTGGCCTGGTTGAGCTTCTCGATGTGGGCCCGGATGAGCACGTGGTCGTCCGAGCAGTAGACCGTCAGCAGCTCATTGAGGGCCTGCTCGATGGCGGCCTTTTCCGGCTCCGCCATTTCGAGCCAGGCAGCGTGGGCGCGGGCCTTTTCGAGGGCGGCCAGGATGGTGTCGGCCTCCAGGCGGGCCTCTCTGGTTTGGCGCGCCGCGAAATCCTCTTCGGCGCGCTCGAAGGAGTCGCGAATCATGGCCTCGACCTGCTCGTCGGTGAGGCCGTAGGAAGGCTTGACCTCGACCGAGTGCTCCTTGCCGGTGCGCTGGTCGCGGGCGGTGACGCTCAGGATTCCGTTTGCGTCGATCAGGAAGCGCACCTCGATGCGGGGGGCGCCGGCGGGCAGCGGCTCGATGTCCTTGAGGTCGAAGCGGGCCAGGCTGCGGCAGTCCTTCACCAGCTCGCGCTCGCCCTGGACGACGTGGATCAGTACGTTGCGCTGGCCGTCGACCGCGGTGGTGAACACCTCGGTGGCGCTGGCTGGAATGGTGGAATTGCGGTGGATGATTTTCGAGACCACTCCGCCCATGTTCTCGATGCCCAGCGAGAGCGGCGTGACGTCCAGCAGCAGCTTGTCCTGCACCTCACCGGCCAGGATGCCCGCCTGGACGGCCGCGCCCATCGCGACCACTTCTTCCGGATTCAGCTCGGTATGCGGCCGGGCGCGGAAGAGAATCTCAACGGCCTGGCGCACCAGCGGAATGCGCGTCGAGCCTCCCACCAGCACCACTTCGTCGATCTGCTCCGCCGTCAGACCCGCGTCCTGGATGCAGTTGCGGCAGGGCGTGAGCGTGCGGTCGACGATGTCGCGCACCAGCGCCTCGAATTGCTCGCGGGCGATCTCGCGTTGGTACGAGCGGCCCTGGTATTCGAGATGCATGGTGACGCGCGGGACGAAGGACAGTTGTTCCTTGGTTTCGATGACGGCGCGGCGCAGCAACTGCACCGCCGACCCGTTGTGCGAGAGGTCCTGCCCCCATTCCGACTGAATGTCCTCGAGTGCGATGCGCAGCAGGCGGTTGTCGATGTCGTCGCCGCCCAGGTGCGTGTCGCCGTTGGTGGCCAGCACTTCGAAGATGCCTTCGCGGATTTTCAGGATGGAGATGTCGAAGGTGCCCCCGCCCAGATCGTAAACCGCGATGATGCCGTCCTGGCGCTTGTCCAAGCCGTAGGCGAGCGAGGCCGCGGTAGGCTCGTTAACCAGGCGCAGCACGTCCAGGCCGGCGATGCGCCCGGCGTCCTTGGTGGCCTGCCGCTGGGCGTCGTTGAAGTACGCCGGGACGGTGACTACGGCGCGGGTTACCGGCCGGCCGAGACAGGCTTCCGCGTTCCGTTTGAGTTGGAGCAGGATCAGCGCGGAGATCTCGGGCGGGGTGAAGGTGCGGTCGCCCAGCCGCAGCCGCAACACCGATTCGCTGCCTTCGGCGAAGCGGAAGGGGAACAGACCCGCCTCCTGCGCGACATCGGCCAGGCCGCGGCCCATCAGGCGCTTGACGGAGTAGACCGTGCGCTCGGGATCGTCGATCAGCATCTGGCGCGCGGCGTTGCCCACTAGCGGCGCGCCCTCCCCGATGTGAACCACGCTGAGGACCAGGTGGTCGCCATCCTCGCCGGGAATCACCTTGGGTCCGGTGAGGTCCATGAATGCGACCAGGCTGTTGGTGGTGCCCAGGTCGATTCCCACCACCGGCTCGGGGGTGCGGTCGCCAAAATCGATTTGCAGGACGGACGACATCAGGGATTCAGTTCGCTTTCCACCTGCTGGACCAGGTTCGAAATGTATTTCCGGCGGTTGAGCGCGGCGCGGATCTCGCCGAGCGCAGCCGGGGCGGGGGAGCGGTCGTAGGCCCCGAAGAGGCCCTCCAGACCGGCATCGGTTTCCTGGAGCAGAGCCAGGAATCGCTCGCGCGCCGCTTCGAGCCGCGAGCGGACCGAAACGTCGCCGCCGCGCAGTTCCTCGAGCGCCAGGTTCAGATCGAACACCTCGTCGAGCAACTCCGCGGGCGCTTGCTTGGATTGCTCGAAACCCTGCTGCTTGAGAAGGTACTCGGCGCGCGCCACCGGATCGCGCAGGGTGCGGTAGGCGTCGTTCAGGATGGCCGAGGCTTCCAGCGAGCGCTCGCGCTCGGACGGCGCGGCCTGTGCGTGGCGGTCGGGGTGGAGTTGCCGGCTCAGCCGGTAGAACCTGTTCTCGAGATCCGGCAGATCGATGCTCAGCCGGGCTTCGAGGCCGAAGAATTGAAAATAGTCGGGGGCGTCCATCAGGCGGTGAACGAGGTCCCGCAGCCGCAGCTCTTCTTCGCGTTGGGATTCTCGAAGACGAATCCGGAGTGCAGCAGGGACTCCCGGTAGTCGAGAGTCATGCCGTCCAGGTACAACAGGCTCTTGGGGTCGACGAAGACCTTGATGCCCTCGAACTCGTAGACATTATCCTTCTCGCGCTGGCGGGTCTCGAGGCGGAACAGGTAGGAGAGTCCGGAGCAGCCACCGCCCTGCACGCCCAGGCGCAGCCCGCCCTCGCTCACGCCGTTCTTGACGAACGCTTCGCGGATCTTCACGATGGCCTTGGGGGTGACGTTGATCATCAATGGCTCCTTTTCTTCCTGTAGTCCTCAATGGCGGCCTTGATCGCATCTTCGGCCAGCACCGAACAGTGGATTTTCACGGGAGGCAGGCTCAGCTCGTTGACGATATCCACGTTGCGGATTTCGAGGGCTTCGTCGACGGTCTTGCCCTTGACCCACTCGGTGGCCAGCGAGGAGCTGGCGATGGCGCTGCCGCAGCCGAAGGTCTTGAACTTGGCGTCTTCGATCACGCCGGTTTCTTCGTTCACCTGGATTTGCAGCTTCATGACATCGCCGCACTCGGGCGCTCCTACCATGCCGGTGCCGACCCGCTGGTCGCCCCGGTCGAGCGAGCCTACGTTGCGGGGGTTCGCGAAATGATCCAAGACCTTTTCCGAGTACGCCATGGTCAGTCCTTACTCCACTCGACTTTCTTCAGGTCCACGCCCTCTCTGGCCATCTCATAGAGCGGCGAAAGCTCGCGCAGTTTCGTTACCACCTCGATCACCCGGCCGGCCACGTAGTCGACTTCCTCCAGGGTGTTGAAGCGGCCCAGGCCGAAGCGGATGGAAGTGTGCGCCAGGTCGTCGCTCACGCCCAGCGCGCGCAGCACGTAGCTCGGCTCGAGCGTGGCCGAGGTGCAGGCCGACCCGCTCGAAACGGCCACGTCGTGGATTCCCATCAGCAGCGATTCCCCCTCGACGTAGGCGAAACTGACGTTGAGGTTGTTGGGCAGCCGCCGCTTCATGCTGCCGTTGACGTAGATTTCGTCGAGCTCGGCGTAGAGGCGGTCTTTGAGGCGATCGCGGAGCCCTGCCAGGCGCGCGGATTCCTCGGCCATCTCCGCCTGGCAGATGGCGCAGGCCTCACCCATGCCCACGATGCCCGCCACGTTCAGCGTGCCCGAACGCATGCCGCGCTCGTGACCGCCGCCGTCCATCTGCGCGGTGAGCTGCACGCGGGGATTCTTGCGGCGGACGTAGAGGGCGCCGACTCCCTTGGGTCCGTACATTTTGTGACCGCTCAGCGACATCACGTCGATGTTGTCGTCGTTCACGTTGACCGGAACTTTGCCCACCGACTGCGTCGCGTCCGTATGGAACAGCACGCCCCGCTCCCGGGCGATCCGCCCGATCTCCCGGATGGGCTGCAACACGCCGATCTCGTTATTGGCGTGCATGACGCTGATCAGGATGGTCTTCTCGGTGATGGCGGCGCGCAGGGCGTCCAGGTCGATGAGGCCGTCGCTGCGAACCGGCAGAAAGGTGACGCTAGTGCCGTGCTTTGCCAGGCGCTTGCCGGTGTCGAGCACCGCTTTGTGCTCGGTGACCACGGTGATGATGTGGTTGCCCTTCTCGGCGTACATCTCGGCCGCGCCCTTGATGGCCAGGTTGTCGGACTCAGTGGCGCCGCTGGTAAATACGATCTCCTTGGGAGAGGCTCCAATCAGGTCCGCGATCTGCTGGCGGGCCTTCTCCACGGCGCGCTCCGCCTCCCAGCCGAAACTGTGGTTGCGGCTGGCGGCGTTGCCGAACTGCTCTGTGAAGAAGGGAAGCATGGCCTGGAGCACGCGCGGGTCCACCGGGGTGGTGGCGTGGTAGTCCATGTA
>PLEM01000099.1 GCA_003137035.1 Bryobacterales bacterium | reverse complement strand
TGAACGTGGTTCGGCATGACCACGAAGGCGGGAAGAGAGCACAAGCGCCTTTCGGTTTCTGCCCGCTCAATGGTCTGTGCGACGCATTCCGCGACGGAACCCTGCGACAGCCAGGACGGTCCTGTCGCGGCGCGATCCAACTCGCGATCAGCCTCGCGGAACGCACGACCGTCGAGTACCCGCTTCGCGCTGTTCGGCAGAGTGCCAAAGAGCCGCCAGGTGAGGAAGATGGCGGCGCCGTCAACGCACCAATGAGGCAGGTTGCGGCGATGCATCATCGTAGATAGAGTCTACGCAGGAACCCGGTTTTCTCAAACCAGCACAGGCTGAATGCCTGTGCCACTATCTTACGCCCAGGTGGTCGTAGTTCAGCATGGCGTTGAACAGCAGGAAGAAGCTGCCCTGGGTCTCCTGGCGCCACATGGGGTTGTTGGCGAACAGCAGCACGTGGCCTTTTCCCAGCGGCACATCGATCACCGCGGGGCGATTGGCCAGTTCCTTGCCTCCGGCCAGCATCCCGGACACCAGCAGGTCCTTCTCGTCCGCAAAGCGCAGAATCACGCGCGGGCGGGCCTCCGGCGGCGGCAGCAGCGGGCGGATGGAATCGAGGTACTCCTCGGACAGCGGCAGCTCCTCGCCCGGCTTCACTTCGGGCTTGGGCGGGGGCGGGGAATAGGGACGGCCCTGCGGGATATCCGGGTCGGTCGCCGTTCCGCGGCCACTGGGACGGTTGCCCGAGACCTCGTTGCCGAATCCACCGCCTCCCAGGCCGCCCGTGGCGCTCACCTGGAAGACCGGCTCCTGGTTGAAGTAGATGGCCAGCCGCCCCCCGTAACCGTAAGCGATCGGGCTCTTCGTGTCGGCGACCACAGCGTTGTAGACGCCGCCGCGAGCCTGCAATTCGCGTGTCTGAGCGATCGAGACGCTGTCGATCAGGCCGTAGTCGATGGGGATCGAAGCGTTGCCTCCAATGGTGACGAACAGGCCGCCCTCCTCGATGAACTTCTTCAACTTCAGAACGCCTTCCAGTCCCATGCCCCCGCGCATGTCGTCGGTCTGGTCGGGCGAGGCGCCGAGGTTGGGCGTGAGCGCGGACTTCTTCCAAGGAACCGGGTCGCCGCGCATGGGCAGGCCGTTGACAATGCGCTGCGCCGAGCCGCCGACCGGTCCGAACAGGATGACGTCGTACTTCGCGCGCAGATCGGGCGTGGCGCCGAGCGCCTGGTCGGAGATGTAGGAGTAAGGGATGCTCAGACCGTCGAGCGCCAGCCGGAACCAGCCCTCGTTCTGGGTGTTGGTCCAGGTGTGGACTAGCGCGATGCGCGGGGCGGTGAGTTCGTGCGAATTCACCTTGGGCATCTCGTCGACGCCGTACAGAGTCACGCCCAACTCCGCGGCCACTGGCTCGATCTTCTCGCGCAAGCCGGCCGGGTTGCCCTCCGTCGGAATGACGAACGAGCCGGCGGCGAAATCGCGTTCGGCGGCCTGGAGCGGCTCCTCGGCGGCGCGGATGCTGATGTCCTTCAGGCGAAATCGAAAAGTGGCCAGCGTGCTGTCGGCGTTGTGGTTGATGACGTACGCCACCGGAGACGCGGAGCCGCGAATGCCGCCGGGCGCCTTGGCTGGCGCGGCGAGCAGCGTCATCGGCGCCTTGAGAATCGCGGAGTCGGCGACGCGCACGGTCTTGACGTCGCGCAGCGCTCCTAGCGACCAACCTGTATCGTCGTAGGGCCGCGGATCGCTCGGGTTGTAGTACTGCGTGTCGAGCAGCATGTCGGCCATGCGGCTGTAGGGCTGATCCATGCGGACGACGTAGCTGCCCGCGGGAAACGTCAGCTTCTTGTCGAGATCGATCGCGCCGTCGGTCTTATGCACCTCGACGCCCTGTAGCCGCAGCAGGTTTACCAGGGAGGCGCACTCGGCGGGGCGCGGGTCGTCGCCGGGGATCACCCACGCGGCGGGCCCCTCGTTGGCCGCCTTGGCCACCGAGCGCTTGCTCTTCAAGTAAAAGTTCTCGAGGAACCGCTGTCGCTCTCCGGCCACCATGCTCATGCCCAGTAGAATGCCGCTCTGCTGCAGATTAATGTTGTTGCGGATGGACCATTTCACTTTGGGGAGCGGCGGATTGGGGCGGTACCAGGCGCGCGTGGTCTGTCCGGCGGGGACGGTGCGCTCCCCGGTATCGGCGCCGCGCCCGCCGAAAGTCTCGTAGAAGCGGCCGATCGAGTTATGCCCGTTGGCCACGTAGAACATGTAGTTGGCGGCCCAGCCGTCGTAGAAGCCGTGCGTCCAGACGCCAGGGACGCCGCGCTTGGTCATCTCGTTGACCTCGTTGTAGGCCAGCTCCTGCCACTCGTTGATGACGATCGGATCGAGCCAGGCGTTGTACGGGCCCATGCCGGTGGAGATGTAGAGGAACGGCATCGACTCGTGCAGGTCGTGAAGCACCGTGGGGTGCCACTCCAGAAACGACTTCATCATGTTGCGGCTGAGGGCCAGCGAGAGCGCCATGCCGTCGCGGTTGTTGTCGTGCGCCACGTACTTGCCCCAGTAAACGAGGTTGGGCGCGGCCTTCTTGGGGTTGGCTTTGCGGTAGTTGTAGACGTCCACCTCGCGGTCGTGGCCGTCCACCTCCAGGATCGGCGTGATGAGCACGATGAGGTTCTTGCGGATGGCGTCGATGAAAGGCGTCTGCTCGACCGCCAGCCGGTAGGCCAGCTCCATGAGCATCTCGGGCGAGCCGGTCTCCGTGGAGTGGATGCTGCCGGTGGCCCAATACATGGGCAATCCCTCGTTGATGAGTTGTTTGGCGTCGGCGTCGGAGAGCTTGCGCGGATCGGCGAGCCGGGCGGTGATTTCGCGGTAGCGGTCCAGTCGGGCCAGGTTGGCTTCGTCGGAAATCGCCACCAGCAGCATTTCCCGGCCCTCCTCGGTGCGGCCCATCGAGAACACCTTGACGCGCGGGCTGGTGCCATCCAGCGCACGCAGATAGAGGTAGATGTCCTTCGAGTAGGTGAGCTTGTCGGGCGTTCCCACCGCGTACCCCAGCACCATCGCCGGTGTGGGAACCCGGTCGGAAGCCGGCAGGTGATCGACGAGTTCGGTCAGGAAAAACTTCTCCGTGGTGAACTCGCGGATCTTGGCGGTGTATGCCTCGTCGAGTTTCTGCGACGGCGGAGCGGCCAACAGCGTGGCGCCCAGCAAAAAGAGGGAGACTGCGAGACGCATTCACTAACGATCCTACAGCGATAGGCTATGATAGGCAACAAACGCGATGACCAGCCTTACGGATCTGGAATGTAGTGTTTGTGGAAGCCGCACCGATGCGCGCCAGCCGCACAACCTGTGCTCGTGCGGCGGGCCTCTCATGGCGCGCTACGACCTGGAACTGGTGCGGCGAAGCTGGAGCCGCGAATGGATCCCGAACGGCCCGCCGACCATGTGGCGCTACGCGCCGGTGCTGCCGGTGGCGAAGCCGGCTTCCATCGTTTCCCTCGGCGAGGGAATGACGCCGCTGATTCGCGCGCGGCGGCTGGGCGAGCGCATCGGCGCGCCCCAGTTGTGGATCAAGGACGAAGGTCAGAACCCCACCGGATCGTTCAAAGCGCGCGGCCTGGCATGCGCAGTTTCGATGGCGGTCGAGCTGGAGATCCGCAAGGTGGCGATCGTATCGGAGGGAAACGCGGCCAGTGCGTTGGCGGCCTACGCGGCCGCGGCCGGCATCGAGGCGCACATCGTTATGCCTCGAGACGTACCGCAGTCGAACTTCATCGAGTGCCTGGCCTTTGGCGCGCGCGTGGCCGAGGACGGCCCCGGCGAGGGCTGGTTCCACATGGGCGCGTTCCATGAGCCTTACCGCATCGAGGGCAACAAGACGATGGGCTACGAACTGGCCGAGCAAATGAGCTGGCGGCTTCCCGATGCGATTCTCTGGCCGACCGGCGGCGGAGCCGGCCTGATCGGCATGTGGAAGGCGTTCGAGGAAATGGAAGCGCTGGGTTGGATTACGGATCGCCGCCCGAAGATGATCGCGGTGCAGGCGGAAGGCTGCCGGCCGGTGGTGCGCGCTTTTGAAACCGGAGCCGAGCGGTGCGAAGCCTGGCCTGACGCCGCCACGGTGGCGAGCGGCTTGCGCGTTCCCAAGCCGCTGGGCGATTTCCTGATCCTGCGGGTGCTGCGGTCGAGCGGCGGGACGGCCGTGGCAGTGAGCGACGCGGAGCTGCTCGATGCGGGCATCGAGCTGGCGTCGCAAGAGGGCATCTTCGCGGCGCCGGAGGGCGCGGCCTGCGTCGCCGCCGCGCGGAAGCTTCTTGCCAGCGGATTTCTCCAGCCCGACGAGCAGCTCGTGATCTACAATACCGGCGCCGGGATGAAGAATCTCGAAGCCTACTCGACGCGCTTCCCGCGCCAAGCCTCAAGCGAGCAGGACAAGCTGGGCGGCCTGATCACGCCGCGGTAGCACAGGCTGAATGCCTGTGCNNGCACAGGCATTCAGCCTGTGTCAGAAGTTGACGATCGAGGCGAATCCGATGGGGTCCAGGCTCGCGCCGCCCACCAGCACGCCGTCGATTTCCGGCTGCGCCATCAGGGTCTTCACGTTGTCCGGCTTCACGCTGCCGCCGTACAGGATGCGGACCGCGGCGGCGGCTTCTTTGCCGTAGTCGGCCAGCACCTGGGCGCGGAGCGCGCGGTGAGCGTCCGCCGCGATCTCCGGGGTCGCCGTGCGGCCGGTGCCGATGGCCCACACGGGCTCGTAGGCGATCACGATCTTGGCGAACTGCTCGGAGCCCAGCCTGGCGATGCCTTCCCGGAACTGCGCCACGAGCACGGCCTCGGTGTTGCCGCTTTCGCGCTCCTCCAGTCTCTCGCCCACGCAAACGATCGGCTTCAGTCCGTATTCGAGCGCCGCGAGGGTGCGCTGCAGCACCGTCTCGTTGGTCTCGCCGAAGTACTGCCGGCGCTCGCTATGGCCGACCAGAACCCACTTCACGCCGACGGCGGTGAGCATGGGTCCGGAAACCTCGCCGGTAAAGGCGCCCTCTTTGGCCCAGTACATATTCTGGGCGCCGATCTCGACACGGGTGCCCTCGGTGGCCTCGGCCGCGACTTCAAGACTCGGGTAGGTGGGGCAGATTACGACTTCGCAATGCTCGGAGCGCTCCACCAGCGGAGCGAACTTCTCGAAGAATGCGCGGGTTTCGGGGGCGGTCTTGTACATCTTCCAATTGCCCGCCATCAATGGTTTTCTCATAGGATCAGGTCTAGAAAACTAGTTCCTTTCTCAAGATGAACGTCAAAATTGTGTGCCACGGTGCGGCCGATATCGGCCAGCGTGGCGCGGGTGCCCAGATCGCGGCCGCGGCGCGCCCTAGGCCCGTAGACCAGCAGCGGCACGTACTCGCGGCTATGGTCGGTAGAGGGCGTCGTCGGGTCGTTGCCGTGGTCGGCGGTGAAGATCAAAAGATCGTCATCGCGAAGGCGCGCGAGCAGAGACGGTGCCCAGGCGTCGGCGGCTTCCAGCGCCGCGGCATAGCCCTCGACGTCGTTGCGGTGTCCGTAGAGCGCGTCGAAATCCACCAGGTTGGTGAAGATCAGGCCCTCGAGAGCGGCGTCCATGGCGGCCAGCGTTTTGGCCATGCCGTCGGCGTTGCTGCGAGCTTTCTCGGAATGGCTGATGCCGCGTCCCAGGTAGATGTCGAAGATCTTGCCGACGGCGAAGACAGGAACGCCGCGCGCCGCGAGCTGGTCGAGTAACATGCCCGGAGGCGGCGGTACGGCGTAATCGTGGCGGCTGGCGTTGTCGCGCGTGAACGAACCAGGGGCCCCCACGAACGGCCGCGCAATCACCCGGCCGACCTCGTGCGGCCCGCGCAGGATCTCCCGCGCCGTCTCGCAGATGCGGTAGAGCTCGGGGAGCGGGATCACGTCCTCGTGCGTGGCCACCTGGAACACGCTGTCCGCCGAGGTGTAGACGATCGGGCAGCCGGTGCGCATGTGCTCGGCGCCGAGATCCTTGATGATCTCGGTGCCCGAGGCGGCGTAGTTGCCCAGCGCGCGGCGGCCGATCTGTCGCTCGAATGGCTCCATCACCTCGGGCGGGAACCCGTTGGGGTAGAGCGGAAACGGTTTTTCCAGTTGGATGCCGGCCATCTCCCAGTGACCGGTGGTGGTGTCCTTGCCGGGCGATGCCAGCGCGCATCGGCCGAACGAAGCCAGCGGTTCGGCGACCGGCGGCAGGTTCGCGAGCGGCCGGATGTTGGCCAGGCCCAGCGCGCGGAAGTTCGGCAGATTGAGCCGCCGCCGCAGTGCGATGTTGCCGAGCGTGTCGCTGCCGGCGTCGCCGTAGTCCGCTGCGTCGGGCATTTCGCCGATGCCCACGCTGTCCAGCACGATCAGAATGACGCGGCGGAATCTCATTTCTCCTCGAGCATCTGCTGAATGCGGCCGCCCAGCATCTCGACGAAGCGGTCCGGGATGAAACCCAACCGGCTCTCCACTTCGCCGCGCTTGTTGATCAGCACGGCCAGGGGAATCGACGAAACATTCAGTGCGGTGGCCAGGCCGTCGTCGTAGTAAATGGTCTTGCCGTCCCACCGGTTCTCGGCGACGAACTCGGGCACGCCCTCCCGGTCGTCGTCGGAGTTGATGGAGAGGAACACGACGTCGGCGCGGTCCTTGAATCGTTTCTTCACGCGCTCGTAGAACGGGTGCTGGTAACGGCAGGGACCGCACCAGGTGGCCCAGAAATCCAGCACCAGCACCTTGCCCTTGAGCGAGGAAAGCGCGAGCTTGCCACCCTCCAGGCCGGTGAGCGTGAACTCCATCGGGTTGGTGAGCTGGGCGTTGGGATCGAGCTGGCGCAACTTCCACTGGCGCGCGGCGAGCAGGGCGGCGGTGCGGTCGTAGGCTTCCAGAATCAGATCGCCGAGGCCGGTCTCCGAGCCCTTGAGGTTACGGTAGAGTTCGCCCATGCGGGCGCGGTCGCCGGCGCGATCGGCGTCCCGCGCATGCGCGTCGGGGATGGTGAAGGCGTCGGCGTAGCGCCGGATGGCCTCCTCGATCTGGCCCGAGCGCTCCAGCCAGCGGCCGGCCTCGCGGGCTGTCTCGGCGGACGGCCAGGCGTCGAAACTCCGGCGCGCGAGCTCGACGGCCTCTTTCGCGCGGCCCAGGTTGCCGCAGGCGCGCGCCTCGAGCGCCAGCGCGGTTCCCAGGTCGAGATCGATCTCGTCCCGCCAGTGCGCCGCGTTGCTCGGCCCCGGCGGCTTCTGCTGGTCGAACTTGCGGGTTTCCTCCTCGAGGCGGCGGGCGTACTTGAGCGCGCGCTCGGCAGGATCCTTGCCGCCGCTCGCGAGCAAAGCCCGGGCCACGCGCTCCAGGATCGGCAAATCGTCCGGCTCGCGGGCCAGCACGCGCTCGCCGTAAAGGATGATGCGGCGATCGTCCTTGGTCTCGATGGCCGCCTTCACCAGGCCGCGCTCGAGTTCCGGAAGGCGCGCCGACTTGGGGTATTTCGCCAGGTGACTCTCCAGGGCGCGGATGAAGTCGATCGCGCTGGGCCCGGCCTCCCCCAGCGCTTCGCGCAGGTCCGCATCCTCGCTGGGCCGCGACTCCTGGGCCGGCAGGGTGAGGGCGAACAGAGCGCACAGGGCAGCCGCTCTCATTGCGGCTCCGGCTTGGGGCTGCGGAAGTCCTCCGCCAGGCTGGCCGCGCGCGTCCGGGACATGTGCATGAAGGACTCGTTCTTGACGATGCGGTCCAGCAGCGGCAGGAACTGCTCCGGCGAAACCAGGCGCTTGTTGTCTCGAGCGGCCTCCAGTTCGAGCAGCGCCTGGTTCACTCCGAGCTTGTCGAATCTCACCACGCGCTCGAGGTCCATCCGCAGCCGCTCGCTCTCGGCGATGCGCTCGAACCAGTCCAGCAGCTTCTGGGCGTCCAGGTCCGTCGAGTAGTTGAATTGGACCTCGCTCACTTCCGCCCCGTTCTCGTAGCGAAAGGTCTTGACGCCCAGTTTGGCGACCTTCAGGCCGGACTCGAGCTTGCGGGCGAAGTGGCCGAGTTTATCCGCCAGCGCGAAAAGCTCCCCGGTTTCCTTCGGAGTGAGCTTGAACAGCAGCGGGCTGTCGTCGTCAACCGCCTCCTTGTAAATGCCGGCGCCTTCCTTGTCGACGGTGATGGCGGTGTAAGCCGGCGCGCTGCCCGGGAAGGATTTCGAGTAGATCAGCTTGGGCAGGTCGGCGGCGGAAACGGCCATGGCGAGCAGCGGAAGCAGCACCGCCTTCATGGCGTCGCCCTCGTGCGCCGGGTGGCGTGGCAGATGGCGACCGCGCAGGCGTCGGAAGCGTCTTCGGATTCCAGTTCGCGGTCGAGCTGCAATAGGGAACGCACCATCAGCTTCACCTGCTGTTTCTCCGCCCGCCCGTAGCCCACCACGCTGGTCTTGATCTCGAGCGGGGAGTATTCTCCGAACTCCAGCCCAGCTTCGGCGATCACCAACAGGGCCGCGCCCCTCACGTGCGCCAGCTTCAACGCCGTGTTCACGTTGACCGCGAAGAAGACCTGCTCCACCGCGGCGGCCTCGGGCGCGTGCTGCCGGATCAGTTCCCTCAATTCGGCGGCGATCGCGGCCAGGCGCGATGGGAGCGGATCCTTAGCGCTGGTACGAATCGCCCCGGCGGCCACCAGCCGGTGCGCGCGGCCGTCGCTCTCGATGATGCCGTAACCGGTGAGCTGCGTGCCGCAATCGATGCCCAGAACGCGCATCGCCGTCCGGCCCCGCTACTGCGCCAGGGCCTCCATCACCTTGTCGTCGATGTCGAAGTTGGCGTAGACGTCCTGCACGTCGTCCTGCTCTTCCAGCGCTTCGCTCAGCTTCAACATCGAGGAAGCTTCCCGGCCTTCCAGTTTCACCAGCAGGCTGGGGATCATGCCCACTTCGGCCGAGGCGGGCTCGATCCCCGCCTTCTTGATGGCGCTCAGCACCGCATCGTGGGCCTCGGGGCGCGAGAGTATTTCCCAGTTAGCGTCATCGTTGCGGATGTCCTCGGCCCCGGCGTCCAGCACGAGGTCCATCAGCTTATCCTCGGTGGTTTTTTCGAGCGGGATGAAGATCTGGCTCTTGCGCTCGAAGAGCCGCGAAACGCTGTTCTGCTCGCCGAGCTTACCGCCGTACTTGCCGAATACATGCCGGATTTCGCTGACCGTGCGGTTGCGGTTATCGGTGGCCACGTGGACCAGGACGGCGACGCCGCCCGGCCCGTAGCCTTCGAACATCACTTCTTCGATCTGCCCGCCCTCGAGTTCGCCGGTGCCGCGCTGGGTAGCGCGCTTGATGTTGTCGGCGGGCATGCTGGCTGCCTTGGCCGCCAGGATGGCGGTTCGCAGGCGAGGATTCGAGTCCGGGTCGCCGCCGCCACTGCGGGCGGCGATCATGATCTCTTTGATGATGCGGGTAAACGCCTTGCCCCGCTTGGCGTCGGTAGCGGCCTTCTTATGCTTGATGGTCGCCCACTTTGAATGGCCTGACATGCGAACCTCAGGTAGGAAACAGAATTCTGGTGCTGAAACCCAAGACCGAGGATAACAGAATGCAGGCCCGAGTGGGATAGAGCTCCAGCCCTGTCCCCGTGGTGGGGCAGAAGCGGGCGTCGAGGAAGCGGTCGGGAGCCTTGTCGAACTTCGGGTCCGGGGCGAGGGGGCGGGGAGGGATATCAATCGTTCTTCGGAGCGGCACTGAGTGGCGTGCCGCGCGCCTCGTTCCCAATCCGCGGAGGACCGGCCGCCCGAAGTGGCCACCTTCCGCGGCGCCCATCTGCGTCGGCGCCGCGTACAAGCGGTCAACTCAGTTCGCGCCAGTCTTTCTCGTTCAACTCGACTTTGTGTTTCTTCGCAGCGGCCTTGATGCGTTTCCAGGCGGCGTCGCGTTCCGCGCCGGTCACCCCTTGGACCTGCTTGAAGCGGGCGATTGCGTTGCGCACGTGAGCAGCGTCATGAATGGGTTCCTTGCGTTCCTTGGGGAAAGCGAAGTTCTCGTCGGCGATATGATCGCGGCTAGCTTCTGTGATCTTGGACATGCCTCTTGATGAGCAAACCAATGGCCAGTTTATTCGCGCCATCGCAGGAACGCGGCGACGCCGCCGACCGATTCGAGCAAAGCCGCGTCTTCGATAAACGTCACGG
>PLEM01000204.1 GCA_003137035.1 Bryobacterales bacterium | reverse complement strand
TTCATGCCGCCGCTCGACGAAGGCACGCTCATGTACATGCCCTCCACGCTGCCCGGCATTTCCGTCACCGACGCGCAGAAACTGCTCCAGCTCCAGGACCGCATCATCAAACAGTTCCCCGAAGTCGCCAGCGTCATGGGGAAGGCAGGCCGCGCGGAAACCTCGACGGACCCCGCGCCACTCTCCATGATGGAGACGATCATCGTGCTCAAGCCCCAGGCCCAGTGGCGCAAAGGCAAAACCACGGAGCAACTGATCGACGAGATGAACGAGGCGCTAAAGCTGCCGGGCGTCTCGAATGCCTGGACCATGCCGATCAAGGCCCGCGTAGACATGCTGACGACCGGCATCCGCACGCCTGTTGGAATCAAGATCTACGGCGCCGATATCAAGAAGATCGAGGAGCTCGGCACCCAGATCGAGTCCATCCTGCCCAAAGTCCAGGGAACGCGCAGCGTCTTCTCCGAGCGCACCAGCGGCGGTTACTTCCTCGACTTCAACTGGAAGCGCGACGAACTGGCGCGCTACGGCCTGACCATCGACGCGGTACAGGACGTGGTTATGTCGGCGGTGGGCGGGGAGAACGTTACTACGACCGTGGAAGGCCGCGAGCGCTACCCGGTCAACGTGCGGTACATGCGCGATTATCGCAGCGATATCAACACGCTGAAACGCGTGCTGGTCTCGACCATGGACGGGCAGACACAGGTGCCGCTTTCACAACTGGCCGACATCAAGTTCGTAAGCGGACCGGCGATGCTGCGCGACGAGAATGGCATGTTGAACGGCTACGTTTACGTCGACGTCGCGGGCCGGGACATCGGCAGCTACGTCGCCGCCGCCAAGGAGGCGATCCGCGGCGTGAAGTTGCCGCCGGGCTACACGTTCGTTTGGAGCGGCCAGTTTGAGGCCATGCAGCGCGTTCGGGAGCGGCTGAAGATCGTGCTGCCGGTGACGCTCTTCCTGGTGCTGATGCTGCTTTACCTGAACACGAAATCGATGGCCAAAACCATGATCATCGTACTGGCGGTCCCGTTCTCCGCGGTGGGCGCGATCTGGTTCCTGTACCTGCTCGGTTACAACATGAGCATCGGTGTTTGGGTCGGCCTCATCGCCCTATTGGGTGTGGACGCCGAGACCGGCGTATTCATGCTGCTGTACCTGGACATCGCCTACGACGAGGCCCGGAAGGCGGGGCGGCTTCGCAGTCTGACAGACCTGCAGGCCGTGATCATGCACGGCGCCGTCAAGAGAATCCGACCGAAGTTCATGACGGTTGCGGTTATGTTCATGGGGTTGATTCCGATCATGTGGTCCACCGGCGCCGGCGCGGATGTGATGAGGCGCATCGCCGCTCCGATGATCGGCGGCATCTTCACGTCGTTCATTCTGGAATTGGTGGTCTACCCGGCAATCTACGAGGTCTGGAAATGGAATTTCGAAGTCAAAAAGCAATTGGCGCGCTCGTAGCCGTGGTTCTCGCGGCGGCGCCCCTGGCGCTGGGCGAACCCCCGTATCGCTATGCAGCGCGGCACGCTCACCTGAGAAAAGGCGGCGGGGGCGAGTTGCTCATCGACGATAAGGGCGTGTCGTTCGAGGAGACCGGCAAGAAGGCGAAGAAGTCCACGCACGCCTGGCGCTGGGCGTACGGAGATATTCAGCAACTCGAGATGGCGCCCAAGACGCTGCGGGTTCTCACTTACAAGGACAACAAGTGGAAGCTCGGCGCCGATCGCGAGTACCGGTTCGACCTCACCGGCGGGGAGAGCTTCACCGGCGCGTACGCATTCTTGAAAGATCGGCTCGACCAGCGGTTCGTCGCCGTGTTGCCGGACGCGGCCGTCCAAGCGAAGTGGGAGCTTCCGGTCAAGCACCTGCTGCGGCTCGGAGGTTCGGAAGGCGTACTCGGCTTCGGCGAGGACCGGGTCGTCTACACCACGGATAGGAAAGACGAGTCGCGGACCTGGCGGTACGCCGACATCGAGAACGTGAGCAGCAGCGGCCCCTACCAGGTGACCATCACGACATACGAGCGGGCGCTGTCCCACTACGGCAACCTCAAGGGCTTCAACTTCCAACTCAAGCGAAGGCTCGACGAGGCCCGCTACAACGAGCTGTGGATGAAAGTGAACCAGGCCAAGGGCCTGAAGATTCTGGACACATATCGAGAAAGGAAGATAGGAGAATGAAACGAATCGCTTTGTTGTTTGCCACGGGAGCACTGCTTCTCACGGCCGCGGAGAAGCGGACCTTCACCGGCGTGATCACCGACACGATGTGCGGCGCCAACCACAACGCCATGGGTGTGTCGCCCGACAGCAAGTGCGTGCTGGAGTGCGTAAAGCACGACAAGAGCGTCAAGTTTGCCCTGTACGACGGCAGAAACGTGTACACGCTGAGCGACCAACAAACCCCCGAGAAATACGCCGGCCAGAAAGTCAAGATTACCGGCACGCTGTACGAGAAGACCAAGATCCTCCAGGTGGATTCGATCGAACCCGCCGCCGGCGGCAAGTAGAGGCCGGCGTCGGGGCGGCCCGCCGCTTTACTTCTTTCGCGGGCGGCGGGGCGCCGGAAGAGACGAATCGACGAGGTTCCGTTTCAAGCCGAGCGCAGCCAGGTCGAGCCGCGCCTGCTTTCGCATCACCTCGATATCGCGGAGTTGATTCGGAATCCGCGCCACCGCTTTCTCGTACCATTCGCGGGCGGCGTCGATTTCGCCGAGCAGGAGCAACGCCTCGGCTTTGGTGGCCAGTTCCCAGTGGTCGAGATCCGGCTCTGGCTTCGCCCCGAGCGCATCCAGCACCCGCTGCGCGAGCTTGCGCGACTCCTCCGGCCGGCGCCGCCACAGCGCCAGAGCGGCAGCATTGATGCCGTTGTAAGTATCGCCGCTGCGGTCGAATGCGGTGCGATAAATGCCGTAAGCGGCGATCAGGGCCGCGCCGTCGCGGTCTTCCAGCCAGCGGAGCTTGTAGCTTGCGGCGAGCAGGCCGTCTGTCTCGGGCCCCACCTGCCCGGCCTCGTAGAGCTCGCGGAGAATCTGGAGGGCCTCGTCCCATTTCCCCGAGATGCGCAGCGCCAGGGCCCGGAGCTGCTTCGTTCGAACGCCTTCGCCGGCCGTGTCAAGCACTTCGAGAGCCCAGTCGGCCCGCGGAAACGAGAGAAGTTTTTGCGCCACCAACAAGGAGGCAGAATCGGCGACCGCTCCGGCGCTTCGCCAGCTCTTCCACAACTCGTACACCCGCTCCGCGCCGACCGCGGCGGCTGCACGTACCTTCACGACCAGTTCGTCCGGGGGCGCCGGCTCCGCAATCCGGCCGGCGATGGAAACTACCACGGGGGGCTCGACCTGCTCGACGGCGGGCGCGGCGCCCAGCAGCTCGAGCACTACGCGGGACGGGGTACAGTACACGATGCCCAGGGCCGGGCGTCCTGGGTTGTCGGGGTCGGAGAGGACGCGCTTGATGTGGCCCACTACCACCCCTTCCACCAACACCGGGCTGCCCGAGAACCCATGCAGGGGAGCCCCCATATCGGCGGCAACCTGTGGTGAGAACAGAACCATCGCCGGATGATCGAGGTCGTCCAGACTCTCGGGATCGAGCACCTCGCCGGTCAACGGCAGGCCTGCCCTTTTCGCCAGGCCGAGGAAGCCGAACCCGTCCCAGACGGCCTTGCGAGTGCATCGTCCCGCGAGCGGCAGGGGCGTGGCGTCGATGGGTGGCCCGAGGAGCTTCAGCAGCGCGGAATCGCCGACGGTCTCCTTCTTCAGAACTGTTGCGTTCCGCGAATCGGCCCCGAAGTGAACGATGACCTCCTCACCCTCGGCGACGCTCTGCACCACGTGCTCGCAGGTGGCCATCCGGTCGATCGCCACCAGGTACGCGGTGCCTTGGCCGCCGCCCGGCGTCTCCACCAGGCCGCAGGCGGCCTTCATCGTCTTGAATAGGTCGTCGTCCATCGTCCACTCTCCTGTCAGGGTGTGTAGATCAGGCTCGCAAGCTGGCCGTCGGGCACGGGCGCAGCCCCGCCCGGTTCGCTGAACAGATACACGTCGGCGGATTTCAGCTCTTGGCCTTCGAGATCGATCCGCGCGAAGGTCGGGATCTGCTCGCGGTACCGGTCCGTGCGGTTGTCCTCCAGGTCTTGGGAGAAGCGCTCGAGTTGCCCCCGCGCCTGCTCCTGGGCGCCGCTCAGAACGGCCTCGGGGAACCTCATCAGGTCCGCCCAGGCGCCGGTGTTCAGATACACGGCGGCGCCGTTCTCCCCCAGCCGGACGCGCTTCACAGCGTGCGTGTGCCCGAATACCACGACGCGGAAGCCCCGCCGGACCGCGGCCTGCGCCGCCCGCAGATACCGCTCGTCCTCGCGGTTCACATCGAAGTTCTGCCGGTGCGCCTCGATGTGGGCGCGGATTCCGCGATAGAGCAGGTCGAACTCTTTGGCCCGCGCGGCTTGCGAGGCGGCCGTTCGCAGCCGCTTCCACAGATCTCCCACGCGACTTACCACACTCACCTGCTGCGCGTCGCCGCCGGCGGCAAGGTTGGCCGCCAGTTGCAGCATTTCCCGGTCCTGCCTCGCCTCGGGTTCTTCGGCGATGTTGGACGGGTCCACCGGTCTGCCGCTTTCGTCGAATCGCACCGCCGCCGCTTGCCGGGCCAACAGCGCGATCTTCGGAACGGCGCGCATGGCCGCAGGATCGAGCACGGCGAGCAGGGGGATAGAGCCGGCGTTCTCGGGCTTGAGCAGGTCGACGAACGGGAAATGCGCCTTCAGCGGATTCATGACCTGCTGAACGAGCTGGCTGCCCGCCGGCGGTGGAAACTCGGGCGGCTGCTCCCGCCGCGACAGGGCCGAGCGGACCTCCCGAAGCTGGTCGTGCCGCACGGCATTCCAGTTGTCGTAGCGATTGCCGTGCTCGATCAGTACCGGGCCGGCGACGAACGCCTGGTTGTCGTAGATGAAGTCGACCTGCCCGTGTCCCAATCGCTCGAGCAACAACCGGCGCGGGCCGGGCAGCGACAATTCGATAT
>PLEM01000188.1 GCA_003137035.1 Bryobacterales bacterium | reverse complement strand
GGCTGGAGCCCTATCCTACTCGCCGACCACGGTGACGGTCACCTCGCGGTCGCGCGGACGGCTATCGAAGTCGCAGAAAACGATCTGCTGCCACGTGCCGAGGTCGAGCGCGCTGGCGCGCACGGAGAAGCTGCGGCTGGCGCCGAGGAGCGCGCTACGCAAATGCGCGTACCCGTTGTCGTCGCCCCACCGGGCGTTGTGCGCGTAGTCGTGATTCATGGGAGCGATCGTCTCGAGCGCGCGCGCCAGGTCCGAGACGGCGCCCGGCTCGTACTCGATGGTGGTGATCCCCAGCGTGGAGCCGCGGCCGGATACGCTCGCGATGCCCTGCTTCACTTGGCTCTCGCCGACGATCCGGCTCACTTGTCCGGTGATGTCCACGACGTCGCAGCGGCCCCGCGTCGAGAGCCGAAAGGTCTTCTGAAAAACGGGCATACTGCCAACTTACCGCAACGTGACGATGGTTGCGCCCCAGCCGCCCGCTTCGGCGGGAGCGTCTCCATACCGGGCCACAAAGGGTGTGCGCGCGAGCACCGCCCGCACGATCTCCCGCTGCACTCCGATGCCGCGGCCGTGAATGATGCGGAGCGCTTTCAGCCCCAGGCGGTGGGCTTCTTCCAGGTAAGCCTCAACGATCCCTTCCACGTCCCGGGGCGGGACGCTGTGCAGGTCGAAGACGTCGGTGATCGGGATGCGCACCGGCTCGCCGGTATCGTCCAAGCTCATGGGCTTACTTGAACTCCATCGATTTCACGGTCCCGATGGTGCCCAGCTCCCCGTCCACCTTGGGATCGTAGACGATGGTCACTTGCCGGGGCTTCTGCGGCCCGCAACTGAGATCGATCTTGCCGCCGCCGGCGCCGGTTACCGCAACCCGGGCGGGGTCCAGTATGGCCAGCCGCACTTGCCGGCCGGCGAACCGCAGGCGCAAGCGCGCCCTTTCGCCGAGGCAATCCACCTGCTCGAGCGTCCCCTCGATAGAGGAGCCGGCGGACTGGGTCTGCTGCGCTTGCGGCCTCTGCACAAGGCTGGGTTCGGGCCGCGTCCGCGCCTGGACCTGCGCGGGGCGGGGAGGCGCCTTGAGGTACTCGAGCAGCCCCTCCGCCGCGGCGGTCTCGTCGGGGTTGCGCGCGTACTTCTTGGCCCGCTCGGCCGCCGTGATCGCCCCGGCCTGGTTGCCGAGCTGGTGATAGGCGTGCGCGAGCGCCTGGAACATGGGATACGCCTCCTCACGGTCCACGCGCTTGACCTGCTCGAGCTGCCTGACCGCTTCTTCATAGTTCCGGTCCGCGAGCAGGCTGAACCCGAGATAGTAACGCGCCTTCGAGAATCCCGGATCGAGTTCGACCGCCCGGCGCAGCAACGGTATCCGTTTGGTATGCAGCTCTCGGCTTTGGTGGAGCAGGTTCGCGTAGTCGTAGTAGAGTTGGGCGTTCGCGCTGCCCAGCTCGACCGCCCGCGCGAAGTGGGTGCAGGCCTCCTCGGTCTCGCGGGCGCCCCGCGCGAAGTATCCGAAAGCCTCTTCCACCTCCGGGCGGAGCGGATTCTGGCGCGCCAGTTCCGTGAACGCCTGCCGGGCCTCGTCGCGTTTGCGGACTGCTGACAGCAGGTTCGCCAGCACCAGTCCGGACTCCATCTCGGTGGCCTCGCGGATCTCCGGCTGCTCCGCCGACTTCTCCAATTCGACGTGAAACAGGGCGACGTTGTAGGCGCCTTTCCGCAAGTAGGCCTGGAGGTCCATCCACACTTCCCACGCCTTCTTGCCGAAGACCTGCTCGAAGGCCGGCTGCTGATCGCCTTTCGCGGCCGCCGCAATGAACTGCGGGAGCTTGGCGCGGTACGGTTCGGTGAGCATCAGCATGTGCGTGAGCGCCCAGGACTCGGCGTAGAAAAGCGAAACGCGCCTCTTCTCGTTGTAATAGGGAGAATCGCGATCCACCGCGATGAGCGTTTCCAGGTCCAGCCACTTGGACTGCTGCAGCACCATGAAGTGGCCTGGGAGAATGTCGCCGACCCGTACCTGCTTCCCCACCGGCTTCAGGGTGGAGTAGAACTCGGCGAGCCCCTCGTTCAGCCATAAGGGCACCTTTTCGCCGCCGGGCTTGATGAGCAGGTGGACATACTCGTGCACGGCGATCGGGTAGTTCTCCGATCCCGTGCCGCTCAGGACAATGTAGTCGCGGTCGTGCCCGCCGACCGCATACGCCGCCGCAGCCTCGGTGGCCCGGTAGGGCCTGTATTCTTTCTCCGAGGAGAACGCGACAATCCGGACCGGCAGCGCGGAACGGCCAGAGGTGTGCGTGGCTTTCAGAAAAAAGCCGCGGACCTGCTCGAAATAGAGAATCACGTCGCGGCCCCGGCGTTCGCCCGCGGTTGTGAACAGCTCGAAATTCGTGGAGTTCAACTTCAGCCAGCGGGGCGCGGCGGAGGCGCATTCGAGCCCGCACAGGAGCGGAATAGCCGCCACCCCGATGCGTCGAAGTGTCATGACGTTCGATAATTCTACCAAGTGGAGCGGGCCACCTGGCAGGGGGAGGTCACTTTTTCGGTTCCGGCGGAGGGCTGGCGTTGCCGATGTCGAGCGCCACACGCCACACGCCGTTGCGCTGTTTCTTCCAAATAGTGACGTATTTGCCGTAGGATGCCACCAGTTTTCCGTCCTCGTCCGTTCGGGTAGCCTTCGAAACACCGTAGGTGTACCCGAGGTCGCCCGAGGCGTAAGCGTCGATGGGCGCCCAACGAAGCGCGAAGCCGGGCGCTTCGAAGCGTGGCGCCAGGTACCTGCGCATCGCCTCCCTGCCGACGACGATTCCGCTCCCGGCCGGCAGCATGATTCCGTCCTCCGCGAAGTACGAAATCCAGGCGTCGAGCCCGTTGACCGAGGTCGCCTCGTCGAACTTACGATCGGTTTCCATCAGGACCTTGGCCGGGTCCTTGTCGGCGGCGGCGACCGCCGCATTCCACCCGCCGAGCTGGAACCCGGCCAGCGCCGCAGCAATCACGGCAGCCGCGCCGGCAAGCCGTTCCCGAAGCCGCGTCATATTGCCTCCCTTGAAATTCTATAATCCTGGTATGGACAATGGTGCACATAAACAGGATACTCACAGCCGCCTGGCCTGGCGCTTGCGCGAGCAGGCCCACGACATCCAGAGGCTGGTGTCGGGGTTGGACGAGGAAACGCTTGCCGAACGCACCCTTCCGGGCAAGTGGTCTCTAAAGGAAATCGTGTGCCATTTGTGGAGGGCGCAGGAGGTCTTCGAGGGGCGAATCGAGGCGCTGCTGACGCAGACGCATCCCACGGTCGTTCCCTACTTTCCGGAGCAGGACTTGGAGTTCGAGGTGAAGTTGAGGAGCACGGCCGGCGAACTCGTGGTGGGGTTTCTGGGCGAGCGCGAGCAGTTGGTCACGCTGCTGGCATCCCTGTCGGCCGGGGACTGGCGCCGCTCCGGCGATCATCCCGAGTACCCGCACTACGACGTCCAGTTCCAGGTCGAATGCATGGCCTACCACGAAGCGCACCACATCTACCAGATGATTCAGCGCCGCGCGCCGTTGGGCAAGATCCCGCACTGAGCTGTAGGCTACAAGCCTCTTTTCGTGATCCGCTCCGCGTTGAGGTAGGGGCGCAGTGCTTCCGGTACCAGGATGCTGCCGTCGGCCTGCTGGTAGTTCTCGGCGACCGCCACCCAGGTCCTCCCAATGGCCAGGCCGCTGCCGTTCAGCGTGTGCGCGAATTCGGACTTCCCTTTGGCGGACTTGGCGCGAATCGAAGCCCGCCGCGCCTGGAAGGCCTCGAAGTTCGAGCAGGAGGAAATCTCCTTGTAGTCGTTCAGCCCCGGCAGCCAGACCTCGATGTCGTAGGTTTTCGCGGACGAGAACCCCATGTCCCCGGTCGAGAGGACCACGGTGCGGTAGGGCAGGCCCAGCCGGCGCAGGATGTCCTCGGCGTCCGCGGTCAGCTTCTCCAGTTCCTCGTAGCTCTGTTCCGCCCGCGCGAATTTCACCAGCTCGACTTTCTGGAACTGGTGCTGGCGGATGATGCCGCGCACGTCGCGNNCACGGCGTGTAGGCGCACAGCTTGATGGGCAGGCGGTCCGCGTCCAGCGTCTCGTTGCGGAACAGGTTCGTCACCGGCACCTCGGCCGTGGGCGCCAGCCAGAAGTCGGTGTTTTCGATCTTGAACAAGTCTTCGGCGAACTTCGGCAACTGTCCCGTCCCGAACAGGCTGGCCGAGTTGATCAGGAAGGGCGGCAGCACTTCCGTGTAGCCGTGCTCGCGCGTGTGCACGTCGAGCATGAAGTTGATGAGCGCCCGCTCGAGCTTCGCGCCCAGGTCCCAATAGACCGCGAACCGCGCCCCGGTGACCTTCGCCGCCCGCTCCAGATCCAGAATCCCCAGCTCCGGCCCGAGGTCCCAATGGGCTTTGGGCGAGAAATCGAATTGCCGCGGCTGGCCCCAGCGGCGCACTTCCACGTTGTCTTCCGCGGTCCGCCCGCTGGGCACGGAGGCGTGCGGCAGGTTGGGCACGCTGGCCAGCGCCAGGCGAAACTCGTCGTCCAGTCCCTCCACCTGCTTGTCGAGCGCGGAGATGCGCTCAGCGGCGGTGCGCACCGCCTGTTGCCTCTCGGCGGTATCCATTCCTTGCTTGCGCAACTTCTGGATCTCCAGGCTCTCGGAGTTCCGCCGGGCCTTGAGCTGTTCGGCTTCCGTCACCGCGGCCCGCCGCCGCCCGTCAAGATCGCGGAATTCCTCGATGTTCAGCGCGAAGCCGCGCTCGGCCAGGCGCGCCGCAATCGCGTCCAGGTTGCCTCGAAAGAACGACAGATCGTACATGTCTTCAGTTTCCCATCCGCTGCTTCCAGGCTTTCAGGTACCGCTCGGCCTTTGGATTGGCTTCGTTCCACTTCGGCGGCTCGGGGTTGCCGGCAATCATGAGCAGCCCGGCGGCGATCATGCGATCGACCTTCTCCATGTTCGCGTAGTCGAGCTTCTGCCATTCGTCTCCCGGCCGGTGATAGTCCGGATAATCGTAGGCTGCCACCAGCGTGTGCGCCGGGACACCCAGGTCCGCCAGCGCCTGATTGTCGCTCCGCGCGAAGTAGGAATCGCTCCTCTTCTCGTCCATGGTCAGCGCGATGCCAGTCAACTGGCCGGCCTGGGCGAAGGTCGCGCCGATATCGGAGTAGTCGAATCCGGTGATGGACACGTGACCCACCTGCGATCCGGAGGGGTCGTCGGTCCGTCCCAGTTGTTCGAGGTTGATGTCGGCCACCGTCTGGGCGATCGGAACGACCGGGTGCCGTCCGTAGTAGCGCGAGCCGACGAGTCCCTTCTCTTCACCGAAATAGGCGATGAACACCAGGCTCCGCTTCGGCCGGTCGCGCATCTTCGCCAGCGCGGAGGCCAGTTCCATCACCGATGCCGCGCCGCTGGCGTCGTCGTTCGCCCCGTTGCAAATGCGGTCGCTGCCGGTCGAGCAGATCCCGATGTGATCGTAGTGCGCCGAGACCAGCACGTAGGTATTCTTCAGCGCCGGGTCCGAGCCGCGCAGAATCCCCACCACGTTGCGCAGCGTTACCGGCTCCTGGGCCGACGCGGCGATCCTCAACGTGACGGTGGCGCCGGGCTGAATGGTCTCGTAGAACTTCCGGAACTCGGGGTCATTCACCCGGATGGTCGGCGCGCCCGCAGGCTCGCCGGGATCGACCAGCGCGGATGCATCCCGGCCGAATCCGCCCCGCATCACCATGATGACCGCGGCGGGCTGGAGTTTGGCCAGGTTCGCGCGGCTCTCACGCATCATATCCTGGACTTTCTGGATGACCTCGGGAGCGAACGAACCGAAGGCCGGGAACTCCGTGAGGATTACCTTCCCCCGCACCTGTTGGGGCGTCCACTTAGAGGCGTCCGCCAGATCCTGCGCGCTCGCTTTGATGAGTGGCGCGCCCGCGAGTTCGATGCTGGCCAGCATGTGTCCGGGGGTCACCTTGTCCTTCTCCACCACGACCCTATGACCGCCACTTTCCAACGCCAACTCGAATCGCTCGAGATTGGGTTTCACCGTGATGAAGCGGGCGGTCTCGAAGTAGCCGTCGTCGCCGCCGGGATCGAGGCCGGCCCGCCGGAACTGCGCGGCGATATACTCCGCGGCGATGTCGAGCCCTGCCGATGGCGTGTTCCGACCTTCCAAAAGGTCGGAAGCCAGGAACGACACATGTCCTCTAAGCGAATCGGCCGAGATCCGGTCGAGCGCCGCCTGCACGTCGGGCGTGACCGCGAATTCCGCACCTCCCAAGACAATGGGCGCCAGAAAAAGCACGAATGCGGCGGCGATCGCTCGTCCCCGCGAGGTGGTGTTCAGCATGAAGTAAAATCATCGCACACTCGAGCGCGGACGTTGCCGGTTGGCGTGGCGCAAGCCAGGCGGATCTCTACCCCGTAGAAGACGCCCTCGGCTACACTTGAACTGGGAGGCGCTTTCGCATGGCCGCTCGCACCAGAGTCCAGGCCGCTTCCGAATCGCCCGGCCGCCTCGCCGGGCTCGATCCCGACGCACTCGTCCGGGCCTTCCGCGTGATGCACCTGTCCCGCCGCCTGGACGACCGGGAAGTTCTGCTGAAGCGCCAGAACAGGATCTTTTTCCAGATCAGCGGCGCCGGCCACGAGGCCATCCAGGCCGCCGCGGGCATGGCTCTGCGCCCCGGCCACGACTGGATCTATCCGTACTACCGCGATCGCGCCCTGTGCCTCATGCTGGGGGTCACCGCCGAACAAATGCTGCTGTCGGCCGTGGGCTCCGCCGACGACATCGGGTCCGGCGGCCGGCAGATGCCCTCTCACTGGAGCGCGCCCCAGTTCCACATTGTCAGCTCGTCCTCGCCCACCGGCACGCAGTACCTGCAAGCGGTCGGATGCGCCGATGCGGGCCGCCGCCTGCACCCCGAAAGCGACGAGATCACGCTGGTGACATCCGGCGAGGGCGCCACCAGCGAAGGCGAGTTTTGGGAAGCCTTGAACGCGGCCTGCCTGGATGGCCTGCCGGTGCTGTTCCTGGTAGAGGACAACGGCTATGCCATCTCGGTCCCCGTCGAGAAGCAGACCGCCGGCGGCAACATCGCGGCGCTGGTGAGCGCGTTCCCCGGCCTGTTGGTCGAGGAAGTGGATGGCACGGATTTTGTCGCCTCCCTCCTGGCGATGCGCGAGGCCGTCGCCTGGTGCCGCGCCCGCAACGGTCCCGCGCTGGTGCGCGCCCAGGTCACCCGGCCGTACTCTCACTCCCTTTCCGACGACGAGCGGCTGTACAAATCCGAAGCCGAGCGCGCCGCCGAGGCCGCCCGCGATCCCATCGTGAAGTTCCCCGAGCAACTGGTCGCCGAGGGAGTAATGGACCGCTACGCGCTGCAGACCATCGTCCACGAGATCGAGCTCGAAATCCAGCAGGCCACCGAGACCGCCCTGCGCGCCCAGCCTCCCGCTCGGGGATCCGCCCTGCTGCGCCTCTACTCCGAAACCGTGGATCCCGCTTCCTCCGCTTTCTCGACTCCGCCGCGCCTCGAAGGCGAGCCGCGCACCATGGTCGACGAGATCAATCTCACGCTCGCCGAGGAGATGCGCCGCGATCCGCGCATCGTGGTCTTTGGCGAGGACGTGGCCGATTGCAGCCGCGAGCGGAACCTGGCCGAGCTCAAGGGCAAGGGCGGCGTCTTCAAGGCCACCGCCGGCCTGCAGCGGGAATTCGGCTCCGAGCGCTGCTTCAACGCGCCGCTGGCCGAGGCGGCTATCGTCGGCCGCGCCATCGGCATGGCCACCCGGGGCATGAAGCCGGTGGCCGAGATCCAGTTCTTCGACTACATCTGGCCGGCCATGATGCAGATCCGCAACGAGCTTGCCACGCTGCGCTGGCGCTCCAACGGCGGTTACTCCTGCCCGGTGGTGGTGCGCGTGGCCATTGGCGGGTACCTGAGCGGCGGCGCCATTTACCACAGCCAATGCGGAGAAGTGGAGTTCACCCACATCCCCGGCCTGCGCGTGGTCATGCCCTCGAACTCATTGGACGCTTGCGGCCTGCTGCGCACCGCGCTGCGCTCCGACGACCCGGTCCTGTTCCTCGAACACAAGCGCCTCTACCGCGAGCCTTACAACCGCTCCCCGCACCCCGGCCCCGAGTTTATGATCCCGTTCGGCAAGGCCAACCTGGTCAAGACCGGGAGCAGTCTCACCATCGTCACCTACGGCGCCCTGGTGCAGAAGTCGCTGCAAGCCGCCTCGCAGATCGAATGGAAAAAGCCCGGCTCGACCGTCGAGGTCATCGACCTGCGGAGCCTTGCGCCCTACGATTGGGAGGCCATCTCGGCTAGCGTCCGGAAGACCAGCCGGGTGCTGATCGCGCACGAGGACTGCCTGGCCTGGGGCTACGGCGCCGAGCTGGCTGCACGCATCGCCAGCGAGTTGTTCGACTGCCTGGACGCCCCCGTCGCGCGCGTGGCCGCGCTGGATACCTGGGTGGGCTACAACCCGCAACTGGAAAGCGAGATTCTCCCGCAGGTGGAGGACATCGTCCGCGAGGCCGGCCGAGTTCTGGGGTACTGAAGGCTCGGTCGCCTACCTCGATTTCTACCGGTAGACAAGCACCCGCGGCGCGGGATAGCGCCCACGCCCCTAACCTGATACCCTAGTCAATTCGCGGTTCGCTATGAAACCCGCCAACGGAACCCGTGCCCGGCTCACCGGCGTTCCACTCGGCAAGGCGCGGATCCAATCGCTCAGCGACGCCATCTTCGCCGTCGCCATGACGCTGGTCATTCTTCAGGTGAAGGTCCCGGAAGTCTCCGGCTCCGCGGCGCCCTCCGAACTGCTGGCGAGAATCGGCGAGATGTGGCCCGCGCTGCTGGGCTTCATAGCCACGTTTCTGCTGGCCAGCGCCTTCTGGTACCTGCACCACCTGACCTTCCACTTCATCCGTCAGACGAATCATCGCCTGATCTGGCTGAATCTCGTATTCCTGCTGTTCGTCGGAGTACTGCCATTGTCCAGCGCCATGCTGAGCCGCTTCCCGAATCACGCGGTCGCACACTTCTTCTACTTCGGCAACCTGCTGGCTTTGGGTCTCATGCTGAACTGGCACTGGTACTACGCCGTGCGGCACTACATGGTAGACCCCGAAATGGACGTCGAGGTGTCCCATCGGGTATCGAGCCGGCTTCGCATCGTGCCCAGCGCCTGCGCGCTGGCGCTTCCGCTGGCCATCATCCGCACGGACCTGAGCTTCTATGCGTTCCTGTGGGTGCTGCTGCTGGAGCCACTGATCGAGTACTGGACCCGGCCCCGCAAGCGGCGCCGCACCCCGGCCCCGGAGACCTGAGTTTCTTAGGGGCTGAGCTGCAGGGTGTACTTCAGCAGCGAGCCGTCCTTGACTTCGATGTCCTGGTCCGCGCGGTGGCCGTCCTTGACCACGCTCACCACGTGCTTGCCGGCGGGCAGATTCAGCCTGGCCGGCGTGGTTTCCGGGATGGGCTTGCCGTCGATCAGAATCTGGGCTCCAAGAGCGTCCGCCATGACCATGACCGTGCCCATCATGCGGACCATGTCCACGAACTCCTCGCGCGGCTGCCGGCTCACTTCGACGATCCGCAGCGCTTCGCGGTAGCCCGCCTGGTTGCTCGCCAGCACATGCCGGCCCGGGGGCACCTGGAAGGAACACGGCGATTGGCAGGTTTTGGTCTGGTCGTTGTCGAGCACCACCTTCGCGCCGGGCGGGTTGGTGACCACCTGGAGCGGCTGGGGCGCATTGGGCGGAAGCCGCGGCGGCACAGCCGTGGTTGGTCCGCCGGTTCCCGTTGCGGCCGTAGGGCCAGGATGCCCGACTGCCGGAAACGGCTTGGGCTTGGCCGGCCCCGTAACCGGGGGCAAAGCCGAGGGGCCCGAGGCCACCGGCCCCGAGGGAAGAACTTCGGGTCCCTTCGTTGCCGGCCGCCAGCGCTGGACGCCAACGTACAACAGCCCTCCCACTCCCAGTACGGCCAAGCCAGCCGCCAGAATGGACCAGATCCAGTGCCTCCGCCGCGGCGGCGCCGTCACCCGCGCCCGCCGCTGCGTGGTGCTCTCGCCGATCGGCGTGCCCACTACCTCGGTCGGCAGGTTCTGGCTCGAACCGCGCGGCAGCGGCTTCCAGCCTTTCTTGGTCTTCAGCGCCGCATCCAGCGCGGTCACGAACTCCGTGCAGGTGGGGTAGCGCTTCGTGGGGTCCTTCGAGAGCGCCCGGTTCAGCACCATCGCCACCGCCCAGGCCAGCGTCGGGTTCAGGTGTTGCGGAGGCAGGGGGTCTTCGGAAACGATTTTGTACAGAACCGTGGTGAGCGTCTCGGCGGCGAAGGGTTTCTCGCCGGTCAGCATTTCGTACGCTGCTACCGCCAGAGAGAACTGGTCCGCGCGTCCATCCACCGGCTTGCCCTGCACCTGCTCGGGGGACATGTAGTTCGGCGTTCCGAGCACCATGCCGGTCTGCGTCATCTGCTGCGACTGCGAGATCTTGGCCACGCCGAAATCGGCGATCTTGGCCGCGCCGTCCTCGTCCAGCATGACGTTGGCCGGTTTGACGTCGCGATGTACGATTCCCTTTTTGTGGGCGAAATCGAGCCCCGCCGCCGTCTGCTGCAGGATGCTCACCACCGTCTGCGGCTCGAGCGGCTCCGGCAACAGCAACACCTTCTCCAGGCTGGAGCCGTTGACGAACTCCATCGCAATGTAGGTGACCTCGCCCTCTTCCCCCACATCGTAGACCGTGACAATGTTGGGGTGAGAGAGAATGCCCGCCGACTGAGCCTCCCGGAACAGCCGCTCGCGCAGGCGTTCCCTTTCGGCTGCGTCGGTAATCTCCGTCAGCTTGATGGTTTTGATGGCGACAGGGCGGTTAATGGCTGGGTCGAGGGCACGATACACCACTCCCATGGCTCCTCGTCCCAGCTCGCTCAGGATCTGGTATCGTCCGATCGATTGCATGTGGCTGCGCTGTCAATTGTAACCTACAACGGGCCGCCGCTCACAGTCCAGATACGCCCCGCTGCTACAATAAAGCTCAGCAATGATTCAGACCCTGTTCGGATCGGTCGCTACCGAACCCTCGCTCCTCGACCGCCTCAAGAGCGGTATCGAGAAGACCCGGCAGGGATTGGCGTCGCATCTGGAGACCGCCCTGGCGGGCCGCAAGGAGATCGATGCGGACCTGCTGGAGGAGCTGGAATACACGCTTCTCGGCGCGGACATCGGCGTCAAGACCACCCAGGAGATCCTGGAGATCATCCGCCAGCGGGTTGACCGGAAGCTGGTGGGTGACGTCCAGGAACTCCGCCAGCTCATCCGCAACCACCTGGTGGAGGTGCTGGAAGCCACCGAGCGGCCGCTGCCCCGCGTTGCGGAACCCCCGGCGGTGGTGCTGGTGGTGGGGGTCAACGGCACCGGCAAGACCACCACGATCGGAAAACTGGCGCGCCTGTACCGCGAAGAGGGCCGCAGCGTTCTGCTGTGCGCCGCCGACACCTTTCGCGCCGCCGCTATCGAACAATTGGAGATCTGGGGCCAGCGAACCTCCACCGAGGTGATCCGGCAAAACCCCGGCTCCGACCCCAGCGCCATTCTCTTCGACGCCATTCAAGCCGGACGCGCCCGCAAGATCGACTACGTCATTGCCGACACTGCCGGCCGCCTGCACACCAAATCGAATCTCATGCAGGAACTAGAGAAGATGAAGCGTACCGCCGCCAAAGTGATTCCCGGCGCGCCCCATGACATTCTGCTGGTGCTGGACGCCACCACCGGCCAGAACGGTCTGGAGCAGGCCCGGCGCTTCACCGAGACCTCCGGCGTTACCGGCATCGTACTCACCAAGCTCGACGGCACGGCCAAGGGTGGCGTCGTGATCCCGATTGCCCGCGAGCTCAACCTGCCCATCCGCTACGTGGGCGTAGGCGAGAAACCCGAGGACCTGCTGCCCTTCGAAGCAGAACGGTTTGTCGCCTCCCTGTTTGAACCATGATCCCAGACTACATTCGCCAGGCGCTGGATCTGGCGCGCCAGGGAGCGGGACGGAACAGCCCGAATCCGGCGGTCGGCGCCCTGTTCGAGCGCGACGGGGTGGTCGTCGGCCAGGGGTTCCACACCTACGCCGGCCAAAAGCACGCCGAAATCGTCGCGCTTGAGGAGGCGGGAGAAGCGGCCCGCGGCGCCACGCTCTACATCAGCCTGGAACCCTGCTGCCATCAAGGCCGCACCGGCCCCTGCGTGGACGCCCTCATCGCCGCGGGGGTCCGCCGCGTCGTCGCCGCCATGGAAGACCCCAACCCGCGCGTCGCCGGACAGGGCTTCGCGCGCCTGCGCGCCGCCGGAATCGAGGTCTCGCTCGCCCCGGAGTACGCGGCCGAGGCGGAATCGATCAACGAGCCGTTCGTGCATTTCATGCGCACCGGCCGGCCGCTGGTC